>PLDT01000300.1:0-9714 GCA_003136255.1 Actinomycetota bacterium
ACGGCTTGTGAAAATTTTCACAAAGCGTTTCCGCGGAAACGGGCTGTGACAGGTGCCGCCGCGCCTCCAGCTTGGCGGGGGTTCTGGAGCGGGCGGTCGCCGTTTTCAAACCTGACGGATCCCGACGGGCGTACTGAGTGCGTAGGGCCCTCACGGGGGGCGGCGTGTCAGCCGGTGGTGACGGCAAGGGCTAGGGGGAGGACGGCGGGGGCGCCGGCCTCTCTAAGCTGGTTGGCGGCGATGGTCATGGTCCAGCCGGTCTCGATGCGGTCGTCGATGAGCAGGAGCGGACCGGTGAGCTGGCTGAGTGCCCTGCGCAGGTCGTCTGGGATGGTGAGCGCATGCCACAGGGAGTGCAGCCGCTGGGCGCTGTTGTGACGGCGCGGGCCGGGGCCGTCGGGGCTGGCGTAGCCGAGCGAGCCGAGGTAGGGCAGCCTGCCGAGCTGCGCGATGCGCTCGCCGAGGCTCGTTATCAGGACCGGCCTGATGCGCGACGGCATGGTGACTATCCCAGCCGGGCGCTGGCTCCAGTCCCAGGCGGCAAGGACTTTGACTACGGCGTCGGTGAGCTGGTCCGTGACCGGCTCGTCGGGAGCCTCGGCGGCGAGTAGCGCCCGAAGGGTGGCCCCCCAGCCGACGTCGGTGAGACGACCGAGCGCGCGGCCCGGCTCGGCCGTACGGTCCGCGGGGATCTTGCCCGAGGCACCGGAGATCCCCAGGTCCTTCATTCCCGGCGGCCACATCCGGCGGGGCTCGACCTCGACGCCTGGGCGAAGCAGTCGCTGCCGCGCCGCATCCGCGCCGGCCTGCGGGACTTCGGTGTCCGGCTCCCGGCCAGTGCAGTTGTCGCAGCGGCCGCAGCGGGCAGCCTCCGGGTCGTCGAGCTCGCGGCGCAGGTACTCCATCCGGCAGGCATCGGTCGTCTGGTAGGTCAGCATGGACTGCTGTTCGCGCATCCGCTCCTGAGCGACCCGCTGGTACCGCTCTTCGTCGTAAACCCACGGCCGACCGGTGGCCTCCCAGCCGCCCGCGGTGCGGCGTACCGCGCCGTCGACGTCGAGCACCTTGAGCATGGATTCCAGCCGACCCCGGGACAGGTCGACCCGGGTCTCCAGCGCGGCGACGGACAGCGGCCGGCCCGCGTCGGCGAGCGCGGTGAGTGCCGCCCGGACATGGAACTCGGGCGGGAACGCGAGCGAGGCGAAGTACGCCCAGATGTCCCGGTCCTCGCGGCCGGGCAGCAGGATCACCTCTGCTTTGGCCACGGCCCGGCCCGCTCGGCCGATCTGCTGATAGTAAGCGACCGGAGACTGCGGGGCGCCGAGGTGCACCACGAACCCCAGGTCGGGCTTGTCGAATCCCATGCCTAGCGCGCTGGTCGCCACCAGCGCCTTGACCCGGTTGGACAGCAGGTCGTCTTCGGCCTGCAGCCGCTGCGCCTGGTCGTCCTTGCCGCTGTAGGCGGCGACGGCGATTCCCTGGTCGCGGAGGAACGCCGCCGTCTCATAGGCCGCGGCGACGGTCAGCGTGTAGATGATCCCGGATCCCGCCAAGCCGCCGTCGACGAGACGGGCCGCCAGCCAGGCGAGCCGCTGGTGGGCCGTCGGCAGGCTCACCACCGCGAGGCGCAGCGACTCCCGGTCCAGCGGGCCGCGTAGCACGAGCACCTCGTCTGGGTCCTGGCCGGCGCCGAGTTGCTCGGCGACGTCGCGGGTGACCCGGGCGTTCGCGGTCGCGGTGGTCGCCAGCACCGGGATCCCCGGCGGAAGGGCCTGCAGCAGCGTGCGGATCCGCCGGTAGTCAGGGCGGAAGTCGTGGCCCCAGTCGGAGATGCAGTGTGCCTCGTCGATCACGATCAGGCCCGCCGCGGCGGTGAGCTTCGGCAGCACCTGGTCGCGGAAGCCAGGGTTGTTCAGGCGTTCGGGGCTGACCAGCAATACATCGGCCTTGCCGTCCGCGACCTCCGCGTAGACCTGGTCCCATTCTTGGGAGTTGGCGGAGTTGATCGTGCGCGCGTGGATCCCGGCCCGGCCTGCCGCCTCGACCTGGTTGCGCATCAGCGCGAGCAGCGGTGACACGATCACCGTCGGCCCGGCACCGCGCGCCCGCAGCAGCGCGGTCGCGACAAAGTACACCGCCGACTTCCCCCACCCGGTGCGCTGCACCACCAGCGCGCGCCGGCGGCCGGCGACCAGGGCGCTGATCGCCGTCCACTGGTCGTCGCGCAGCCTTGCGTGGTCGCCGGCCAGCGCACGCAAGTGCCGTTCAGCCTCGTCGCGGAGCCCCTCGTCGTTCTGCTCCGGTACCGGTTGGTCTTTGTCGGCCATGCTCACATTGCTACCAGATGGTTACGACATCCGGTCACTTCTATCCGGCCCGAGGCGGCGGTGACGGTGCGGATTGCCTTCGGCTAGGTCGGGTAGCGGGATCGTGACCGGCTGGTCGTCCCGGGCGGCGATGACGGCCTGGCCGGCGGTGAGGTCCGCGATGAACGTGCACAGCGTGGTGGCGTTGTATCCGTGCCCGGGTGCTGGATCGGCACGGACGCCGTCCGGCAGCGGCGCGTCGGCCAGGATGGACAGGAACCAGGCCGGGTCGGGATCCTGCTCCGGAATAGGAAGCGCGCTCAGTTTCTGCCCGCGCGCCACGCTGGTGCCTTCGGAGGCCGGCTCGGCGCCTGGGAGGTACCGGCCGTGGTTGGTGTGCCACAGCAGCGGATCCGAGTCTGGTCGTGCTTCCACGACTGCGTGGTGTCCGGCTACGGCCTCCACGTTGACGATCCGGCCGTTCTGGTCGCCGATGGTGTAGGCGAACCCGCCGGCCGAGGGATGGATTTTCAGGTAGTCGACGGCCGCGTCGAGGGTCCGGGCCGATCGCTGCAGGCCGCGACCGACGAAATGGCGGCCCGCCCCGTCGCCCGGTGAGGCGACCGGGAGGTGATCGATGGTCCACACCAGGCCGTCGGCGGTCACGGCGAACGCGTTGGCGGGCAGGAAGCCCGGATACCAGAAGGCGGTCACGCTCGGCAGGCCGTCCAGGGCCAGCGTGAGCAGGGCGCATTGGCCGACGTTCTCCGGCGTGCCGTCCTCGTTGTGGCCGATGAGGGATCGCTCCCGCCGCCAGGCCAGGTCGCTGCACCCGGTGCCGCCGGTCACCGGACCGAGGTCACCGCGGAA
The DNA here is from genome assembly GCA_003136255.1 of Actinomycetota bacterium. GTDB lineage: Bacteria > Actinomycetota > Actinomycetes > Streptosporangiales > Streptosporangiaceae > Palsa-504. The sequence goes on from PLDT01000300.1 coordinate 3,177, forward strand.
GTTCACCAGGGCCAGATCATCGAACGGCATCGCGGACCCTTCGGCGAACGCGGCTAGCTCGGCCCAGGCCTCGGGGTGATGCAGCGCGCTGGCCCGGCTTACCTCATCGAGGCGGTCGCGGCCCGGCGGGCCCGTGACGTGCTGGCGAAGCCTGGCCACCAGTCCCCAGTTCTCGGTGAGCGCGGCCATCTCGTGGCGCATGTGTTCACCGAGCGCCCGGAACGCCGCACGGTCCGGGCCGCGCAGCACGATCCAGCGCAGTCCGCCAAGCCGGTGTTCGTCCAGCGAGACATTCATCGGCGGCTCCCAGGTCGGCGGCTGTGTCAGTAACCGTACGCCTGCCTGGTGGGCCGTCCGAGGTCTCGGGCATCGCGTGCCGGGCAGGGACGTAGTCAGAACTGGCAGGGCAGGCGCTTGATGCCATTGACGAAGCTGGACAGGAGACGGTCGGGCTCGCCGGCGGTGACGGCGGGGACACGGGTGAGCAGTTCGCGGAGCATAACGGTGAGCTCGCGGCGGGCCAGGTGGGCACCCAGGCAGAAGTGCGGGCCCGCCCCGCCGAAGCCGAGGTGAGGGTTCGGGGAGCGGGTGATGTCGAACCGTTCGGGGTCGGCGAACACCGCCTCGTCGCGGTTCGCCGCGTAGTAGAACAGCACCACCTTGTCGCCCGCGCGGTAGTCCTGGCCGTTCATGGTGTGGTCCCGGGTGAGGGTGCGCCGCATGAAGATGACCGGCGAGGCGTGCCGCACGATCTCCTCGACGGCTCCCTCGAGCCGGGCCTCCAGGTCGCCGAGGAGCAGGGCGCGCTGCTCGGGGAACTCGGTGAGCAGCATCAGCGCGTGCGAGAGCGCGGTGCGAGTGGTCTCGTTGCCCGCTGCCACCAGGAGGATGAAGAACGAGGCGAGCTCGGCGCTGGTCAGTAGCTCCCCGTCGATGTTCGCGGTCACCAGCGCGGATACCAGGTCCTCGCCGGGGGCCTGAGCGCGGGAGGCGGCCAGGCCGGTGACGAGGTCGGCCAGGGCCTGGCCGGCACCGAGGATCCGGGTTACCGCCACGTCGAGATCCTCGCTGAGGAACTCCGGATCGGCCCCGGACAAGATGATATTGGTGTTGGCCAGGACCATCTCGTAGTGGTCATCCGGGATGCCCATCATGTCGCAGATGATCTTCAGCGGCAGCCGGGCTGAGACGTGCGGGACGAAGTCGCACGGCCCGGTCCTCAGCAGGTCGTCGACGACGGTCGTAGCCGCGCGGCGCACGTCGACCTCGAATTTCGCGATCATCCGCGGGCTGAACGCGCGGGAGACGATCCGGCGCAGCCGGGCGTGCCGGGGATCATCCATGTTGATCATGGAACCGAAGTACTCGTTGAACTCGGCTGGCAGGTCCACGATGTTGGTCGCGCCCCTGCCGGAGCAGAACACGTCGGGAAGCCGGCTGGCCTCGGCCACGTCCGCGTACCGCACCAGGGCGTAGTACCCGGGGCCTTTCTCGCTGAACGGGACCTCTGGCTCGGCGTAGAACTGGGGCTGCTGGGCCCGGAGCAACGCGAACGCGGCGGCCCGGTCGGCGAGCGGCCGGCCCCAGAACGCCGTGTCCGACAGATCGAACCCGGCTGGGCTGGCACCGGTCATGACCTGACTCCTTGGGCTACTGGCTACGGCCCTCCCGCTTCCTTAGCATAACCAGCGTCGCCACGATGAGAATGAACAGCGCGCCTGATATCACCCAGTCCATACTGCGCCTCTCCGTTGTCCGCAACCGGACCAGCCGTTATCGCCGCGAAGGTACGCGACGCTTGCCATGATCTGTTTTCGGCGTTACAGATGTGTTACCGGCACATGTCGAACGTGGTCGGTTATCCGCCGGGAGGTCGCAGACAGGCAGGAAAGCTCCCGCAGCCGGGCAGGAGAACCGGTATCGTGCGGTCTCGTGTTGGACGGCGATCTGGTCTTCGTACCGAGCGCGACTCCCCGGCAAGGCGTGTTCGCGCGCTGGGGCAGCGGCTCGGGATCCGCGAGGCTGGAGCTGGTCTTCCCTCGCGGCAGCCACGACCTGCGCAAACGCCTGGTCTCAGCGGATCTCATTCCGCTCGGCGAAGCCCTTCCCGCCCTGCTGGCCATCGATCCCGGAGGGCACGGCGGGCAACCGGTGCGACGCAGCGTCCGGGTCTGGGCCGCGGCTGCCGCCGCGGGCGTGAGCCTGGTGGCCCGCGGCAGGCTTCTGCCGACGGTCGGACCCGACGACACGGACGTGTGGCGGGCCGGTCCGCTCGACCCGGCCGACCTCAGCTGGCTGCGTGAGCTCGCTGCGGCCTTCCCGGCGGCGGCGCACGCCCTGGCGATTCCCGGCTCGCGCCCGATGCGACTACGGTCTCCCGACGCGCTGATCCGCGACCTGTGGGACGCGATCGCCGACATGATCGCGCGCTCGCCCGCCGCGCCCCGGACCACCTCCTCGCAGGCGTTCGCCGCCGCCGAGCCGACCCAGGTCGGCGATCTGGCGGAGTGGCTCGCCGACACCTCCGACGGCCTGTCGGCAGGGGCGCGTCTCGGTCTGCGGATCCAAGCCGTCCCAGCCCTGCCTATGACCGCCGAGGAGGAGGAGGAGGAGGAGGAGGACGATGACGCCGAGGAGGAGGACGAGGAGGGCGAGGACGACCCGGTGACGTTGGAGGCGGCTACGGCGGCGCTGTCCGGACGGGTCGAAGAGCCACCCGAGGCGGCCCCGGCATTCCGGCTGGTGCTGCAGCTGCGCAGCAACGTCGACCCGAGCCTGATCGTCGACGCCGGCGCGTTGTGGGGTCAGCCAGAGACGGTGCTCGCCAGGTTTGGCTCGCAGGCGGAGACGGACCTGCTGCTGGCGCTGCGGCGCGGCGCGCCGATATGGCCGCCGCTGGCCGCAGTGCTGCGGCAGGCCAGCCCGTCGGTCATCGACCTGGACGACGACGCGCTGGCCAGCCTGCTCGGCCCGGCCGCCGAAGAGCTGGCGGGCGCCGGCATCGAGGTGCTGTGGCCGTCGAGCATGATCAATGAAGGCCTCAAGCTGCGGGCCGTCCCCACTCCGGCGCCGGAGAAGCTGACCGACGCCGGGTTTGGCCTGGCGGCGCTGTTGGACTTCCGATGGCAGCTTACGCTCGACGGCGCGCTGCTCGACGCCGACGAGGTCGCCGCCCTGGCCGAGGCGAAACGGCCGCTCATCAGGCTGCGGGGCCGCTGGGTCATCCTCGATCCGGCCCTGCTTGACCGGCTGCGCCGGCCGCCGCGGACGCGGATGCGCACGTCCGAGGCCCTCGGCGCCGTGCTCGCAGGATCCGCGGAGATCGACGGCGAGACGGTCGAGGTGGTCGCGGAGGGGCCGCTCGCCGACCTGGCCGCCCGGGTCGCGGGCATCGCGTCCGCCCCGGTGCCCCTCGAACCGCCGCCCGGGCTCACGGCGACGCTGCGGCCCTATCAGCTGCGGGGCCTGGCCTGGCTGGCGGCGATGTGCGCCGCCGGGCTCGGCGGCTGCCTCGCCGACGACATGGGCCTGGGCAAGACCATCCAGGTGATCGCGCTGCACCTGCACCGGCGTGAGGCCAAAGCGGGCCCCACGCTCGTGGTATGCCCGGCGTCGCTGCTCGGCACCTGGGAGCGCGAGGTACGCCGGTTCGCCCCCGATATCCCGGTCCGCCGGTACCACGGCGGCGGCCGGCACCTGCAGGATCTGGCCGTCGACGAGATCGTCCTGGTCACCTACGGCGTGGTGCTGCGCGACTCGGCCCGGCTCGCCGATGTCGGGTGGGGCCTGGTCGTCGCCGACGAGGCACAGCACGCGAAGAACCCGCTGTCGCGCACCGCGCGCGAGCTGCGGGCGGTGCCCGCGTCGGCCAGGATCGCGCTGACCGGAACGCCGGTGGAGAACCGGCTGTCGGACCTATGGGCGATCGTCGACTGGACGACGCCCGGCCTGCTCGGCCACTTGGAGGCGTTCACCCGCCGGGTGGCGGTACCGGTCGAGCGATACCGCGACCCCGACGCGACCACTAGGTTCGCCGCCTCGATCCGGCCGTTCCTGCTGCGGCGCAAGAAGACCGACCCCGGCATCGCACCCGAACTGCCGCCCAAGACCGAGACGGATCTGTTCGTACCGCTAACCGCCGAGCAGGTCACCCTGTACGAGGCGATGGTCCGCGAGACGATGGAGGCGATCGAGACCAGGCAGGGCATCGAGCGGGCCGGACTGGTGTTCAAGCTGCTCACCGCCCTGAAGCAGATCTGCAACCATCCGGCCCAGTACCTCAAGCAGCCGGGTCCGCTGCCCGGCCGGTCCGGGAAGCTGGCCGCGTTCGACGAGCTGACCGACGTGATCTTGGCCGGCGACGAATCGATGCTCGTCTTCACCCAGTACACCCAGATGGGGACGCTGCTGCAGCAGCATCTCGACGCGCGCGGGATCGGCTCGCTGTTCCTGCACGGCGGGGTTCCGGTGCCGCGCCGGGAGGAGATGGTGGCCCGGTTCCAGGCCGGGGAGGTCCCGGTGTTCCTGCTGTCGCTCAAGGCGGGCGGCACCGGCCTGACGCTCACCCGCGCCACCCACGTGCTCCACTATGACCGCTGGTGGAATCCGGCGGTGGAGGATCAAGCCACCGACCGGGCCTACCGGATCGGCCAGGACCGCCCCGTGCAGGTGCACCGGCTCATCGCCGAGGGGACGCTGGAAGACCGCATCGCGGCCTTGCTGGCGACCAAACGGGAGCTGGCCGACGCCGTGATCGGCTCCGGCGAAGGCTGGATCGCCGAGCTGTCCGATGCTGAGCTGACCGAGCTCGTCAGCCTGCGGGAGGCCACATGAACGACGCGACCGGGACGGGCCTGGAGGAATTCGGCCATACCTGGTGGGGCCGGGCCTGGCTCGAGGCGCTGGAGCAGCGAGCGCGGCTGGACCCCGACCGGCTGCCCCGCGGCCGGGACTACGCCCGCTCCGGCGCGGTCGGCGAGCTGACCTTGGCGCCGGGCGAGGCACGGGCCCGGGTGCAGGGCCGGAAGACCCAGCCGTACGAGGTCAGGATCCGGGTACGGCGGTTCACCGACGACGAATGGGACCGGGTGCTGGAAGCCATCTCTGCCCAGCTCGGACACGCGGCGGCGCTGCTTGACGGCGAGCTGCCACCTGAGATCGCGGACGACGCGGCCGCCGCAGGACTTGACCTGCTTCCCGGCGGCGGCGAGCTAGGACCGCGCTGCAGCTGCCCGGACGACGCAGACCCGTGCAAGCACTCGGCGGCGGCCTGCTACCTGTTGACCGATGCGCTCGACGCCGACCCGTTCGTCCTCCTGCTGCTGCGCGGACGCACCCGTGACCAGGTGCTGGCCGGCATCCGGGCCCGCCGGCGCGGAGCCGTACCCGACACCCAGGGCGACGCCGGGACGCTCTCGGCCTCGAGGCAGCGGCCCACCGACGAGGGCGTAGACGCCAGGACCGCGTTCGGCGCGCCGCAACCCTCGGCACCGATCCCGGCCGTGCCGCTCCCACCCCGCAGGCCCGGGGCTCCCGCGGCGCTTCCGGTGGATCCGCCGCCCTGGCGCTCGGGCCTGCGCGAGGACCTAGTGGAGCTGGCCGCGGACGCGGCCAGCCGGGCCTGGGAGATGGCGATGGGCCTGTCTCCCGACGCCGGGCTGAACCTCGCCCCAGACGCCGACCTGGTACGCAGGGCCGCCCGGGCCCTGGGCACGCCGGTGTTCGCGACGCTGGCGGCGCGCTCCGGGATGGGCGCACGTGACCTCGCCCGTCAGGCGCTGGCCTGGCGGCAAGGCGGCCTGACCGGCCTGGAATCGCTGCGCGCCGAGTGGGATCCGGCCGCCGAAGACCCGGACGCCGTCGGACTGCTGGCCGAGGCGCGGTCCGCGCTACGGGCCAAGACCGGAGCGCGGGAAACCGTCCGGGGCAACAAGGTCACCGCGGGGCACCTACAGCTGCGCCTGGGCCGGGACCTGCGCTGGTACCCGTACGCGCGCTCTGACGAGGACTGGGAACCCAGCGGCTCGCCGGACGCAGATCCGGTCCGGGCTGTCGCAGACCTCTAACTAGGCTTGATCACATGGAAACCGGCGTAGCGATCTTTCCTACTCACGATGCCATCGCGCCCGCGGCTATGGCGCGGCTGGCCGAGGAGCGCGGGCACGAGTCGCTGTTCTTCCCCGAGCACACGCACATCCCGGCCAGCCGGGAGTCGGCCTGGCCCGGCGGCAGCGAGTTGCCGCGTAAGTACGCCCATACCTTCGACTTGTTCGTGGCGGTGACCGCGGCGGTGACCGCCACCTCGCGGCTGCGGATCGGCTCGGGCATCTGCCTGGTGATCGAACGGGACCCGATCACCACCGCCAAGGAGGTAGCCAGCGTCGACTTCCTGTCCGGCGGGAGGTTCGAGTTCGGCGTCGGCGCGGGCTGGAACCGGGAGGAGATGGCCAATCACGGCACCGACCCGCGACGGCGGATGGCGATCCTGCGGGAGCGGATCGAGGCCATGAAGGCGATCTGGACCGCCGACGAGGCGAGT
>PLDT01000370.1:0-874 GCA_003136255.1 Actinomycetota bacterium
GATCGGGGGCTGACGCCGGTTGGGCGCAAGGAGGCCAGCCGTACCGGCCGGTGGCTGCACAGCTGCAGTGGGCGTGCCCTGTACTGCTGGCCGATGCGGCGCGCGGTGTTATCAGCTGACTGCATCGCGTCGGTCACCGGGCTCGCGGTCCGACCCGATGCCCGGCTGGCCGAACGCCTGAACTGGGACGGCAGCCAGACATACGAGGCCTTCCTGGCTCTATGGGCTCGCACTGCCAGCGACCGCGATTTCGTTCCGCCTGGTGGGGGATCATCCCGGCAGGCCGGGGCCCGGCTGCAGGCATTCCTTACCGGCCTGCCCGGCGCGCACGGGCCGGTCGCGGTGGTCACTCACGGCGGGATCACCACCGATCTCCTGCGCAACCTTCTCGACGATGATGCCCTGCCGCCGCAACTGCTCGCCGCAGGCATTCCTCCATGCGCCGTCACTACGATCGACAATCTGAGTCTCGTCATGGTCGCTTCGACCGCCCACCTTTCATGAACTGTCCCGGCGCCGTTCATGCCTTCGATTCTGGCGCGCTCACCCGGGCCCGTGCGAGATCACGAAGGTGCTGGCTGTACGGTCCTGGTATGGAGGTCGCTGAGCTGGCGCATCTGCGCCGGGCCCGGGACTTGCTGGATCGGGAGTACGCGCGGCCGCTGGACGTCCCGGTGATGGCGCGCGCTGCGCTGATGTCGCCATCACTGTTCTCCCGCCGGTTCCGCGAGGCGTACGGCGATACACCGTACGGCTACTTGCAGGCCAGGCGCGTGGAACGGGCGATGGCGCTGTTGCGTGGCGGCCAAATGTCCGTGACTGACGTGTGCATGGCCGTGGGATTCACCTCGCTCGGCTCGTTCAGCTCGACGTT
>PLDT01000370.1:894-9374 GCA_003136255.1 Actinomycetota bacterium
GATGAGGCGCTCGCCTTCTACACCCAGCGGCTCGGCTTCGAGGTCCGCGACGACGTCCCGATGGGTCCGGAGATGCGCTGGCTCACCGTCCATGCTCCCGGTGACCCTCACGACCTGCTGCTCGCGGCTGTGGACCACCACATCCCGCTGGCCGACCGGCAGGCGATGCGCGAGATTGTCGCCAAGGGCGACCTGGCGATCTTCATCCAGGTTGACGACCTAGACAAGACCTTCGAGTCGCTGCGTGCCGCCGGGACGGAGATCCTCCAGGAGCCCGTCGACCAGCCCTACGGCGTACGTGACGCCGCCGTCCGCGACCCCAGCGGCAACCACCTGCGGCTTAGCCAACCACTGGCGGCGCAGAGCTGAGGTTCTGAACGACGAGTTGGTCGTCACGGGACGGGATTGTCCCGTCTCACGGAAGATGCTTGCGACCGGCCGACAGGTATTCCAGCGCGGCTTGCAGATTTGCCGCGCGCGAGTTCACCGAGGCGATCATTAGGCGTCGTCAGTCCATGGCGGGAACTCAGCTCGGCGGCGCAGTTGCCGCAAACGCTAACGAGACCCTAACGGCGCGGGCCGGTCCACACGCCGCGACCCGGAGTAATTTCGGAACCAATCGGCGGTATCGCCGCACCGGGCGCTGTGAGGTCCTCCATGGCCGGGCTCGTGAAAGCTCCGCTCGTCACCCATGCGATGCCGGCGACCGGGGCGCGGAACGGCGGATGGCTGGCGGGGCTGCGGACGACCCCCGGGAGGCTCCGCGCGGGCGTGGCGCTCGCGCTGCTGCTCACCTGCGGGCTCGGGCTGCTGACCGGGATAGTCTTCGCCGCGCTCAACTCGGGGTTCACCGCCATCGGAGGCCACGACGCGCCGCTCGTCGAACAGAGCAACGCGCTGTACTACGCGGTAAACGACATGGACGCTCAGGTCGGTAACGTGCTGCTCACCGCCAGCGACCCGGCGCTGGCCGCGGACCAGCGCCAGGATCTGGCCCTTTACGCCAGCGACGAGCAGCACGCCGAGCAGGACCTGCAGCAGGTGGCTGTCACCGCGGCGGCAGACCCGGCCGCCCAGCGGGCGGTGAGTTCCGTGCTCGACGCACTCGGCCGTTACGAGGCACTGGCCGCCGAGGCGATCGTGGTGAACCAGCGCGGCAACGACCCGGTGGGCCGCCCGTCCGCGGCGACGCTGGGCTACTTCCAGCAGGCTACCGACCTGATGAGCACGACCGTGCTGCCGGCGGCTACGTCGCTTACCGCGGCCAATGCGAGCGCCTTGGACATGAGCTACAACCAAGGCCGGTCAATAGCCACGAGCGGGCAGGTGCTCGTGCTGGTGCTCGGCCTGGCCGTGGCGGGTGCGCTCCTCGGTACCCAGGTATTCCTGGCCGCACGCTTCCGGCGGCTGGTCAACCCGGCACTCGTGGCGGCCACGGTGCTGGCTGTGGGGCTGGCCATCGCGGGCGCAGTGCAACTCGGCGCGCAGGCCGGGAACTTGAAGGTCGCCAAACAGGAGGCCTTCGATTCGATCCTTGCACTGACCCAGGCCCGGGCGGTGAGCTACGACGCCAATGCCGACGAGACAAGGTACCTGGTCGACCCAGCCCGTGCCGCCGCCTATCAGGACGCGTTCCTGCGCAAGTCGCAGGAACTGGTCAACGTAGGCAACGTAGGCATCTTCTCCTACGACGCGGCGCTGGCCGTGGACATCCGCGCGTACCAGGCGGACAACACCGACGTGCGGTTCGGCGGGTACCTGGGCGCCGAGTTCCGCAACATCACGTTCACTGGCGAGCAGGCCGCCGCCACCCGGGCACTCCTGGCCTACCAGGTCTACGAGAAGTACGACCGCAAGCTCCGCGCCATGGCGAAGACCAATGTCGCCCAGGCGATCGCGTTCGACATCGGTACTAGCCCGGGTCAGTCCGACTGGGCATTCAACCAATGGGACAGCGCACTCGGGTCGGTGATCACGATCAACGAGAATGCCTTCACCGCCGCGATCCTGGACGGCCAGACTACCGGTTCACCGTGGATCGCACTGATCCCCGCCATGGGCACAGCCCTGATCGCGGCCCTCGCGATCGCCGGGACGCGTCCGCGCCTGGCCGAATACCGCTAAAGGAGTTGGGGGCCCGCGGGCTCGTAAGCATTCAGGTCCCCTACTGGGGTTCGAATTTTAGCCAGAGTGCAGCTCGTTTCGAGTGAGGGCGGGTCAGTGCTGGCCGGTTTTGCACCTATATAGAGCACTTGACAGGTATGGGAGACCTATTTAGCGCTCTTCGGTTCTGGATGGTCCCCGTCAGCTTCAGGCATTGCGGTACTACCGTGGGAGTACCGTAAATCCTGCCAGCGTCGATCGATATTTGGGAGACCAGGATGAGGAATTGGGTAGCCAAGATCGCGGGCACGATAATCCTGGCCGGGGCAATCGCGCTTACATCGGTAGGAGCGGCGGGAGCTGATGTCCTGGTCAACTACGACGGGGGAACGATCGACCTTGGCCAGTCCCTGCAGGTCGGGGTGTGGTACCAGTCCTTCTCAGGCGGCCCGAGCAATTACTGGGAAGGTGTGTGGAGTGTCCCCCAGCACAAGTGGATCTTCCAGCACTACGGGATAGCCACCTCCATGGGCTGGCAGTTCTGGTACGTGAAGCCCTCCAAGCGCGGGGAATACCATACCGTCTACGTCACGAATGGCCACCGGGTCACCCTCTACACCAAAGTCAATTGACCAGCCATCAGGCATGTCGGTCAAGTAGTTCCCGGACGGTGTCCGCTAGCCGGTCATAGTCATCTGGGGTGTTGTACGGTGCCGCGGCGATACGCAGGTAGCCGAGTCCGTCGAAGTGAATCGGCGCGACCTCGACACGCTGCTGCGACAGGGCCTCGTAGAACGGGTCGACCTGATCGGGAGAGGTGAGGACGCCTCCTGGCAGCGGCACCAACCGCATAGTAGGCGCAGGGGTAACCGGAAGCGGCTCAAGCGCGACCCCCAGCGCCTCGGCCACCTTCTTCTGGCCGTCGGCCACCAGATCGGCGAGCCGGGCTACGGCGTCCCAGCCACCCAGCGCCTCCCAGTACGCCAGACCGTCCGGCGCCGCCAGCCAGCCGGCATAATCCCAGGTACCTGGATAGTCGAAGGACGCGGCGTAGCCATCGTCGAGTTGCCAGCTGAGCACGGTGGGCATCAAGTCAGCTCCTGGCCGGCTCCACAGGATTGCGCTGCCACGTGGGGTGTACGCCCACTTGTGCAGGTTGCCGATCCAGTGGTCGGCGCCAAGCGCCGCGATGTCGTCTCGAAGCTGGCCAGGCGCGTGCGCGGCGTCGACCAGCACCGAAGTCCCAGCACCGGCGACAGCGGCGGCCACCGCTGCGACCGGGACGACGGTGGCGGTCGGCGACGTAATCCGGTCGATCACAACCAGCCGCGTGCGGCGCGAGCAGGCGGCGGCGTACGCCGACACGATTACGTCATCCCCGGCGCCGACGGGATAGGCGGCCTCGACGATCCGCGCCCCTACGCGCGCCGCGTGATGGCTGAGCGCCTTGCGGACCGCACCGTAGCTGTGCGTGCTGATGACCAGTTCTTCGCCAGGGCGCAGGTCCAGCGAGCCGAGAACTGCGGACACTCCCTCGGACACGTTGCGTACCCACGCCGCGCGGGACGGGTCCACGCCGAGGAACCCGGCCACGCGCTCCCGCGACGTCGCCACCAGCCCGCCGATCTCGACGCGGTTGAAGCGGTGCGGATTACGTTCGGCACGCTCACGCCAAACGGCGGCAGCCCGGCGCACGACGACCGGCGCGACGCCGAACGCGCCGTGGTTGAGGTGGAGAACATCACGGTCGAGGCCGAAAGCCTCCAGCAGGGCATGATCCACGAAGCCGATTTTGTCAGCCGCGGTCACTCGGGGCGGCCCCGGAAGGCAACGACTTCTGCGTAAAACGGGGACCGGTGGGGAGGTAACGCCTATGCCGATGCTGATCGGGACGTCAGGCTGGCAGTACCGTGACTGGCGAGGCGGGCTGTACCCCGAGGGCGTCCCCCAGCGCCTATGGCTCGAGCACTACGCCACCCACTACCTGACCGTGGAGAACAACAACAGCTTCTACCGGCTGCCGTCGCGGGAGACGTTCGTCGCCTGGCGGGAGCGAACCCCGGACGACTTCGTCATGGCGGTCAAGGCCAGCCGGTACCTGACCCACGTGCGTCGGCTGCGCGACCCGGCCGAGCCGGTGGCCCGGCTGCTCGGCGCGGCGGCGGGGCTGGGGCCCAAACTCGGACCGGTCCTGCTTCAGCTGCCGCCGACGCTGAAGGCCGACCCGGACACGCTGGACGCGTGCCTGAAGGAGTTCCGGACGGCGGCCGCCGCACTCGGCCAGCACGGGCTCCGGGTCGCGGTGGAGCCGCGGCACGAGACCTGGTGGACCGACGAGATACGGCAGATCCTGGCCGCGCACGACGCGGCACTGTGCTGGGCCGACCGGCGCGGCCGCCCGATCACGCCGCTGTGGCGCACCGCGACGTGGGGTTATCTGCGGTTCCACGAGGGCACGGCCCAGCCGTGGCCCAGCTACGGGCCGCAGGCTCTGAGGTCCTGGGTGGCGCGGTTGACCGAGACCTGGCCGGATGAGGCGGACGTGTACGTCTACTTCAACAACGACCCGGGCGGGGCGGCAGTGATCAACTCGGCCCAGTTCGCCGACCTGGCCCGCCAGGCTGGAAGCCGTACGACCCGCACGCCCGAGGTCGGCCAGGTGGCCACGACCGCAGCCGTCCCGACCTGGTGAGCAGCTGCACGGGCTACCGGCCGTCGAACTTGTCGGGGTCACCGCCGGTGCGCTCGTTCTTGTTTAGCGCCGTGATGTCCTCGATGTCGGCGGCGGACAGCTCGAAGTCGAAGATGTCGATGTTCTCCCGGATCCGGTCCGGGGTGACCGACTTGGGGAACACGATGTCGCCCCGCTGGATGTGCCAGCGCAGCACGACCTGAGCCGGGGTCTTGCCGGTCCGCTCGGCGATGGACCGGATAACCGGGTCGCCGAGGACGCGCCCCTGTCCCAGCGGCGACCAGGCCTCGATCGCGATCTGGTGCTCGGCGCAGAAGGCGCGCACCTCGTCCTGAGTCAGGTACGGATGCACCTCGATCTGGTTGACGGCCGGGATGATCTGGGTCTCACCGTGCAGCCGCCGCAGATGGTGGGGCTGGAAGTTGGAGACGCCGATGGACCGGGCCCGGCCCTCACGGTAGAACTCCTCCAGCGTCCGCCAGGTCTGCACGAAGTCGCCGCCGTACCTGGTCGGCAGCGGCCAGTGGATCAGGAACAGGTCGACGTAGTCGGTGCCGAGCGCCTTGAGTGTCCCTTCGAAGGCCTGGCGCGCCTCGTCGGGCTCGTGCGCATCGTTGCTCAGCTTGCTGGTGACGAAGACCTCGCCGCGGTCCAGGTCCGACCTGGCGATGGCCTCGCCTACCTCGGCCTCGTTGCCGTACATCTCGGCGGTGTCGATATGCCGGTACCCGGCGTCGAGCGCCGTGGTCACCGCGACCATCGTGTCCTTCGGCTCGATCTGGAATGTGCCGAAGCCGAACTGCGGGATGGTCTGGCCGTTGTTCAGCGTGATGTCCGGAATGGAAGTCACGGAAAGAACTCTCCTCAGCAGGAATCGCGTATACGGACCTGGCTGAACCTGCCCCGATCCGGCCGAGCTACACACTCTCCCCCAGCCGCGGAATGTTGGCCGCACGCGTCTCCCCCGGAGTCCGGTGCCGGTCAGCCCAGGCGCGGCGGGTCGTAGGCACGGATGGACGGCAGCGGGCCGTCATAACGCTCGACGGAGACGAGCACATGAGCGCCGCTGCAACCCTGGGCGAGCGTCGAGGTGCCCACGTCGCGGGTGAGTACGTTGACATTGCCGTTGACGCAGTCGGCAATGTCGGGCGCCGAGGGGTCGTACCACCCACCGGTGTGCATCTGTGCGACACCGGGCGACAGCGCGTCGGTGACAACGACGCCGGCCAGCAGAGTGCCCTGGGCGTTGCGGACACGGGTGATATCCCCGTCATGCAGGCCACGGGCGGCCGCGTCGGCGGGGTGCAGGCGGATGGGCTCCCGGCCGGCCACCTTGGTGGAGCGGCTCGCGGCGCCCATGTCTTGCTGGCTATGGAGGCGATGACTGGGCTGGTTGCAAAGCAGATGCAGGTCGTACGTGGCGGCCAGGGGCGAGCGCCACCACTGGGTGGGCTCGATCCACGCTGCGTGGCCGGGGACGTCACGCAAACCGTAAGAGGCGATGGTCGCTGAGTAGAGCTCGATGCGGCCGCTCGGGGTCTGCAGTGGGTGAAGGTCCGGGTCAGCGCGGAAGTCGGAGAACACCGGATCGTCGTACGGGCGCTGCGGCAGCGGCACCCCGCCGGCTTCCCAGAACTCATCGAACGGGGGCGCCGGCGGCGAGGCATCGGTGGCTCGCCAGTCTTCGTAGATCTTGCGGAGCCAGCCGGCGGCGCTGAGCCCTTCGTCGAAATCCGCCGTCAGCCGGCGCGCGAGTTCGGTGAAGATCGCGAACTCCTCGCGCGCCTCGGCATATGGCGCCACCGCGCGCCGCGAGACCCGCAGCCGCGCGTCGCCGGCGCCGGCCGCGATGTCGTCGCGCTCAAGGGTGGTAGCCACGGGGAGCACGATGTCTGCGTGCTTGGCGGTCGGCGTCCAGTGCATCTCGTCGACCACAAACGTGTCGAGCCGACCGAGGGCGCGGGTCAGGCGGCGAAGGTCCTGGTGATGGTGGAAGGGGTTGCCGCCGGCCCAGTACGCGAGCTTGATATCGGGGTAGCGCAGCGTGCTGCCGTCGTATTGGAACTCCTCGCCGGGGTGGAGCAGCATGTCGCTGATCCGCGCGCACGGGATAAAGTCCGCGACGGGATTGCTGCCCTGCGGGAAGGCCGGCGTCGGCACTCGCTCGAACCCCACGCCGAAGTCGCCCATCGACCCGAACCCGTGGGTGTAGCCGCCGCCCGGCAGTCCGATCTGGCCCAGGAACGCCGCCAGCGTCAGCCCGGCAAAGACCGGCTGGTCACCGTGCTCGCCACGCTGGAGCGCGAAGACCACGTTGACCAGCGTGCGGCCTGCGGCCATCTCGTGGGCGAGTCGGCGGAGCCGGTCGGCGGGAGCGCGTGAGATCGCCTCAGCCCACTCGGGCGTCTTCGGAATGCCGTCGGCGTGGCCGAGCACATAGTCTCGTACTTCGCCGGCGCCGACGGTGTAGCGAGCCAGGAACTCCTTGTCAGCCAGTCCGCCGGTGATCAGGACGTGGATCAAGGACAGCATTACCGCCGTGTCGGTACCGGGCATGACGCTGATCCACTCCGCACCCACGTCGGCGAAGGCGTCGTCACGCTGGGCCGAGAGCGACACGATTCGTGTGGTCGCGCCGGCGCGACGGGCGTACCCGGAGCCAACATGCCGGTTGTGCCCGCCAGGGACGACCCAGCTGTTGGAGCGGCGCAGCCCGCCGAAGGTGACCAGCAGCTCCGTGTGCTCGGCGACGTGGGTCCACGACACCGGACGGGCGCGCAAGGTGAGGTCGCCCTGCTTGCCGACGACGTAGGGCTGCATCACCATGCTCGTGCCACGGCTGTAGTCGTTGACCGAGCGGGTGTAGCCGCCGATCCGGTTCAGGAAACGATGGAGCTGGCTCTGGGCGTGATGGAAGCGGCCGGCACTGCCCCAGCCATAGGAGCCACCGAAGATCGCCTGATTGCCGAACGTGGTGCGCACGCGGTCCAGCTCATCAGCGAGCAGATCAAGGGCGGTGCCCCAATCGACCTCGACGTACTCGTCGTCGGGGCGGCCACGGTGGTCATCTGGGCCGGGGCCGTTCTCGAGCCAACGGCGACGCAGGGTGGGACGGGCAACGCGCGCGCGGGCATGCTGCGCCTCGGTGACGTTGCCGATCGCCGGGGCCGCATCGGGGTCGTCACTGTGCGGCCTCGTGCCGATGACACGGCCATCGTCGTCGATGTCGACCAGGTAGGTGCCCCAGTGGGAGCTCGTCTCCACCTCACGCGGCATGGCACCCATGTTCCTACTAAACCAGTCGACTTTAACTACTATAGGGGATTCACTGGCGCTTTGCGTAAACGTAGGCCGCGAGATGCTCGCCGGTGAGGGTAGAGCGGGCGGCGACGAGGTCGGCGGGCGTGCCCTCAAAGACAATCCGGCCGCCGTCGCGCCCGGCGCCGGGGCCGAGGTCGATGATCCAGTCGGCGTGCGCCATGACCGCCTGGTGGTGCTCGACGACGATGACCGACTTGCCGGAGTCGACGAGCCGGTCGAGCAGGGCGAGCAGTTGCTCCACGTCGGCAAGGTGGAGGCCCGCGGTCGGCTCGTCAAGGACGTAGACGCCGCCGTTGGCGGCCATGTGGGTGGCCAGCTTGAGCCGCTGCCGCTCGCCGCCGGACAGCGTGGTGAGCGGCTGGCC
>PLDT01000369.1:0-5192 GCA_003136255.1 Actinomycetota bacterium
CCGTAGTCCGGCGAGGTGTCGATCAGGTTGATGCCGCCGTCCAGGACCGCGTTGAGCAGGCGCCCGGCGTCCTCGTCCGCAGTCTCGGGTCCCCTGGGCGCGCCTCGCAGCTCCATGGCGCCGTATCCGAGGATGGTCACGTCCGTCTGCGTCTGGCCGAGTGGCCGCGTCATGATCGCCATGCGGTTAACGCTATCCGGGCGGCCGGCCTGCTAGCGCGTCGGCGCCTGACCGGCCTGGCGGAACCGGTCGGCTGAAGGACGAACCAGCAGGTCAAACGCTATTTATCAGCTGGCTGGGTGGCGCAACGCCGAGCATATTCCCCTTTCTGGATCGGGCAAGTAGTTTTTGTGCCATGTCGTCTACGAGTCCCGGCCGGGCCACGGCGGTACCGGAGGTGTTCGCTGATCCGCGGCGCCGGCGGGCCGACTCCGCCCGGCAGGTGGCCGACGTCCTGCGCCGTCAGGTGCTGCAGGGCGCTTTCCCGGACGGCCTGCTTCCCGGCGAGGCGAGCCTGGCGCAGGCGTTCGGTGCCTCACGAAATGCGATACGGGACGCGTTCGGCATGCTCCGGGCCGAAGGACTGCTGGTCCGCGTGCAAGGCGTCGGCACCATGGTCGCAGCGCGAAAGTACCCCCATGGCCTGAACGGGCTGCTGGGCCTCGCCGAGGCCCTGCGCGAGCACGGGGAGGTCGTCAATGAGGTCCGCACCGCGGGAACGATAGTCCCGCCGCCGGCCGTCGCCGCCCGGCTCCGGGCACCGGGCGGCCCTCCCGTCATGACGGTGGTCTGCATCGAGCGGCTCCGGCGGCTGAACGGCCGGCCGTTCTCGCTCGACCTTACCTACCTGGTGGCCGATATCGGGGCGCCCTTGCTCGGCGAGGACCTGGCCCACAACGACATCTTCGCCCTGATCGAAGCCCAGGCCGGGCAGGCCCTCGGCGGCGCGAGCCTCACGGTCGAGGCGGTCAGCGCGGACCCGCACTCGGCCGCCGTCCTTGAGGCGCCGCCCGGCGCCGCCCTGCTGATGGTGGAGCGCCTCACCCGGCTGGCCGACGGCCGCCCGGTGGACCTTGAGTACATCAGGGTTCGCGGGGACCGGGTGGTGCTGCACGGCGAGCTGCGCCGCGGCGCGCCGGATGACCTGCCGTCAGCGCCGTTATCCGCGACAGAACAGGAGTTCAGCATGCCCCTCATCCAGACCAGAACCGACGTCCCGGTGACCATCGACGCGTCCCTGTGCGTCGAAGGCTGCACGCTGTGCGTCGACATCTGCCCCCTCGACTCGCTGGCCATCAGTCCCGATACCGGCAAGGCGTACATGCACGTGGACGAGTGCTGGTACTGCGGTCCCTGCGCGGCCCGCTGCCCGACCGGCGCCGTGACCGTCAACATGCCCTACCTGCTGCGTTGACCGGGCCCATGGACGTCCCGCCGCCTGGGCAGCGGCAGGAACTGAGCTGCGACGTCGCGGTCGTGGGCGGCGGCACCGCGGGGACAATGGCGGCGATCACGGCCGCCGAGCTGGGCGCTTCGGTCCTGCTCCTGGACAAGGCGCACGTCCGCCACTCCGGTGCCCTGGCCATGGGCATGGACGGGGTCAACAACGCCGTCATCCCGGGCCAGGCCACGCCGGAGGATTACGTCGCCGAGATCACCCGGGCCAACGAAGGCATCATCAACCAGCGCACGGTGTTCCAGACCGCCTCCCGCGGCTATGACATGGTGCGGCGTCTTGAGCGGTACGGGGTGAAATTCGCCAAGGACGCCCACGGTGATTACGACGTCCGGCGGGTGCACCGGTCCGGCAGCTACGTGCTCCCGATGCCCGAGGGCAAGGACATCAAGAAGGTGCTGTACCGCGTGCTGCGTCAGCGCTCGATACGCGAGCGGGTGCGCATCGAGAACCGGGTCATGCCGGTCCGGGTGCTGACGGCGGCCGGACGCGCCGTCGGCGTAGCCGGTTTCAACACCCGCACCGGCGAGTTCGTCACGGTGTCAGCGGGCGCGGTCATCCTCGCCACCGGCGCCTGCGGGCGGCTGGGCCTGCCGGCCAGCGGCTACCTGTACGGGACGTACGAGAATCCCACCAACGCCGGGGACGGGCACGCGATGGCTTACCACGCGGGCGCGGAGCTCAGCGGCCTGGAGTGCTTCCAGATCAATCCGCTGATCAAGGACTACAACGGCCCCGCGTGCGCCTATGTGGCCAACCCGTTCGGCGGCTACCAGGTCAACCACCGCGGGGAACGGTTCGTGGACTGCGATTACTGGTCCGGGCAGATGATGGCCGAGGTCGCCCGCGAGATCGCCTCGGCCCGCGGGCCGATCTATCTCAAGCTGACCCATCTGCCCGAGGAGACCATCTCCGCGCTCGAGGGCATCTTGCACACCACCGAACGGCCCACTCGCGGTACCTTCCACGCGGGCCGGGGGCACGACTACCGGACCCACGACGTGGAGATGCACATCTCGGAGATCGGCCTGTGCGGCGGGCACTCGTCCTCGGGCGTATGGGTAGACGAGAATGCCGTCACCACGGTGCCCGGCCTGTACGCGGCCGGCGACCTGGCCTGCGTGCCGCACAACTACATGATCGGCGCGTTCGTGTTCGGTGACCTGGCCGGCGCGCACGCCAGCGAATTCGCGGGCGGCCCGGGAGCGGCGGGNNCACGAGCTGATCTACCGGCCGCTGCGGAACCCGGACGGGCCGCCGCAGGCCCAGGTCGAGTACAAGCTGCGGCGCTTCGTGAACGACTACCTCGCGCCGCCGAAGACGCAAGCCCGGCTGGATATCGCGCTGGAGACCTTCGCCCGGATGAGCACGGAGATCGCCCAGATGGGGGCGCGGACCCCGCACGAGCTGATGCGCTGCGCCGAGGTCACGTTCATCCGCGACTGCGCCGAACTGGCCGCGCGTGCCTCGCTGGCCCGCACGGAAAGCAGATGGGGCCTGTACCACGACCGTGCCGACCATCCCGGACGCGACGACGCGGAGTGGTTCTGGCACCTGAACATCCGCCGCGGCGCCGACGGGCACCCCGAACTCCTCAAGCGCCCGGTCGGCCCCTACATCGTGCCGGTCAGCGAGTTCGACGTTCCGGCCAGGGACCCCGGCAAGGTCGTCGTTATCGCCCGACCGCCGGATCCCGGCCGCGGCCGGCGCGATCGGTCCCGGCCCGCCACAGCNNTACCTGGCCGACTCCGACGCGCGGGTCCGCCGCGCGGCGATCGCCGCGCTGACCGAGACCGCGCCGCCCGGCGCCGGGCGGGCACTGGCCCAGGCGGCCGGCGATGACAACGGCACCGTCCGGCACGCAGCCGTGGCGGGCCTGCGCGAGCTGGTCGCGATCCTGCCTGCCGACGACGAGGCGCTGCTTGACATCCTGCGCCGGCGGCTGGGCAGTCCCGACCCGGTCGTCCGGTCCGGGATCCTCGATCTGCTCAGGGAGATGCGCGCCGCAGGCGCCGGGCCGTTCGCGGCCGCGCTGTCCGACGCCGACCATCGGGTACGGCTGCGTGCGGTCAGCGGGCTGGTCGCCACCGGAGAGGCCCGCCTGGTGGCGGGGGCGGCCGCGGACCGCTCGCGTGAGGTACGCGTCGCCGTCGCTGACGGGCTGGCCACGCTAGCCGCCGAGCTGACCGGAACCGGACCCGCGGACGCGCGCGAGGCGCTCGAGGCGCTCGAGCGGCTCGCGGGCGATCCCGACGTCCTGGTCCGGGCGGCGGCCTTCAAGGCGGCCGGAGCGCTCGGCTGCCCGCCCCCGCTGGACACCCTGGCGGCTCGCGTGCTTGGACAGGCGGCAGCCGCATGGGAAGTTCGCGCCGGCGCGGCTCAGGCGCTGGCGGCGGCCAGCCCCGTCGTAGCCGTCGAGCCCCTGGTCGCCGCGGTGTCCGACCCGCACGCCAACGTCAGGAAGGCGGCCGTCGCCGCGCTGGCGGCGATGCGCGCATATCCAGGGGTGACGCAAGCGCTGAACGCTACCGCTTCCGATGGCGACGCCGATGTCCGCGCCTACGCCAGGCACGCCGTCGACGGGCGCGGCCAAGGCTAGAAGTGGTCAGCGGGGCGGTTGGATGCGCAGGGTGCGGTCGGTGACGGTGATCAGGACCAGGACGACGCTGATGCCGATCATGATCCAGGCGATGAGGTGCACGCCGTGGTCGGAGACCTTGGTGTGGAAGACGATGCCGGTGATGGCGGAGGCGGCGATCGAGCCGAGGTAGCCCGACGTGCGCAGCAGGCCCGAGGCGGTGCCGAGTTGTTCGGCGGGTGCCTGGCCGTAGACGGCGGTCTGATTGCCGGCCGCGGCCGTGCCCATGGCGATGCCGAAGACGAGGGTGACCACCACGACCCAGCCGATCCAGGCCGAGGCGCTGAGCAACAGCACTCCGGCTGAGGCGATCAGGCAGGTCAGGGCCGCGGCGATGACCGGCCCGCGGACGAGATTCCGCCGCGAGATGGGCGATATCACCAGGCCGGAGACCAGCGCCATCGGCAACAGCAGCAGTCCGGCTTCGGTCTCGCTAAGACCCCGGACGGTCTCGACCCACTGCGTGATGCCGTAGAGCACCACGTAGACGCAGAGCAGGACAAGTCCGTAGCGAAGGTAGGTACTGGTCAGGGCTCGATTGCTGGCCAGCAGGCGGAAGTCGAGGAACGGTATGCGGGCGCGTAGCTCCCAGAGCACCAGCGCGACCCACATCCCGGCCGAGATCGCCAGCAGGTACCAGCGCACGGCCGGCAGGTCGAACAGGAACAGCAGCAGCGCGATCATCGCCGCGGCGAAGCCGGCGATGCCGATGGCGTCCAGCCTGGCCGCGANNCCGAGCGCCGCGGTGGCGATACCGGCGATCTGCAGACCGCCCAGCACTGCGCCCGGTGGCTGGTCCAGGCCCGCGTCCCGGGCGCGCCGGCGGATCAGCAGCATGGCCGTCGGATAGGCACATGAGGTACCCAAGCCGAGCAGCACCCGGCTGACCAGCAGCGTCAGGAGGTCCTGGGCGAACCCGCCGACGAGTCCCCCGACGGCGACGAGGACGATCCCGGTCAGGAACACCCGCCGCGGACCGAACACTTCGGCGGCCTTGCCCGCAGTGGGTTGCGCGATCGCGCTGGCTAGATACAGAGCCGTGACCAGCGCGGCGGTCCGCCCGATCGACACGCCCAGCCCGTGGGCGATCGGCACCAG
>PLDT01000369.1:5243-7296 GCA_003136255.1 Actinomycetota bacterium
GCGGCGGCGTCGAGGGTCGCGATCTCTTCGCTGGTGAACGACTCGGCCAGCACGACGGCGACCCGGTCGACGATCGCGCTGCGACCCGAACCGATCGCGGCTTGACCCGCCGGGGTGAGGCTCAGGATCGAGCGGCGCCCGTCGACCGAATCCGGCCGCCGCATGACCAGGTCACGCTGCTCAAGGCTGGCGATCGTGGCGCCCATCGCCTGCGGGGTGATCTGCTCGCGCCGGGCCAGCTCCGCGGTGGTGGACGGACCGAGCCGGTCCAGGCGCGACAGGGCCGTCAGCTGCGGCACGGTCAGGTCGCCCTCGGAGAACGTCTCCTGGGTGCGCCGCTTGAACGCCCCGACGCCGACCCGCAGCCGGGTGGCGGTCTCGCGGACCGCGGCATCCTGCTCGGTCGGCTGCTGGACGTCGTTCACATTTAGAACGTTAGCCTTCTAAATCTGAACTTGCAAATCCCGCTTTCTACTGGAAGGGCGGCGCGGCGCGGGCCGGAGCAGGCATGTAACTTGGGGCCCGTGACGGCGACGACGCAACAGCCGAATCCAGACGAACGGCCGGTGGTATTCGTGCTGTTCGGGGCGACCGGTGACCTGGCCAAGCGCCTGGTGCTGCCGGCTTTCTACCAGCTGGCGGGCCAGCGGCTGCTGCCCCCGAAGTGGCTGCTGGTGGGNNGTGCTCTTCGCCGGCGGCGGGTTCAGCTCCGACAGCCCCGGCAGCCTGCTGGACGTGCTCGGCGAGGCGCGCACATCGCTCGGCGACAGCCCGCAGATGGTGTACTACATGGCCGTCCCGCCGGTCGCCTTCGGCGGGCTGACGCAGGCGCTGGGGCAGTACGGACTGGCCCAGGGCGCCCGGGTCGTCTACGAGAAGCCCTTTGGTACTTCGCCCGACAGCTTCCGCGAACTCGACCGGGTCGTTGATTCAGTCCTGGACGAGCAGCAGGTGTACCGGATCGACCATTTCCTGGGCAAGGAAGCCACCCAGGATCTGCACGTGCTCCGTTTCGCCAACACCTCGTCCGCCGCGTACTGGAACCGCGAGCACATCGAGTCGGTGCAGATCGACGTGCCCGAGACGCTCGGCATCAGTGACCGGGCGCAGTTCTACGACGCCACCGGCGCGATCTTGGACATGCTGGTCACGCACTTGTTCCAGGTGACGGCCGAGGTCGCCATGGAACCTCCGGCCAGCCTGGACGCGCAGGACCTGCAGGCGGCCCGGAACGAGGTCATCAGCTGCTTCCGGCCGCTGGATCCGCAGGAGGTCGTGCTGGGGCAGTTCGACGGGTACCGGGAGGTGCCCGGTGTCGATCCGCACTCGAACCGGGACACGTTCGTGGCGGCCCGGCTGTGGATCGACAATTACCGCTGGCGGCACGTGCCGTTCTACCTGCGTACCGGGAAGCGGCTGGCCGCGTCGAAGCAGCGGGTCACCCTGATCCTGCGTGAGCCGCATGGGCCGCTGACCGGCCAGCTGCCCCGCGCCGGGAACGTGCTGTCCTTCTCGCTGGCCGGCGACGGGGAGATCGACCTGCTCTTCGTGGTCAAGAAGCCCGGGCCCGCGCTGAACCTCGACGTGGCCCGCGGGGCGATCCCGCTGGCCAGCCTGCACGGCGCCGACCCGCTGCCACCGTACGTGCGGCTGATCCACGACGTCCTGCTCGGCGACCGCTCACTGTTCACCCGGCCGGACGGGCTGGCCGCGGTGTGGCAGGTGGCCGATCCGCTGCTGACCAGCCCGCCCCCGGTCCGCGGCTACCAGCCCGGCTCATGGGGGCCGGCCGAAGCCCGCGAGCTCATCGCACCCGGCCAGTGGCTCCTAGGCCAGTAACCACCCCGCCAAGCAACGGCCGCGCCTAACCGTCGGCGTCCTGGCGGACGCTGGTGTCCGACGCCCGCTGAATCCGCTCGAGCAGCCGGTGGTACCGGACGGCGGTGGCTCGGGCCTGTCCGGCGGCTGGTCATCGAGGCCGCGGTGGGAGTGTGAGCGGAGCGGCGCCGGGCGGCCGGTCCATGTGGCTGTGGCAGCACCGATGGAACATCGG
>PLDT01000110.1:0-6508 GCA_003136255.1 Actinomycetota bacterium
CTAGTCACCCTCACCGAGCTGACAGACGTGACGATGAACCCGCCGGAAGCGGCCGACCCCGCCCGATTCGCGCCGCCACCGGGCAGCCATCGCGGCGAAACCCTGGGGGAGAACCGGAGGGAAACGCTCAGCGGTCCTGGCTGGGCCGCCGCGGACCTGGCCGCGGGCGGCCTCGGCGCGCTGATCAGGCATGCGCCGCACCTGCTCGGTCACGGCGCAGCCGGCGAGCAGCCGGAGGCGATGCCGTCGCCCGACCCGGCCCCGCTCGAGCCGGCCGACGGCTCACCGCCCTCCGACGAGGTGCTTGACCTGCTCTACCGCAGCGGGGAGCCCCGTGACCTCGGCGTCACGGCGCGGCAGTGGCTCGACCTGGTCGCCATGGTGGCACCGGTGCCAGAAGGATTGCGCGCCGCCGGGCACGGCGGTCTCGGCGACCTCCTCGAAGCGATGGCCCCCGGAATGCACGTGGCCCGCACGGAAGCCCGGCTGCGCGTCAGCGGCCCGGACCGGTACCGCCTCGACTTCTCGTCCCGCCCGCGCCGCATAGATTTCACGACGATCGCCTGCGACGGGGAGCGCCGCTGGCGGGTCTACCAGGACCGGACCATGGTCGGCCCGGCCGCCCCGCTGCGGGACAACATCGCGTTCCTGGCCGACTCGTGCTGGCTGCTCCGCCGCCAGCTATCCGGCGGCGCGGAGCTCACCTACCGTGGCCGGCCCGCCCGCCAGCTCCACGTCACTCCCGTCCCCGGCGACGCGGAGGTGGCCCCGGGGCCGCTGATGACCTTCACCACCGACACGATTGTGGACGCCCCCACCGACGCGATCGTGGACGCCGAGACCGGCTGCCTGCTCCGCCTGATCTCCTACGCCGGCGACACGCTCGCGATGTGGTCGGAGCTGGACGACATCAGCACGGAACCCGCCGACCCGGACGAGTTCCGGGTGCACGTCCCGCCCGGCACCCGCACCGTGGAGGAAACCGGCAACCTGATCACCGACGCCGCCGCGGTCATGCCCGGCGTAAAGGGAACTGCGGCCCGCGCCGCCGCCGAGGCCGTCAACCGCACGGCCGGCGCCGTCTCCGCCGCCCGGAGCTTCCTGGACGACCTGCGCGGCCATCGCTAGACAGGAGCACGCCGCGTTGATTACCGTGGCTGCGGGTGCGAGAGGGCGCCTCCGGGCCCGCCGGCAGGACATAGTCCACCTCTGAGCAACCCGAGCCACCAGCGCGGCCAGGTCATTGACGTCCTGCTGTCGGCCAGGCGGCACCTGGCCGCCGCCGGGCGACGCTCAATCGGCAAGACCCCAGGGGCCGGTGCCAGAGATTTTGCGCGGCGAGATGCGCGTCACGAAGCCCGCAGGGTAGTTGTCTCCAGGTGGCGGGTACTGGCCGTTAGTGATTTTTCGGAGCGCGTCTACCGCTCCGCCTTCCTCGACACGCGCGATTCCCTTGATCACCAGGTAGGGGCTGAACCCTTCGAACGGGACATCGGACTCGACCGATAGCGTTACCCGCGGGTCACGCCGGATGTTGCGCAGCTTCAGGTGGTCAGCGAGATGACCTGCGACGATCTCGTCGCCGTCCCAGCCGACGTAGACGCACGTCACCTGGGGGGTGCCGTCGGGGTTGATGGTGGCCAGGTGAACAAGCCGCCCAGAGTCCACGGCTGCCCTCGTAATCTTGTTGAGCCGGATGGGACCGTCCGTCATCGTCTCTCCCTCTATCTACTTCGCTCCAACAAAGAGTCGCCACCGTTCCAAGCCGTCCGACACCGCACGCGCTGGCCGCAACTGGAAGGCTCCACTTTGTCAGCAGGCAACTCTCAACCTAGGCGGGGCATTCCTCCAACACGGTGATCAGGTAGTCGGAGTGGTCGATGACGCCCTTTCGATGATGGTCACGGCCTCGAGAGCGCGGTGCTGCAGCCGGGGCAGAGCCACCCGCACCAGGGCACCGAGCACATACCGGTCGGCTGGCCGGGCGGTCATGGTGCTGCCTCCTGTACGGGACTGCTGTCCATGCTGGCATGCCTGCGGGCCCGACAGGTGTCATGCCGTTGCGACCGCGCCGGGGTGTCGCCTGATCCGCCGGACCATCAAACCCGCGTTCCGGTCCACGCAGGTCCGTAAGGTCCGCGGCCCGCTGACGGAACACACCGGAACCCTGGGTGTTATCAGCCCATCACATTGTTCGCGCTCTCCGCATGGGGCTGGCGAAGGCGTGAGTAGTGCCCGAGGTTTATTTCGTTCTTGGTGAAGTGTCCGCTAAACAGAACCGGATCCGAGTCGTGATCGTGTCCGTTTTCGCAAGCGTGTACTAGGGCCGCCATAAAGCGGCCGACAACAGGAGCGTTTTTAAACTGGTTGCCGCTCGTGCCGATGGCTACATAGAACCCAGCCAATGAGGTCCGGTCGTAGACCGGGATCCAGTCGTCGGCCACGTCGTATAGTGCGGCGAAACCAACGGGGCGGGACGGGATGCCCAGCGACGGGATTCTTCGGGCTAGGCGGAGTACCTGCGCATCCCACGCCTGCGCGGTCGGCTGGGCGTCGAAAGCATCCGGGTCATCTATCCAGTGGAGGGCATCGCATTCTGGCTCCGCGCTTCCGACGATAAGCTGCCCGCCGAAGTGAGATCTGAAGTATGTGCCCAGGTCTCCGTCCGAGACAACGGGACCCAGCTCGCCGCCCGCGTAGCCAGCCGGTGCAGGCACAGAATGGACTTCCTGCCGGAGCGGGCGGGTTCGGATTCGGAATTCTCCGGTGACGCCCGCAAGAGCGTTAACCTGCCCGGAGTTCGGGCCCGCCGCATTGACCACGACGGGAGATTGAATCACGCTTCCTGAACGCAGCCTTACGCCCTGCACCCGCGCATTCTTCTGGAGGATCTCCACCACCTGTTCGCGGAGCTGAATTTCGGTCCCGCTCCGCTCCGCCGCGGCCATGAGGTTCGCCGCCGCCAGCTGCGGGTCGTCAATGAAACCGCCATCGGGCGTGTAGTAAGCGCCGAGTTCGCCGTCGGCATCCGCCCAGAATGCGTCGTCCGTGACCGGTTTGGGCGGAGCGTACCGTCCGGGATCCAGACCCGGCACCCGCTGCCGGATGGTCTCGGCATCCCAGCACTCGTACGGGACACCGATGCGGTCAAAGAGAGGCAGAATCCGCTCACGATCGGTACTGCCATCAAGGACCAGGCAGCCTGTCTTGATAAACCTGGCCAGAGATTCCTCGGGACGGCTGCCCAGATACTCGGGCCAGCTCTCCCAGCTGAACTTGGATTCCCAGGAAGCGGCCACGCCCTCGAAGGTCGAGTAGTGAAAGCGGATGATGCTCGAGGACGAGCTGGTAGAGCCCGAACCGACACCGCCCAACCGGTCGATGGCCACAACCCGCAGTCCGGCCTTTGCGAGCTCGTAGGCGACAGCGGCACCGATGACCCCGGTTCCGATCACGACTGCGTCGGCTGTGTGTGTCACTCAATAGTCCTCTCGGACCAAGTCGACGGTCCCGGTGATCATTCTGCGAGCACGCTGGTCCCATGCCGGGATGGACGGGAGCACCTCAGTTGGTGCCCGCGCGGATTGTATGGCGCACGAGCTGGGACAGCAACTACCCGGCGAACGGAAGGCACGCCGCCGTGCCGGTGAAGCAGTCGAACGCGGTGACCTGGACGGCCGTGGGAGGTGCCCGGCGAGTTCTTCCGGCGTCTTGACATGCAGCCGCTTGGCTGCCTAAATTAAGAGGCAGCCAAATGGCTGCCTTCGGAGATGACGAGATGGATGACGTGTTCAAAGCGCTGGCTGATCCCAGCCGCCGCATGCTGCTGGACAGCCTCAACGCCCACAACGGCCAGACGCTGCGCCAGCTGTGCGCCGGGCTGGACATGGCCCGGCAATCGGTCAGCAAGCACCTGGCGGTGCTCGAGGCGGCCGGCCTGGTGGCCACCGTGCGCCGGGGCCGGGAGAAGCTGCACTACCTGAACGCCGCCCCTATCAGCGACATCGCCGAGCGCTGGATCAGCCGCTATGACCAGCTCAGGGTCGAGGCCCTGGGCGACCTGAAGAAAGCACTGGAGGAGACCGAAGTGGAAGCACCCTCGTTCGTCTACACCACCTACATCCGCACCACGCCCGAGCGGCTGTGGCAGGGCCTGACCGACCCCGCCTTCACCCGGCGGTACTGGCAGACCGAGCTGCACACGGACTGGGCCAAGGGATCGCCGGTGACCTGGAACAACCACGGCGTCCTGATCAGCGACCCCGGGTCCGTCGTGCTCGAATCCGACCCGTACCGCCGCCTGTCCTACACCTGGCACACCATGACCCTCGAGCTGGCCGAGAAGTTCGGCTGGGATCAGGAGTTCGCCGCCAAGCTGGCCGGCGAACCTCGCTCCAAGGTCACCTTCGACATCGAGCCCGTCACGCAGGGGGTGAAGCTGACCGTGATTCACGATGGCTTCGAGCCGGGTAGCACCATCGTCCAGATGGTCAGCGTCGGCTGGCCGGATGTCATCTCCAGCCTCAAGACCCTGCTGGAAACCGGCGAACCCCTCCCGGCCTAGTGCCACAGAGCCCTCGGTCGCCGCCAGGCTGGGCTTGCTCAGTCTCCCTGGTCAGGGATAGTACTGCTCGCCCGTTTCCGCGTCGCGCACGGTGATCGCTTCGGGCGGGCAGAACATGGCCGCCTCGCGTACCTGGTCTGACTGGGTCTGGGTGAGCCCGGTCAGGGTCCCCTCCGGGCTCCGGGCGCCCCCGCTACAGCGGACCAGCGCTTTGCCGTCGGCTCCCGGTTCGAAGTGCTCCACTGCGAGCATGACGCAGCTCCCGGTGCCCAGGCACTTCCCGTGCTCGATCGTGATCTTCAGGTTCATCTCAGGAGGCCGACCGGGAGCGGACCTGCAGCGGCATGCGGGGGGGCGGGGCCACCGTGGCGCCGCGCATGTACGGTCGCATGGTGAACGAGGGCACGGGGTTGAATTCGCGGCTGAGTATCAGCTGGCCGAGGACGACGGCCAGCTGATAGCGCGCGAACTCGGCGCCCACGCACCGACGGGTGCCGCCGCCGAACGGGAAGAAGATGAACGGCGAGGGGGACCCGGTCAGGAAGCGCTCTGGCTCGAATTCGTCTGGCCGCTCCCAGGCCCGGGAGCGGTGCGCGACGTAGATGCTCGCACCCATGGTGGTTCCGGCCGGGAGATGATGCCTTCCGGGAAGCTCCCGGACAGCTCCTCGAACAGCCGCTGCTGCGCGGCCGGGGTGGCGGCGAGGTGGTGCAGCGCCCAGGCGAGGGTGGTAGCGGTGGTCTCGTGGCCGGCCATCAGCAGCGTGAGGACCTCATCGTTGATCTCCTCGTCGGTCAGGCCGGCGCCGGCCTCATCCTTGGTATCTGCGAGCATCCCCAGGATGGTGCCTTCGTACCGGGGATCGCCGTCCCGGCACGCGGCGATCTCCGCGTACACCGCCCGGCAGATCTTCTCCCGCGAATCGGCTACCTCACGCCACAGCAGCGTACGCGGGACTGACGAGAGCACCCGGACGGGAAGCGAGATGTCCGCCCGGCGCTACAGCAGCACCCGGATCCGGGTGCGGGGTATCAAGGTGCCGGCCATGAACAAAGTCGGCGTCTGCGCCGCGTCCAGGAAGCGTTCCACCTGGTGCCGTAGCCGTTCGGAGTGCACGCCGTCCGCCTGGCCGAACAGGCACCTGCAGATGACCTCCAGCGTGATCCGGGTCAGGCCGGGCCGGACAATCACGGTATTGCGCCGCGGCCAGCGGGCCAGCTCGCGTTCGGCCGCCTCGCGCATGATCGCGCCATAGGAGCGCATCCGCTCGCCGTGGAAGACCGGCATCAGCAGCTGCCGCTCCCGCCGGTGTTCTTCCCCGTCCATGAACAGCACCGACCGGTCCCCGATCACGATCCCCACCAGGTCGTTGGCGTGGGTAAACGCGGTGCGAGGCTGGCTGAAGATCCAGCGCATTGCTCTCACCGATCAGGACGAACGGTCCCTGGCCGAACATCCGCAGCGTGAATACGTCTCCGTAGTCCCGTCGACAGCGGTCCAGGAGGGTGAATGGGTGTGTGCCCATCTCGATTAGCTGGCGTACCGGACTCTGCCTTGGGCCGGCCGGCAACGTACTGTTCATGGTCTCTCCAGCGGGAATCACCCAGTTATCTTCGACCGTAACGCAGGGAATCCCGCAGTCAACAACTTGGCAGAGAGGGACGCGGCCGCCTGGAACATCAGCACTTTGCCCCCGGTGTAAAGCATAGAGAAATGATCTTGGATCGCAGAGATCGTGATCGTGGCCATTTCGATCAGGTTGCTTCTGGGGAAGGCTTAAACCCTTGTGCTCGCCACGCAGCTTCTGTATCTTGTGGTTTTGCGGGGGTTTGTTTCTGTACAGGGGAGTTGTTTAGTGCGGAGATCATCTTCCCGCCTGTTGGGAATACTGTGTGTAATTGCAACAACAGGTGCCACCGTCTTCGCCGCCGCCGCGCCTGCGGT
>PLDT01000033.1:0-3900 GCA_003136255.1 Actinomycetota bacterium
CTCGATTAACCGGCCTTCGGGGCGATATCAGACCGGTGGTAGCGATATCAGGCGTTGTGTCCTGTTCTGGCGGTTCGCTGGAGTCGTTGCAGGTGGCCCTGGATGCTGGCGATGACGCGTGAGTGCCGGGCGACTTCGGTGTGCCAGCCGCGTGCGGCGGCGTCGTCGCGGAGGGCGGTGAGGTCGGCCAGCTGGGCCTGGAGCTGGGGGATGAACTCGGGGGCTGTGACGTAGTTGTCGCACTGCTCGCAGATGTTGGCGTAGGGGCAGGCTTCGGCGGCGAGCTGGCGGGAGCAGTAGCCGTGCGCGACCCGGGTCTTGAGCATCTCGGCGCGCAGCCATTGGACCCGGCCGGGGATGATGGGCTGGCCGACCGGGGCGATGGCCAGGGTCAGCCGGGTCCGGGCCTTGCTCATCGCTTCTTCGTAGGCGATGCGGACGGCCGGGGCGGCCAGCGCGGCGTAGCGCAGGGTCATCTCGGTGGAGACGTGTTTTATATGCGGGTGATCCAGAGGCAGTGACAAGATCGCGTGGCGCGGTCCGTCACCAGCTGGAAAGGGAGTCACCCATTGGAGTTCATGCCATGCCTGGCCCGCTCGGCGGCAGACGGCCAGATCGAGAAGATCACGCTCGGGCATCCGCTGCTGGACGACTACCTGGTGTTCGTGGCGGCGCGGGCACGGACCAACACCTGGCTTGCCGTGGCCTACGACTTGAAGGTGTTCTTCGAGGTCGTCGGCAAGGAGCCGGCCGTGGTGACCACCGCGGACGTGTTCGCTTTCTTGTCTGCCCAGCGTGCTCCTCGTCGCGGGGAGCGGGTCGTGCGGCTGGAGGACGGCGAGGCGGGCCTGGCGGCACGGACGATCGCCCGGCGGCTGTCGAGCGTGCGGGGCCTGTATGGGTATCTGTGCGCCCGGGAGGACACCGGCGTGCACCGCAACCCGGTGCCGGGCAGCCTGGCTGCCCGCCGGCCGGGCGCGCGGCGTGGCCGGTGCGGGGTGCCGCTGATCCGCACGCCCCGCACCCTGCCGCGGGTGCTCGCGCCTGCCGAGGTCGACGCGCTGCGGGCGGCGTTGCGGACTCACCGCGACCGGGCCATGGTCGATGCGATGGTGCTGGGCGGGCTGCGCCGCTGCGAGGTGCTCGGCTTGCGGCTGGAGGATCTCAGCGCCGGTGAGCGGCGGCTGTTCGTGGCCGAGGGCAAGGGCGGCCGTCAGCGGGTAGTGCCGGTCTCGGCGCGGTTCTTCGCAGAAGTGGGCGCCTACCTGGAGTCCGAACGGCCAGGGGCATCTTCGGCCAGGCAGGTGTTCGTGGTGTTGAAGGGCGCCCGCCGCGGCGAGCCGCTGTCGGCGGCCGGGCTGGATGAGATCCTGGACGGGGCCCGGGATCGTGCCGGGCTGGAGCGGGCGACCTGCCACCAGCTGCGCCACACGTGTTTCACCCGGCTGCGGGAAGCGGGCATGGCGCTGGAGGCCATCCAGGCCCAGGCCGGTCACGCCTCGATCGAGTCGACGCGCCTCTACCTGCACCTGGCGAACGGCTGGCTGGAGAAGGAGTACCTGCGGGCGGCGGAGGCGATCGAGGCGCAGGTCGCGCCGGCCACCCCGACGGCAGCGCGGTGAGCGGGTCACCGGCCCGGCGGCCCTGCGTCGAGGACCTGGTCAGCACCTACCGCGCCGACCTGGTGGCGGCCGGGATGTTCGCCGGCCATCCGGTTACCTCGGTCGCCCGCATGTTCTTCACCCGCGTCGGTGCCGCCGGGTGGGCGCAGATGCCCCTGGCAGACCAGTGCGCCTTGCCGCTCAAAGACCGGCGGGTGGTCGGATGGCTCATCGTGACCGGGCGGCTGCGTCCGAGCCCCGATTACCTGGTGGCCTGCCGGCCCTACCTGGGGGAAGTCGCCGCTCATCATCACCGGGCGTTCCACGTGCGCTTCGCTGAAACCTCCGCCGGGCTCGGCTTCGGGGCTACCGTGACCCGCCTGCAGTGGTCGGCGCTGGCCAAGGTGACGGCGCTGGCCGGGCTGGCCCCCGATCAGGTGACCCAGGCGGTCATTGACGAGGGCCGGCAGGCACTGACTGCCGCCATCGGCCGTCACCACCCCGGCAGCCACGGCCCGGGGGCGCTGAGCGCGGCGCTGTTCGGATTGCAGACCACCTTGTTCCACCTCGGCGCGCTTGACGCCGCGCCCCGCAAGACCAACCCTGACCGCTCGGCCGAGCGGGCCGCGCAATGGGCATCGGCGGCGCCGCAGCTGGCATCTACCCTGGCCGGCTACATCGCCCAGGTAAGCCTGTCGCTGCGGGCCTCGACCATGGTGCGCGTCGAGGGCGTGCTGCGCGAGTTCGCCTGCTGGCTGGCCGGCAATGCCCCCGAGGTCGCCTGCGTCGCCGACCTTCGCCGCCGCCATATCGAGGCCTATAAGCTGCACCTGGCTGCCCGGCCATCGGCTCGCGGCGGGAAACTGTCCCGGATCAGCCTCGCCGAGCACCTCGGCGCTCTGCGCGCCTGCTTCGAGCGGCTCACCGAGTGGGACGGCGATGATGTCCCCGCCGCCGTGCTGGTCTTCTCGGGCGACCTGCCGCTGCGCGACGAGCCGCTGCCCCGGTTCCTGGACGACGGCGCGTTCACCAAGCTGCTGCAGGCCACCCGCGCCGACCCCGACCCGTTCGTCCGCCTGGCCGTGGAATTCCTGGCCCGCACCGGCCTGCGCAAAGGCGAGTTCCTCGACCTTACCGTCGACTCCGTCGTGCAGATCGGCGCCGCCTACTGGCTGCACGTGCCGCTCGGCAAGCTGCGCACCGACCGCTATATCCCGCTGCACCCCCAGCTCAAGGACCTCCTGGACGGCTGGCTCGCCGCACGGCCCGCCAGCCTGCGCACCCCTTACCTCTTCGTCGAGCACGGCCAGCGCATCGGCCAGGGCCGCGTCGACCGGGCCGTCGCCAAAACCGCCCAGGCCGCCGGGATCGGCCACGTCAGCCCGCACAGGCTCAGGCACACGCTGGCCACCCAGGCGATCAACCGGGGCATGAGCCTCGAGGCGATAGCCGCCCTTCTCGGCCATCGATCGATGCGGATGACCATGGTGTATGCCCGCATCGCCAACCGCACCGTGGCCGACGAGTACTTCGCCGTATCGGAGAAGGTCGAGGCCCTCTACGACGCCCCGAAGAACCTGCCCGCCGGCGCCGAGGGCACCGAGATGCGCAAGCTCCGCGCCGAAATGCACCAGCGCATGCTCGGCAACGGCTACTGCGCCCGGCCCGTCGGGCTGGACTGCCACTTCGAGTCGATCTGCGAATCCTGCACCTTCTTCCAGACCACCATCGAGTTCCGCCCCACCCTCCAAAAGCAGCGCGACGACGCCGCCGCCAAGGGCCAGGCCGGGCGGAAGAAAATCTTCGACGGACTCCTGTCCCGCCTCGACGAGACAGCCTCCTAGCATGATCAACTTGACAAGATCACCCGCATAATGGTCGAGGATCTTCTGGACGACGTGCTGGGGGACGTCTTTATTGATCAGGGCGGTGCCCAGCGTGTGGCGCCACTGGTGCGGGGTCAGGTGGACGGGCTGGCCGTGCTCGTCGCGGATGTCGCAGTTCTCCAGCCAGCGGTTGAGCGCGCAGCGGTAGGTGTGGCAGGAGACGGGCCTGCGGCCGTCGAGGTTGCGGGTCGGGCGGGGGAACAGCACTGGCGCGCCGGAGGGGAAGCGCTGCAGCACCCGTTGCTGCTGCTCGCCGACCTGGCGGTGCAGTTCGTCGTCGATGGGGACAAGGGCCTCGCGTTTCATCTTGGTGTTCCAGTAGCGCAGGTAAGGGGCGCCGCCGGCGTCGGTGACCAGGCATTCGAAGGGCAGCCGGGCGGCTGAGGAGACCCGCAGGCCGCAGCGGATGAGGA
>PLDT01000506.1:0-1959 GCA_003136255.1 Actinomycetota bacterium
GGAAGCGGCGGAGCTGGTCGAGGCGGCGGAGTTGGCCGAGGAGGCGGCGGAGCTGGCCGAGGAGCTGCAAGCGGTCAATAGGACGGCAACGCACGCAAGGGAGGCCCAGGACGCAACCTGCCGGGCTCTGCGCGCCCTGCCTACCTGGCCGCCTCCGGCGGCGGGGCTGGCCGGGCTGGCTGCGGCGGCGGGGGTGATCTGCATGGTGTTCCAATCCTTCAATCAACGGGGGGTGCGGCTCGGCGAGGTACGTCACATCTTCGACGCTGAGCGGCCCGGCTGGGTTGGAAAACCGCTGCACAGGGCACGAACGGCGGCCGTTCGGGCCTAAAAAGGAGGTTATGGCCTCAGCCGAAGCACTGGCCCTCGCCCCGGTAGGTCGGGACGGCCGTGACCTGGTCGTCGCGGAGTACGTAGTAGTCGGTGAAGCGCTCGGCCAGCTCGCCGGCCTTGGCGTGACGCAGCCAGACGCGGTCGCCGGGGCGCAGGCGGTCGGCGGCGGCGCCGCGCACCGGGGGCTGGACCTCGCCGGCGCCCTCGACGCCGGTCAGGGTGAGGCCGGCCGGCAGGTACGGGCGGGGCAGCCGGTCCCGGGTTCCGGTCCCGGAGGCAACGTAGCCGCCGGAGAACAGCGTGGCGATATGCGGGCCGGGCCGGCGCACCACGGGCAGGGCGAACAGCAGCGCGGGGTCCGGAGCGAAGCGGCGGTAGGCGTCGAACAGGGTCGGGCCGACCAGCCCCGAGCCCGCGGTCAGCTCGGTCACCGACTCGTCCCTGGCGGTCGTTTCCAGGCTGCCGGTCCCGCCGCCGTTCACGAACTCCAGGCTGGTCAGGGCCTGGATCAGGCGGACCGCCTCGGTCCGGCGCTGGCGCAGTTCGGCCGCCGACCGGTCCTGGATGGCCCGGATCAGCCGGGCCCGGACCGGATGCCCGGGCGGGGCGTCGCCCAGGCCCGCGATCTGGCCCTCGTAGCCCATCACGCCCACCAGCCGGAAGCCCGGCCGCCGGGCGATGGCCCGGGCGACGTCCGCGGCCTGCCGCGGGGTGAACACCGGGGAGCGCCGGGTGCCGATGTGCACCAGCGGCCGCCCGGCTAGCGGCCGCCAGGAGACGTCGAGCTCGAGACAGACCCGGATCTCGGCGTGGCCGTCGCCCAGGGCCCGGTCCACCACGTCCAGGTGCGCGGGCGAATCGACCATGATCGTGATATGCCGCCGGGCGCCCTCGTCTGCCGCTAGGGCCCGCAGCGCCGCCCGGTCCACCGTGGGGTAGGCGACCAGCAGGTCGTCGGTGGTGCCCGCGGCGTAGAGCCAGTTGGCTTCGGGCAGCGAGTAGCACATCACGCCCTGGTAGCCGGGCTGGGCCAGGGCGCGCTCGATCAGGTACCGGCAGCGCAGCGACTTGGTGGCGACCCGGATCGGTCGGCCCGCGGCCCGGCGGGTCAGGTCGGCGGCGTTCGCGTCGAACGCGTCCAGGTCGACCAGGGCGAGCGGCGGGTCGAGCTCCGCGGTGGCGCGGTCGTACCGTCCGCGCAGGTCCTCGGCCCGCGAGGTGCCGCTCGGCGGCCGCGCGTCCGTGGTGAGCTTGCGGCCTTGGGCGACTGACATGCTCGCACAGTATGCGGTGGCTCCCGGAATATGAATACTCTCGGGTAATGAAACACGCTGCCGGGCCTGGCGAGTGGCGGAACTGGGCGGGGACGGCGACCGCGACGCCCGCCCGGCGGGCCCAGCCGCGCAGCGAGGCCGAGATCTGCGCCGCGGTCAAGGACGCGGCCGCCGCCGGGCTCCCGGTGCGCGCGCTCGGCAGCGGGCACTCGTTCACCCCGGCCGCGGCGACCAGCGGCCTGGCCATGGACCTGTCCCTGTGGACCGGGGTCACGGCCGCGGACACCCGGACGGGCCTGGTCACCGTGCGGTCCGGGACCACGCTGCGGGCGCTCAACGCCGCGCTGGCCGA
>PLDT01000506.1:2062-3453 GCA_003136255.1 Actinomycetota bacterium
AGTTCGGCGCGCTCGCGGCGGCCAACGACCACTTCGAGTTCTACTGGTTCCCCTACGGGCGTCAGGCCCTGGTCAAGCGGAACAACCGGGTCCCGTCAGAGGTACCGGCGGGGCCGGCCGCAGCGCTGGCGGGGCGGGCCGCGGTACCGGCGGGGCGGGGCGCGGCGCCGATGCCGGGGTGGCGGCGGTTCTGGGAGTTCGAGGTGATGGAGAACGCCGGGTTCGGGACGCTGTGCCGGCTGGGCCGGGCCGCGCCCCGGCTCATCCCGGCGCTCAACCGGTTCTCCTCGGCCGCGCTGTCGGCGCGGGCCTACACCGACGCGTCATACCGGGTGTTCGTCACGCCCCGCCGGGTTCACTTCGTCGAGTCCGAGTACGCCGTTCCACGTGAATCATTGCCCGGCGTGCTGGCCGAACTGCGCCGCGCGGTGCCCCGGCTGGCCGATCCGGTCATGTTCCCAGTCGAGGTGCGGGTGGCCGCGGCCGACGACATCTGGCTGTCCACCGCCTACGGCCGGGACAGCGCCTACATCGCCATCCACCAGTACGCCGGGCTGCCCTACCGGGCCTACTTCGACCTGTTCGAGTCCGTCGTAGCCCCGGTGGCGGGTCGGCCGCACTGGGGCAAGCTGCATTCCCTGGACGCCGGGCGGCTGGGCCCGCTCTACCCGCGCTTCGAGGACTTCCGGCGGGTCCGGGCCGAGGTCGACCCCGAGGCCCGGTTCGGCAATGCCTACCTCGGCCGGGTGCTCGGCCCGGCGGGATGATCCATTACCGGTTGATGACGGGTGCGGCGGACCTCGAACCGCGGTCGGCGGCCCGCCCGTAGTCCGGGTTAGTGGCCTGTGCTCGCGGCCGCCGCCCGCCTTCATTCGTTCGTGCGGCCGCGGCACCGGTCCTGTCATTGACGTCTGGGGAAGGCAGGTGGCGCGATGGCAGCCAGCGGTCCCGGCGGCAGGCGGCTGCCCTGCCCGTGTTCGGCGCGGCCCGCGATGGCGGCCCGCCTGCGCCTGCTCTCGGCCGTGGCCGCGGCTGGGCTCACCGTGCTGGCCGTGCTGTGCCTGTCGGCCCCGGCGGTGCGGGCCCAGCCCGCCGCGAACTCGGTGAGCCTGCCGCCGGGACACGGCGGCGGTTCGGCAGCCGAGCGGATCACGCTGATCGCCATCGCCGTGCTGGCTGTGGCCGCCTTCACCGTCCTGCAGCTCATCGCGCGGTCGCAGCGCCGCCGCCGGTCGGCCTTTGCCGACTGGCGGACCTGGCCGCCAGGCTTCGACCCCTGGGCTGATCGCGGCGACCCGGTGGCCGGCCAGCACGAAGGCTCCGCTTACCGGCCCGGATACGGATTCCTGCCCGGTCACGGGCGCGGCACGGCGCCCTAGCGGCGCCCTAGC
>PLDT01000097.1:0-2565 GCA_003136255.1 Actinomycetota bacterium
GCACATCGCGTCCGAACGCGGCTGGCTGTAGCCAGCGGCAGACCATCGCCAGCCCATGAGATGACTCCAACGCGGCTGGCGCCAGCCCGTGAGATGACTCCAAACGCGGCTGGCGGCAGCCCCTAAGATGAACTGCGTGACTTCAGCTGGTTATCTTAGGTATCCGCATGTTCACGGTGAGCTTCTCGTCTTCGTCGCAGAAGACGACGTCTGGCTCGCGCCCGCCGAGGGGGGCCGCGCGTGGCGGCTGTACGCCGACGCCGCCCAGGTCCGTTACCCGCGTTTCTCCCGGGACGGGACCAGGGTCGCGTGGACCGGCTGGCGCGACGGCCAGCCAGAGGTCTACACCGCCGATGCCGAGGGAGCCGACGAGGCCCGGCTCACCTACTGGGGCGACAACCGGACCCGGGTGACCGGCTGGACGCCGGCCGGGGAGGTGCTGGCCATCACCGCCGCCGGGCAGCCGGAGGCCCAGTACACCTGGGCCTACGCGGTCCCGCTGCACGGCGCGCCGCCCCGGCGGCTGCCCTTCGGCCCGGTCGGCGACCTCGCCCTCGAAACCACCGGGACCGCCCTGCTGGCCGGCCGGGAGAACAGCGAGCCGGCCTACTGGAAGCGATACCGGGGCGGCACCGCGGGCAGGCTCTGGACCGCCACCGCCGACGACCCCTTGTTCACCCGGATCCTGACCGACCTGGACACCCAGTTCGGCAGCCCGATGCTGATCGGCGGCCGGCTGTTCTTCTTGTCCGACCACGAGGGCACTGGCAACATTTACTCCTGCGCCCTGGACGGTACCGACCTGACCCGGCACACCGACCACGACGGCACGTACGCCAGGAACCCCAGCACCGACGGGCACCGGATCGTCTACCACGTGGCCGGCGACGTGTGGATGCTGGACGGTCCCGAGGCCGCCGAGCCGCACCCGGTCGAGATCACCCTCGGCTCCCCGTCCGCGGGGCGTGCCCCGCGGCTC
This sequence comes from Actinomycetota bacterium, assembly GCA_003136255.1. GTDB lineage: Bacteria > Actinomycetota > Actinomycetes > Streptosporangiales > Streptosporangiaceae > Palsa-504. The sequence goes on from PLDT01000097.1 coordinate 980, forward strand.
GTCACCGCCGTGGATCACCTGGGCAGCCTGGACTGCGACCTGACGGGCCAGGCCAGCGTCGTCGAGGTGCGGGGCACGGTGCACTGGCTGACTCATCAGGACGGCCCGGCTCGCGCGCTGCACGTGGACCCGAACGCCCGGGCCCGGCTGCCCCGGGTGCTGGGCGAGACCGGGAAGGTGGTCTGGGCCAGCGACGCGGCCGGCCCGGACGTGCTCGAGGTGGTGACCGTGACCGGCGAGCCACGCTCCGTTCGGCTTACCGGAGATCTTGGCGGCACGGTCACCAGCCTGGCCGCCGCCCCCGGGGGGGCTACGGTCGCGGCCGCCCTTCACGACGGCAGGCTGCTGCTGGTGGACGTGGACTCCGGCCAGGTCACCGAGCTGGCGGCATCCGACAACGGTCCCGTCGAAGGGCTGTCATTCTCGCCCGACTCGGCCTGGCTGGCCTGGTCCCAGCCCTTGATGTGGCCGCTGCGCCGCATCCGCATGGCCAAGATCGCCGACCGCTCGATCGTCGAGGTGACCGACGGCCGCTTCTCCGACACCGACCCGGTCTTCACCGCCGACGGCCTGTACCTGGCCTTCTTGTCGCAGCGCAGCTTCGACCCGGTCTACGACGCGCAGTCCTTCGACCTGTCGTTCCCGTACGGCAGCCGCCCCTACCTGGTCACGCTCGACGCCCAGACCCCCTCGCCCTTCGGGCCGCTGCCTGGTGGCCGTCCGGTCAGCCAGGATCCCCCGGATGAGGACAAGTCAGATTCTGCCGAACGGCCCGTGGTATCAGTGGACCCCGACGGTCTGCCCGGCCGTGTGGTGGGCGTGCCCGTGCCCGAGGCCCGGTACGCGAGCCTGCGAGCGGTCAAGGACGGCCTGGCCTGGCTCCGCGAGCCGGTGACCGGCGTGCTGGGCGAGAGCGCCGCGAACCTGGACGACGACGCGCCCCGCCCGGCCCTGGAGCGCTACGACCTGCGCAAGCGTGAGGTCGCCGAGCTGGCCGAGGAGCTCGACTGGTTCGAGGTCAGCGGCGACGGCACCCGCCTGGTGGTCAAGGACCACGACGAGCTGCAGGTCGTCCCGTCCGAACCCGTCCACGACGACCACTCCTCCGGCGACGTCGTCACCGTGGACCTGTCCCGGGCCCGGTTCCCGGCCGATCCGGCCGCGCTGTGGCGGCACGCCTACGCCGAGGCGGGGTGGATCATGCGCCGGGACTTCTGGGTGCCGGACATGTCCGGCGTGGACTGGGACGGCGTGCAGGACGAGTACCGGCCGCTGCTGGACCGGATCCGCGGCGCCAACGACTTCACCGACCTGCTGTGGGAGGTGGTCGGCGAGCTCGGCACGTCGCACGCGTACATCACCAAGGCCGGCCAGGACTGGCATTTCGCCCCGGGCGCCGACGGCCCCGCGGCCGCCGGCCAGCTGGGCGCCGACGTGACCCGGGATCCCGCCGGGCGCTGGATCGTGGATCGCATCCTGCCGGGCGAGTCGTCCGACCCGCGGGCCCGCTCGCCGCTGGCCGCGCCGGGCGTGGCAGTGCGGCCCGGCGACGAGCTGGTGGCCGTGGACGGCCAGCCGGTCGACCC
>PLDT01000138.1:0-4576 GCA_003136255.1 Actinomycetota bacterium
GCCGCCCGCGCGAGCCTGGCTACCTCGCGGCCGATCCCGCCCAGCCCGACCACGCCGATGGTCGCGCCGGTCAGCGACTGGAGCCGGTACCCGGAGCGGTCGAACTCCCCGGCTGCCTTCTGCCTCGTCGCCTCATGGAGCCCGCGGCCGAAGTAGTAGGCGCCGGCCAGGACGTACTCGGCGATCCCGGTCGCCGCGACCCCACCGCGACTCGAGGTCAGGATCACCCCGGACGTCCACAGATCGGTGCCGAGCAGGTTGGACACGCCGGCCTGGGTGTGCTGGGCCCACTGGAGGTTCGGCGCGTGCGCGGCTATTCCTGGCGGGACCGGATAGCCGACGAGAACCACGTCGGCGGACTCGAGCAGGCGCTCACCGCCTTCGACACCGGCGGCGAGGGCGTTGCCATCGACCACGTCGATCCTGGGATCGACGTCCCTCACCCACTGGAAATCATGACCCAGGGCGGGAGCGATCACCACGACCGTGACCCGCGCCGGCTCCTTCACATGCGGAGCGTACCGAACCCTTACAGATCTCTATAGCTGCCCTGCCGGGATCCGCGGCTTGCTAACGTCTCGCCTCATGCGACTCGCCCGCCCGGCCGGCATCCTCGTGCTCGCCTGCACCGCAGCCGTGGCCGTGGCCNNTGGCCTTGGCCCTGGCCGTCTCCGGCTCGGTGGCCGGTACTGCACGCTCCCAGCCGGCGTCCTACGACCGGGCCGTCACCTCGGCCACGATCCACGCGGACACCTCGGCCACGATCCACGCGGACCACGTGGTCGGCGACGGCACCCCGGGCAGTTGCACGTCGCGGGCGGTGGTCCGGGCCGTCGCCGCGGGCGGGGTGATCGCGTTCTCCTGCGGCCCGCGGCCGGTGACCATCGTGATGACGGCCACGGCCAAGGTCCGCAACACCAGCACCAAGGTCGTCCTGGACGGCGGCGGGCTGGTCACGCTGAGTGGCGGCGGCGTCCGGCGCATCCTGTACCTGGACACGTGTGACCCGGCCCAGACCTGGACCACCTCGCACTGTCAGGACCAGGCCGCGCCCGCCCTGACCGTGGAGCACATCACCTTGGCCGACGGCAACTCCACCGGGCAGGTCTACGACGGCGGGGGCGGCGGCGCCATCTTCGACCGCGGCGGCCAGCTCAAGGTCATCGACGTCCGCTTCACCGGCAACCGCTGCGACTCCACCGGTCCCGACCTGGGCGGGGCCGCCATCCGGGCGCTGAGCCAGTACCAGAACCGGCCCGTCGAGGTCACCGGCAGCACCTTCACCGGCGGCGTGTGCTCCAACGGCGGCGCGCTGAGCAGCATCGGGGTGTCCTGGGTGATCCGGGACAGCACCTTCACCGGCAACCGCGCCATCGGCGACGGCGCCAACCCGGCTCAGGCCGGCACCCCGGGCGGCGGCAGCGGCGGCGCCATCTACACCGACGGGGACGACTACACGGTGACCATCGAGCACTGCGTCATCACCGGCAACAGCGCCCGCGAGGGCGGCGGCGCGCTCTTCTTCGTCAGCGACAACAGGACCGGCACGCTCACGATCGAGTATTCAAAACTGCGCGACAACCCCAACGCCGGCTTCCATACCGCGGGCTACCCCGGCATCTTCTTCCTGGGCCATAGCCACCCGCGCATCGTGTCGTCCTCCCTGAGCTGACCGGGTTACCGGGTACTCCATCGGCCACATCTGCCCTCCACGCCCCAAGCGCCCCGCGCCGGGAGCGTTCCCCAACGTCATGGATGCCGCACGCTGATGGGTCTTCCCATCACGCTGCCACAGCCACGCTGTTCCGCCCCCGCCCCCGCCCTCAACGGGACTCTCCGGGCCAGGGATGGTGCACCGCCCCGCTGCACCGCATCGGCCGCTGGACTTTCGGCAAGGGTCGGCACAAGGATCGGCGTTATACTAGCGTGATACCCATGTTATCGTTCCGAGATGTGTGTCAGAACTCGTGCCGTCCTGTCCCATTTATCCGCTCACCCTCCGCGGATCCCGGCGGTCCGCCGGGCGCCCCGGGACGACATGGCAGAACCAGGCCGAGCGTGGTGGTACCGGCCCTGCTGGTCGTGGTGGTCGCGGTGGATCAGGCGGCCAAGTGGTGGGCCTGGCGGCACTTGTCGTGGACCAGGATCAACTCCGGTGGCGACGTCCTCGTCGGGCGCACGATCAGCGCGTGGTACGCCGGCCCGGTCACCGGCGCGCTTCTCGACCTGCTGGACTACGGGCTGCTGAGCATCGCCGTGTCGGTCCTGGCGCGCCGCCGGGCGCCCGCCGCGATCAGCGTTCCCGGCGCCCTGATGACCGGGGGATGGGCCAGCAACCTGCTGGACCGGGTGGGAATCCACTATTGGACCGCCCCGGGCAGCGTCCGCGGCGTGGTCGATTTCATCCACCTCGGCGGCCACTACTACAACGTCGCGGACTTCTTCATCATCGGCTGCACGCCGCTATTCCTGCTGGCCGCCGGGTACCAGCGCGTGCGGGCGGCCAGGCGCCCGGCCGCAGCCGGGCGCGTCCCGCCCCCGGCACGCACTCGCGCGCGGGCGTGGGTGCGGATCCCGGCGCTGGCCGGCGCGGGCCTGATCTTGGTCGTCTCGCTCGGCGCGGCGAACTACGGCGGCGTGAACGCTGCTCCCCGGCACGCCAACGCCCAAAACGACGGACACGCCTCGTAGCGGCGTTAGGCGCGGCGTGCGACGGCTTCGCTACGGCTTTCTGGCGATACCGCAGTAGCAGCTCAGGCCGGAGTCGGGTGTGGCGGCCGGGCCGGATCCCCACCACTGGGCGAGCGGCATCAGGCCCGGGCCGACCATCTCCATGCCGTCGAAGAACCGGGCCACCGTGGCCCCGTCCCGAGGTGTGATCGTGAGCGATGAGGTGGCGTTGTAGCTGTGCGCCATCGCCGCGGCGGTACTGGCCTGGATGTCACTGGCGGCATGCGCGATGACCAGGTAGCTGCCGGGGGCCAGGTCGGCCATCATCCGGGAGATCACCCGGTGCGGGTCCTCCGCGTCGAGAATAAAATGCAGCACCGCGATCAGCAAGACGGCGACCGGACGGCTGAAGTCCAGGGTCTGCTGGGCGCCGGCCGAGATCGTCGGCCAGTCCCGCAGGTCGGCCTGGATATAGTCCGTCTTTCCCGCCGCGCTGCTGGTGAGCAGGGCCCGGGCGTGGCTGATCACCACCGGGTCATGATCCACGTAGACGATCCGTGACTCGGGCGCGGCTCGCTGCGCCACGTCATGCGTGTTGTCGGCGGTGGGCAGCCCGGTCCCGATGTCCAGGAACTGCCGGACACCCGCGGCCGTCAGCTCATCCACGCTGGTGACCAGGAAGCGTCGCAGCATCCGGGCGACGAGCGGCAGGGCGGGCATCGCCTCCAGCACCTGGTCCCCGGCCTCACGGTCAGCGCGGAAGTTGTCCTTGCCGCCGATCCAGTAGTTCCACATGCGGGCCGCGTTCGCCAGGCCCGTGTCAAAGGCGGGAAGGTTGTCGCTGCCCGTCGTGGCTCCTGGTGAATCCTGCGTCACGCACGCTCCTTCTGCACTGCACCGCGGGCGCAGGCTAAGCCGGATGTTTCGGGAATAGCCTAGCTTGCTCCCCGGTGGTCACAGCCATGCCAGCAACCGGGTGGTGACCCCGGGTCAGCGGGAGAACTCCCGGTTGAACAGTCGCCTCGACCAGAGGTAGCCGCCCAGGGCGATGACGGCGCACCACAGGAGTGCGATCCACGCGTTGTTCCCCAACGGCTTGTCCGTCAGCAGGCTACGCAGAGTCTGGATGACCGGCGTGAACGGCTGGTACTCGGCGAACCAGCGCAGCCCGGCCGGCAGGGAGTCGGTGGGGACAAACCCGCTACTAAGGAACGGCAGGAGTACCAGTGGCATGGGCAGGTTGCTCGCCGTCTCGACGCTCTTGCTCAGCTGGCCGAGCGCGACGCAGAGCCAGACCAGCGCGAACGTCACCACCACCAGGAAGCCGGCCGCGGCCAGCCACCCGCCCGGCCCGGCGGTGGGCCGGAAGCCGACGAGCAGCGCCACGCCGGTGACGATCGCCAGGCTGAACATGGCCTGGATCACGCTGCCCAGGACGTGTCCGGTCAGCACCGAGACGCGGGCGATGTGCATAGTGCGGAACCGGGCGATGATGCCTTCGGTCATGTCCATGGCGACCGAGATCGCGGTCCCCTGGACGGTGGCCGTCACGGTCATCAAGATGATCGCGGGCGCCACGTAGTTGGCGTACGCGGCGCGCCCGGCGGCCGCGGTGTGCGCCGACCCGCCGAGCCCGGCGCCCAGCGTGCCGCCGAACACGTAGACGAACAGCAACAGGAAGACGACCGGCATCCCGACCAGCATCAGGGTCATCGACGGGTACCGCAGCATGCGCTTGAGGTTGCGGCGCAGCATCGTCGCCGAGTCGCGTAGCGGGTAAAACCGGAGGTCCGCCGGGGCCGGGCCGGTGAGGGCGTAGGTACTCATCGAGCGGTCACCTTCTCGTGGCTGGAGTTGCCGGTCAGAGCGAGGAAGACGTCATCGAGATCGGGAGTATGCACGGACA
>PLDT01000259.1:0-8594 GCA_003136255.1 Actinomycetota bacterium
CCCAGCGCCGCGCCCGGCGCGCCGGACAAGCCGGCGTGGCCCGCGCCGTCGCCCTGGGCGCCCGCTACGCGGTCGAGGCGGCCGAGTGGTCGGTGGCGCAGGCTCAGGATCGCCGGACGCAGGCGCAGGCGGCCAGCGCGGGCGGCGCCGGTGAGCTCAAAGCGGTCCGGGTCCGGGTCCGCGACCTGGCCGCCGACCTGGACACGGTGGTGGACACGGCGCACGGCACCGAGATCGCCCGGGCCGAGCACCGGCTGCGGCTGGCTCAGCTGTCCGAGCACGCGCTGGAGGAGTTCGGCGTCGAGACCGACGCCCTGGTCGCCGAGTACGGCCCGCAGGCCCCGGTGCCGGTGCCGGTGCCCGGTGACGAGGCGGCCCCGCCGATCACTGGGCCCGCCCGCTACGACCGGGCCGAGATCGAACGCCGGGCCGCCGAGGCGCAGCGCCAGCTCGACCGGCTGGGCCGGGTCAACCCGCTGGCCCTGGAGGAGTACGCCGCGCTGACCGAACGCCACCAGTTCCTCGCCACCCAGCTGGACGACCTGCGCAAGACCCGCCGTGACCTGCTCACCGTGGTCAAGGAGGTCGACGACCGGGTCCAGGAGGTGTTCGCCTCGGCCTACGCCGACACCGCGCGGGAGTTCGAGCAGCTGTTCTCGCGGCTGTTCCCCGGCGGGCAGGGCAACCTGGTCCTCACCGAGCCGGACGACATGCTGGCCACCGGGATCGAGATCGAGGCCCGGCCGCCGGGCAAGAAGGTCAAGCGGCTCTCGCTGCTGTCCGGCGGGGAGCGGTCGCTGACCGCCATCGCCTACCTGTTCGCGATCTTCAAGGCCCGCCCCTCCCCGTTCTACGTGCTGGACGAGGTCGAGGCGGCCCTGGACGACACCAACCTGCAGCGCCTGCTCGGCGTCTTCGAGGAGCTGCGCGAGAGCTCCCAGCTCATCGTCATCACCCACCAGCGGCGGACGATGGAGGCGGCCGACGCCCTTTACGGCATCACCATGCGCGGCGACGGCGTCTCAGCCGTCATCAGCCAGCCGATCGCCTCCCGCCAGCCCGCCTAGCGGGCGCTGGCCCGTCCCGGGGCCGATCGTCAGGAGCGCCCGGCGGGCAGTGTCGCCGACGTGGCCCAGCTACTCTGGTTGACGAGCCCGAGTGCGGCCATCCGGCCGGAATGCCCGTCGGTGAGCTTGGCGAATCTCTTTCCGAGCTGAGCCGGGTCACCGCCGGCCAGCAGGCGGGCGAGCGGCTCACGCTCGGCGGCTACGCGCTGTGCCTGGCCTAGGGCCTCGCCTACGATGCGCCGAGCCCACAAGGCCAGCCGCCCGGCGACCGAAGGATCCGCCAGTATCGCGGCCCGCACGCTGGCCACTACGAAGTCGGATCGACCCGTCGTATCCGCCAGCACCTCGTAAACGAGGGCCTGGGTCCGCGGATCGAGCAGATCCGCGATCGTGCGGTAAAAGTCAGCCGAGATGCCGTCGCTCACGTAGGCCTTGACCAGTCCCTCGATCCAGTCGGCGGGACGGGTGCGGGCGTGGAAGGCGTCCAGCGCGTGCACGAACGGCTGCATGGCGGCGTCCGCGTCGGCGTCCAGTTCCTCGAGCCGCCCTAGGACCTGCCGGAAGCGGCTGTGCTCGGCGACGGCCATCTCAGCCAGCGCCACCTTGTCGGGCAGGGCCGCGGCCAAAGTCGCGTCATCGGACAGCCGGAAGAAGCCAGTCAGGGTCGCGTAGGCCAGCATCCCGAGCAGGTCCACCACACCGTCAGAACCTTGCTCTAGTTTGGTTTCGGTCACCGCGAACCGGGGCGTGAAATCCGTGCCGGACCTGCTGCCCCGCCCTCCTCCTGCCGGTCGTCCGGTTGTTGCGTCAATGTTTCAGCCAATCATCGCAGCATGTTCCTGAGCCGGTCAATGGCGCCCGATCGGTGCCTGCTCCGGGCCTGCACCGCCCGCCGTGGCCGCCGGGCGAGTTCGGGTACTGTCGTCCTCGCGGACACGCCGCAACCGGGCAGGTCAGCGTCGATAGTATGGGCTCAGGCAAAGGAGACCGATGGCAAAACGTCGCACCGTCCTGGCCGGTTCCCCGGTCTTCTGGCTGTTCCTGAAGTTCGTGCTGCTCGGCCCGTGGCTGCGGCTGATGTTCCGGCCCAAGGCTACCGGCCTTGAGCATATCCCGCCCGATAGCGGCGCCTTCATCGCTTCCAATCACGTCTCGTTCCTGGATGGCCTGCTGGTGTCGCTGGTGGTCCCGCACCGCCGGGTCATGTACCTGACCAAGACCAAGTACATCAACTCGCCACTGCTGCGCTGGTTCCTGACCGGGGCCGGCGTCATCCCCGTCGCCACCAATGACGTGGGTGCGGCCGGCGACGCGGTGACGGCCGCGGTCGAAGCCGTGCACTCCGGCCGGCTGGTCGGGATCTTCCCGGAGGGGACCCGCTCGCCGGACGGCCGGCTGCACCGCGGGAAGACCGGGGTGGCCCGGATGGCGCTCGCCTCGGGCGCGCCGGTGGTCCCGGTCGGGATCACCGGCACCGATCGTGCCCTCCCGCGCGGGTCCAAGCTGCCCCGGCCGCACCCGGTGCACATTGCCTTCGGACCGCCCATCAGGCCGGCCGTGTCCGATGGCGAGGCAAAGGACCCGGCCCACATCCGGGCCCTCACCGACCAGGTGATGGCGGCCATCCGCGCGCTGTCCGGCCAGGATCTCGCCGGCGAGATCAACCCCGCGGCCGAAGCGAAACCCGCCCCCGGCCCTTCGTCGGCCTAGCCCTTCGTCCGCTCAGCCTTCGTCCGGTCGGCGTATTCGCTCGCTCGGCTTTATCCAGCCAAAGGCGCGTTCGACCGCCCGGTGCCAGTTCTCGTATTCCACCTCGCGGCGCTCGGCGTCCATGGCCGGCAGCCACTGCGCCGCGCGGTGCCAGTTGCGGCGCAGCACCTCTAGGTCGGGCCAGTAGCCGGAGGCCAGCCCGGCCGCGTACGCGGCTCCGAGCGAGACGGTCTCGATGGCCATCGGCCGCATGACGGGAATGTTGAGCACGTCGGCGATGAACTGCATGAGGAGGTTGTCCGCGGTCATGCCGCCGTCCACCCGGAGCGCCTTCAGCGCGAGCCCGGTGTCGGCGTTCATCGCGTCCACGACCTCCCGGGTCTGCCAGCCAGTCGCCTCCAGGACCGCGCGGGCCATGTGACCTTTGGTGACATACGAGGTCAGGCCCACGATGACGCCGCGGGCCTCGTTGCGCCAGTGCGGCGCGAACAAGCCGGAAAACGCCGGGACGATGTAGCAGCCGCCGTTGTCATCGACCGAACGCGCGAGCGTCTCGATCTCTGCCGCCGTGCTGATCAGCCCGAGCCCGTCGCGGAACCACTGCACGAGCGCGCCGGTGATGGCGATCGAGCCTTCCAGGGCGTATACGGCGGGCTCGTTGCCGATCTTGTAGCCGACGGTGGTGAGCAGGCCGTGCGTCGAGCGGATCAGCTCGTGGCCGGTGTTGAGGAGCAGGAAGCTGCCCGTGCCGTACGTGCACTTGGCGTCCCCCTGGTCGAAGCAGGTCTGCCCGAACAGCGCGGCTTGCTGGTCGCCCAGCGCGGCCGAGATGCGCACGCCGGGCAGAACCCGCCGGGCCAGGCCGAATGTCTCGGCCGACGGGCGGATCTCCGGGAGCATCTGACGCGGCACGCCGAAGATCGTCAGCAGTTCGTCGTGCCAGTTCAGGGTCGTGAGGTCCATCAGGAGCGTACGGCTGGCGTTGGTGACGTCNNGCCGCCGTCAGGGCCGCCGGTAAGGTTCCAGATCAGCCAGCTCTCCATGGTTCCGAACAGCACGTCGCCACGCTCGGCGCGTTCGCGTAGGCCCGGGGTGTGGTCCAGTAGCCAGCGCACCTTCGGGGCGGAGAAGTACGTGGCCGGCGGCAAGCCGCAACGCTGCCGCACCGTCTGTCCGTCGGGGCTGCGGGACAGCTCGTCGACGAAGGCGTCGGTGCGGGTGTCCTGCCACACGACCGCTCGGCTGACCGGCCGTCCGGTGTGGCGGTCCCACAGCACGGTGGTTTCCCGCTGGTTGGCGATGCCGAGCGCGACGATCTGGTCGGGGGTGGCTCCGGCTTGGGCGAGGGCCTCGGGCACGATGCGTTCGAGGTTGTGCCAGATCTCGACCGCGTCATGCTCGACCCAGCCCGGCTTGGGAAAGTGCTGCTTGTGCTCGCGTTGCGTGACCGCGACCAGTCGCCCGCCATGGTCGAACAGGATGCATCGCGTCGAGCTGGTGCCCTGGTCCACGGCCAGCACGTAGCGCTCCACCACCCTGTTCCCACCTCCTTGTGCGGGAAGGCGGACGTCACCAGCGGGAGACTCCAAGGTCACGAGAGACCGCGCGGGCCGCGTCGCGCACGTAAGCGACGAGCGACGACTTCGGCTGTCCCTTGCCGTCGCAGATACGCTCGACGGCCCCGGATATCCCTATGGCGCCGACCACGAGCCCGCCGTAACCGCGAATCGGCAACGCCACGCTCGCTTCACCGACGGTCATTTCCTCTACCGCGGCGGCCCAGCCGACCTCACGCACCTCCGCCAGCGCGCGGGCGAGCGCCCTGGTTGTCGTTATTGTACGCCGGGTGTACGGCTCCAACTGGTCCTGGGTGAGCGCGGCCGTGGCGTTCGCGTCGTACGCCAGCAGTACCTTGCCCAGCGCGGTGGCGTGCAGCGGCAGCAGTGCGCCGACCTCGAGGGTCTGCAGCGTGTCATCGGGCCGGAAGACGTGGTGGACGACGAGCACCTGGCCCTCGAGCAGGGTGCCAAGCCGCACCGCCTCGCCGCTGCGCGCGGCGAGCGCATCCGCCCAGTTGATCGCGCGCGATCGCAACTCGTTGACGTCAAGGTAACTGGTGCCCAGGTGAAGCAGTCGTGCCCCGAGCTGGTACTTGCCGGTCGCGCCGTCCTGCTCGACAAAGCCGACGCCCTGGAGCGTCCGCAAGATGCCGTGGGCGGTGCCGCGGGCCAGGCCGAGCGAATCGGCGATCTCGCTGACCCCCAGCCGCCTCGAGCCGTCGGCCAGCAGCCGGAGGATCGCGGCCGCGCGCTCGATCGACTGAATCGGGCCGGGCATGGGTGGAACCCTACCGCAGCCCCGCCGGGCCATATTTCGATTCGGCAATGTCGGCACGGCTTTGTTGACGCCGGTTGCCTGGCGGCTTAGCGTCCAAGAAGCGGTGACTCAGGCCACACGTCCTCCGGGTGACCATCCGCGTGCGGTGTCCGCACCCGGCCGGGCTATCGCCAACGAGGGAGCCATGATGGACGCTGAAGTCTTTCGGGCCTGGATAACGTGTGCCGCCAGGGTCATCGAGGCCAACCGTGACCACCTGACCCAGCTGGACGCGGCGATCGGCGATGCCGATCACGGCATCAACCTCGACCGCGGCTTCACCGCGGTGCTGCGCGCGCTGAACGCCGGCCACGGAGCCGCGGCGCACATGACGCCAGGACGGATCCTGTCCGTCACGGGCAACACCATCATCTCCGAGGTGGGCGGCGCGGCCGGGCCGCTGTACGGCACGGCGTTCCGCCGGGCCGGGCAGGCGCTGGGCGACGCCGCCGACGTGGACCTGCCCGCGCTGTCCGCCGCGCTGGACGCGGCGCTCGAGGGCGTGCAACGGCTGGGGGCCGCCCGCGAGGGCGACAAGACCATGGTCGACGCGCTCCTGGCGGCGACCAGGACCTTCGCCAAGGCGATCGCGGAGGGAGCATCGCAGGACGATGCCCTGTCCGTGCTCGCGGAGGCCGCCTCGGCCGCCGCGGTCGCCACCATTCCCTTGCAGTCGCTGAAGGGCCGGGCCAGCTATCTGGGGCCGCGTAGTGTCGGCCACGAGGACCCCGGTGCCGCCTCGACCGCGCTCATCCTCGGCGCCCTGCGAGACGCCGCGCGGACCGGACGATAGCCGCCCCGGCGCGGGCCGCCTGACGGGCCGCCCGCCGACCTCAGCCTGCGCGCCCTCAGCTGAGCGCGGACAGGACCATTCCGCCGCGGCCCGCACCCAGGTCACGCGACACCGCCCGGGCCGCCTCCAGTACCAAGCGCACGAGGTCGTCGCGGGTGCCGGGGGCCAGCAGCCGGTCAGCCGCGCCGACCACCCCGATCGCGCCGGCCACCAGGCCGTCCCGGGCCAGGATGGGTGCCGCCAGGCCGGCGTCGCCCACGGTCGCCTCCTGGTCCTCCACCGCGTAGCCGCGCCGGCGAACCTGGGCCAGCGCCCGGGTCAACGCGGCCCGGGTGGTCTTGGTCTGGCCGGTCAGCGGGGTCAGGTCGGCGGCCAGGGCCCGGGTGCGCTGCGCGGCGGGCAGGTACGCCACGATGGCGTGGCCGGGCGCGCAGGCGTGCCACGGGATCGCCGCGCCGACCTCCAGGATCTGCACCACGTTGTCCGGCCGGAACACGTGGTGCAGCACGATCACCCGCGACCCGGACAAGGTGACGACCCAGACCGCCTCGGCGGCCCGCTGGGCGAGCGACTCCGCCCACCGCAACGACCTGGCGCGCAGCTCGGATCCGTCCAGGTAGGCGTTGCCGAGCTGCAGCACGCCCGGTCCCAGGCTGTACTTGCCGGTGTCGGGATCCTGCGCGACCAGGTCGTCCGCCTCCAGGGTGCGCAGCAGCCCGTGCACCGTCGGCTTGGCCAGGCCGACCCTCTCGGCAATCTCGGTCACGCCCAGACGGGGCGTGCCCGAGCCGAGCACCCCGAGGATCTGGGCTGCGCGTTGTACCGACTGGATCATGTCGCCCTTTCAGCGCTAGCGAACAATCTTCAGGATATGGCATCGGACGCCTGCCACGCTCAGTGTCGTACCGGTTCCGCGCCGCAGCCAACGCGCCGCACCTCACCCACCTGCCCCTAAGTCCCGCATCCGCCGCTCGCGATTAATGATCAAGAAGGCTGGTCCGCCCTCTTGACGGCGACCGCTACCGGATTTATGTTTCATGAAACACGTTCGACGATGTTGAACACGTTACGGATTACTGTCGCGCAGAGGAGGTGGGGAGGCCTCCGGACGCGCGGGGTGGTCCACGACGAAACGCATGGCCGCGCCTTGGAGATACCGGGCTTCTCGGCGACGACCTGCCAGCTCACTGGCGTGCTTCCCGAACCGCGGGACGCGCCGACGCGCCGGCCGGCCTGGCGGGAGCGCCAGAACCAAGCCCCCGCGGAGGAGAGGTGGGGATGCCGGTAGCCCTGACCTAAGTTTCCGCTTCAAGTCACACAAGTAATAGCTTTCCGCTTCATGTCACACACGTAACAACAGCTGCTAGACGCGGCCCGGTCAGTCCTGGCCGCGTGATTGCGATGCATGCCGGGCCTACCCGCGCATGCGCAGGAAGGGTTAGGAGGGAAGTAGTGGCTGATATAACGCCTTTGCGCGGAGAGGGCCGTACGGTCGGGCGGATCACCGGCACGTGGGGCGAGTGCCTGGCGGAATTCTTCGGAACGTTTGTCCTGATCGTCCTCGGTGACGGTGTGGTGGCCATGGCCGTGGCCGCTCTGCCTGGCTCGGGGCGCACATCGGGTCCCACGGTCATCTTCGATGCGGCCGGCGACTGGCTGCTGATCACGTTCGGATGGGCGTTCGCCGTCGTGATGGGGGTCTATGTGGCCGGCGGCGTGAGCGGCGCTCACATCAACCCGGCCGTCACCATTGCGCTGGCCGTACGGCGCAAGTTCCTGTGGTCCAAGGTCGGTCCCTACATAATCGCGCAGGTGGTCGGCGCGTTCGTCGCGGCCGCTCTGCTCTTCCTCATCTACCACCAGGCCATCGATGCGTTCAACCTGGCGGCCAAGACCCCGAAGAGCTCAGGACAGGCGCTGGCGACGTACTCGATCTTCGCCACGTTCCCGGCTAAGTACTTCGGCGGGTCGGCCATCTGGCCGCTAGTCGACGAAATTGTCGCCACCGCATTCCTGCTCATATTCATCGTGGCCATCACGGACAGCAGGAATTCGCTGCCCGGTTCGAACCTGGCCCCGCTGATCGTCGGCTTCGCCGTATTTGCGGTCGGTACGTCCCTCGGCGCCAACACTGGCTACGCGATCAACCCGGCCCGTGACTTCGGGCCCCGACTATTCGCCTACTTCGCGGGGTTTGGAAAGGTGGCCCTTCCTGGGACCTTCAGCTCGCCAGGGTTCAACTTCAGTAATTACTTCTGGATACCGATCGTCGGTCCGATCATCGGCGGCATCATCGGTGTACTCCTCTACGACTTCTTCATCGGCGACGTCCTGCACGCGAGGCTGAAGGCCCAGGCCGCCGGCGAGCTGGAGGAAGTCCCGGCCGGCCGGGCCGGCCCGGAGCACCCGACCGGCGAGGTCCAGTAACCCTGAGTCTGGACGGGCCACCGCGGAGGCGCCTGGCGCCAGTTCGGTGGCCCGTCCCCTCGGAGAACTAGCCAAAGCTAAAGCAGGGCACAGGAGGCCTGGAAGATGAAGAAACTTATTAACGATCCGGCCGACGTGGTCAAGGAGGCGCTGAAAGGCGTGGCCGAGGCGCACGGGGACCGGCTGAGGGTCCTGACCGATCCCTACGTCGTGGTCCGGGC
>PLDT01000117.1:0-6938 GCA_003136255.1 Actinomycetota bacterium
CGTTAAGGGCAGCTCCAGCGGGCTGCCGGTCCGGCCGGTAGTACTCGGCGGCCATCGAGCAGATGAAGCCGGGCGTGCAGTACCCGCACTGGGAGCCGCCGCGCTCGGCCATCTCGCGCTGGACCGGGTGCAGCCGCCCGCTCCGGCCCAGGCCCTCGGCCGTGACGACCTCCTGCTGGTCGAACGCCGCGGCCGGCACCAGGCAGGCGTTGATCGCGACCCAGCGCGCGCGGTCGGGGCCGTCCGGCCGGGCGACCAGCACGGCGCACGCGCCGCACTCACCCTCCGCGCACCCCTCCTTGCAGCCGGTCAGGCCATCGGCCCGCAGCCATTCTAGGAGCGTGACGTGACCACCGACCTCGCCCAGGTCACGAGTCCGGCCGTTGACCACCAGCTGAGGTTTCACCGCACAACGCTCCTACCCACGTCACAGCATCTCACCCGCGCTAGAACCCGGGAATGGCCTGCCAGGCGCGGCCGGGATCCGGGGCGTCGTCGCGGGTCACGGTACCTTCGATCAGCCCGTACGGACGGTCCGCGGCGTAGTACACCTCGTTGTCGTTGGGCAAGCCGAACGGGCTCAGGTCGACCAGGAAGTGGTGCTTGTTCGGCATCGACATCCGGATCTCGACCACCTCCGGGTGCGCCTGAAGCACCTGCTCGCCCATGTAGTACAGCGTTTGCTGCAGGGCCAGGCTGTGCTTGGCCGCGAAGGACTCGATCAGGATGCGCCGCACGTCGGTGTAGCTCTTGGCCCAGTCCACGTCGGTGCCCGCGTACCGCCAGCGCGCGGTGACCGCGGTGGCCAGGATGCGGTCCGTCGTCTCGGGCAGCGACGTATACCGGTCGCGCGGGAACCCCCAGAACTCCGACCCGCTCGACTTGAGCACCACCAGGCCGGTCAGCCCGGAAACAACCCACGCCCGCGAGCCGTCGATGGTGACGTCCGTGGTCCGGGTGCCGTCCCCGGCCCGCGAGAAGGCCTGCCCGTGCTCGGCGCCGTCCACCGTGATCCGGTCCCAGCCGTACTCCTCGATGCTGACCTTCGCGCCGCTCACCCACTCGAAGTCGTCGACGAAGTGCCGCCCCAGCCGCAGCGCGAACTCCTCGATCTCACCCACCCCGTACTGCTGGGCGAAGGCGTAGACGGTGTTCTTCTGGGTGTCGGTGGCGATGACCTTGGCGTTGTCGCCGGCCAGGTGCGCGTCGGCGAAGTCGCCGCGCAGCGCGGTGGACACGTTCAGGTCCTTGATCTGATGCCGGTCGCCCCCGCGGGCGACGTGGACCAGCCGGACCTCCGCCTTGCCGTACTGATTGTCACCGAACGTGATGGCCATGGTGAACTCCAAAATCTCTCAATATTCCGAACGAACGCCCCTCGTGCCGCCGGCCAGGACCTCGCGGGCCAGCGTCTGACCAACCCGCTGGAGCAGCGCGCTGGCCTCGGCACTGGATCGCGCCGGGTCCGGTTCCAGGTCGCTCAGCGGGTAGACCCGCGATATCCCGATCGTGGCCAGCTGGCCCTCGGTCAGCGTGCTGCGCCCGACCACCGCGACCACCGGGATACCTCGTCGGGCCGCGGCCCGCGCCACCCCGGCCGGCGCCTTGCCCGCCAGGGTCTGGGTGTCCAGCGAGCCCTCGCCCGTGACCACCAGCGCGGCGCCGTCCAGCGCCGCGTCGAAGTCCACCAGCTCAAGCACCAGCTCGATGCCCGGGCGCGCTTGCGCGCCCAGCACGGCCAGGGCCGCGAACCCGACCCCGCCCGCCGCGCCGCTGCCTGGCGCCCGTGACCAGTCGGTCCCGGTCGCCTCCGCCACCACCGCCGCCCAGCGCCGCAGCCCGCTGGCGAGCTCGATGACCTGCTCCGGCGAGGCGCCCTTCTGCGGTCCGTATACCTCGGCCGCCCCGTCCGGGCCGGTCAGCGGGTTGGCCACGTCGGTGGCCAGGATGACCGAACCGCCGCGCAGCGCCGGGTGCAGCCCGGCCAGGTCCAGCGCGGCGACGTCGCGCAGCGCCGCCCCGCCCCGGCCGAGCGGCTCGCCTCGCGCCCCGAACACCCGCGTCCCCAGCGCCTGAAGCAGGCCCGTTCCGCCGTCGGTGCTGGCGCTGCCGCCGACGCCCAGGATGATCCGGCGCGCGCCCGCCTCCAGCGCGGCCGCCAGCACCTGCCCGCAACCGAAGCTGGACGCCGCGAGCGGCGCACGCCGTCCGCCGGGTAGCCGCATCAGGCCGCAGGCTCCGGCCAGCTCGATGACCGCCACCTCGCCGCGCCGCGCGTAACTGGTGTCGACCGGTTCGCCGGTCGGGCCGTCCACCGTCACCGGCACCCGTTCCAGGCCGGCCGCCACCGCCGCGTCGACCGTGCCGTCGCCGCCGTCGGCCACCGGCACGGTGACCAGTTCCGCCTCGGGCCACTCGGCCCGCACCCCGGCGGCGATCGCGGCGGCCACCTCGGCGCCCGGCAGCGATCCCTTGAACTTGTCCGGCGCGATGACGATCTTCATCGGCCGGGCAAAGTTCAGCCGATGAACGACTTGAAGTCCTTGACGAGCTTGTTTTCGATTTCTACGTTCCAGGCCGTCTCAGCCACGTCCACGGGCAGGAACAGCATCGAGACCAGCAAGGTCTCGATCGCCGCCGTCGCGATGTGCTCGATCCACTTGCCGATGCCGACGCGGACCGTGAAGTCGGCGGGACTTCCCTGGATCGCGATGCTCAGCGCGCGGTCCGCGTCGACAAATCCGGCCAGGAATCCGCCTTTCCTAGCCTGGATGACCGTCCCCTGCGCACTCGGTGCCGAGGCCTGGACGGTAAAGCCGTCTCCCTTCAGATACCCCTCGATATGGGACTGCAGGGCGCTTAGGTCCGTGCCCTTGCCTTCAAAATGCTCGACCTTCTCGCCGATCATTACTGCCTCCTTCAGACCTGTCGCTGGACATGCTATTAGGCACTGCCGCTGAGCACGCTGTGCGCATGCCGGCCTCACTTCCGCTACCGTCACGGCCGGCGCGACTCCCTTCACCTACTTCACCCACCGGAGCAGCTAGCCCGTCAGGTGCGGTGCGAGTCGGGTGTCCAGTTCATCCAGCGAGTAACTGCCGCCCGGGGGCCGACTCCCCGCCCTGCCCTCACCCCGTCCGACTGCCCCCGCACCCCGCCATCCCTGCCCGTCAGCCACAGGCGTCCCATTGCGGCGGAGGATCCGGCTTTTGAGGAGGATCCGGGCAGCTGGGGTTGCCCGGATCCTCCCCTTAAGCCAGATCCTCCGCGTTAATGGAACTGGTGAGCTAGCTGGTGAGGGAGTGCCGACGGGGCGAGCGCGGGCCGGAGGCCAGGGCGCCACGGGACCAGGTAGATGCCGGCCCACACGCTCCGCCGCAGCACGCCAGCACCAGAAGATAACTGACACCACACCCCGGGCAGCCGCGTTACAGCCTCTTGCTCCGCGCTAACCCCCAGGTCTAGACTGAACGTTCAGTCAACTACCTGGAAGCGACCGTGACCATCCAGCAGCCCGCCAAGCACCGAGCCGAGCGCATCGGCCGTGTACCCGCTGACACCACCCTCAAAGAGATCATCGCGGCGCAGGAAGAGATCTTCGTCCGCCGCCAGCCGAACTCCGCCCACCTGGCCGCGACCGCCCAGCAGCACCTGGCCGGCGGCGTCACCTCCAGCTGGCAGATCACCGCGCCGCAGCCGGTCTGGCTCAGCCACGGCCAGGGCTCGAAGGTCTACGACGTCGATGGCAACGAGTACGTGGACCTGCACGGCGGCTACGGCGCCGCCCTGGCCGGCCACGGTCACCCCGCCATTCAAGAAGCCATCAAAACGCAGGTCGCGAAGGGCACCCACTTCGCCCAGCCGACCCCGAACGCCGTGGTGGTAGCCCGCGAACTCGCCGGCCGCTTCGGCCTGCCGCGCTGGCGCTTCGCCAACTCCGGCACCGAGGCCACCATGGACGCCGTCCATCTGATGCGCTCGATCACCGGCCGGGACCTGATCATCAAGATCGAGGGGTGCTACCACGGTCATCACGACTCGGTCCAGGTCTCCGTCATGCCCGACCCCGACGACGCCGGCCCGCTGCACAAGCCGAACAGTGCCCCGAGTTCCACCGGCATCCCCAGAGCCATTACCGACCTGACCCTGATCGCCACCTTCAACGACCCAGGTAGCGTCGAACGGCTCCTTAACGAGCACAAGGACCAGATCGCGGGCATGATCATCGAGCCGATCATGATGAACGCCGGGATCATCAAGCCCCAGCCCGGCTACCTCGCCGACCTCAAGGACCTCCTGCACCAACACCACGCCCTGGTCACGTTCGACGAGGTGAAGACCGGCCTCACCGTCGGCCCCGGCGGCGTGACCAGGCAGGAAGACGTCCAGCCGGACCTCATCACGCTGGCCAAGTCCCTGGGCGGCGGCATCTCGGTGGCCGCGATCGGCGGCACGGAGGCCGTCATGGACCACGTCGCCAGCGGCGGCTACGAGATGGTGGGCACCTTCAACGGCAACCCGCTGGCCATGGCCGCCACCCGGGCCATGCTCACCGAGGTGGCCACGCCGGACGCGTACGAGAAGATCGAGAAGCTCCGTCTCCGCGCCAAGAACGGCATCGAGCAGGCCATCGACGACACCGGACTGACCGCGCACGTGGTCACCGCGGGGGCCAAGGGCTGCGTGGTGTTCGCGGCCGAGCCGGTCACCAGCTACCGCGGCTTCCTCGGCGTGGACGACCGGTACAGCCACGCGCACTGGCTCTACCAGCACAACGGCGGCGTCTTCCTCCCGCCCTGGGGCAAGATCGAGCAGTGGCTGATCTCGGTCCAGCATGACGAGGCCGACATCGACCGCCTCGTCGAGAACTTCGGCGTATTCGCCCGAGCCGTCACAGGAGGCTGACGCACATGGCGCACCCGCGAGAAGGCTGGCAGGGCCACGGCGTCCCCCGGAAGCTGACCCGCCGGTCCTTCCTCGGTCGCAGCGCGGGCGCCGCGCTCGCCCTCGGCTCTGTCCCGTTGCTCGACGCCTGCGCCTCCGCCCTGGCCGGCTCCGGCACCGTCCAGCTGCCCCGCCCGAACAACCCGGTCAAATGGCCCGTGTTCGCCGGCAACGAAGCCATCAAAACCGGCCTGGCCCCGGAAACCAACGCCACGCTGCAGGTCTACAACTGGGTGGCCTACGTCAACCAGGCGGTCGTCAACAGCTTTGCCAAGAAGTACAAGTGCAAGGTGCAGGTCACCACGTTCAACACCATGGACGAGGCGCTGTCCAAGTTGCGCAGCGGCCTGCAGTTCGACGTGCTGATGGGTGCCACCGTCGACGTGCTCGGCCAGCTCATCGAGTCCAAGCTGGTCCAGCCGGTGAACCACTCCTATATCCCGAACATCACCCAGGCCTGGCCCGACTTCACCAACCCGTTCTACGACCAGGGCTGGCGGTACACGGTGCCGTACACGATCTACACGACCGGGATCTCCTGGCGTAAGGACCTGGTCAACGAGAACCCGTACACGATGGCCAACCCCTGGGCCATGCCGTGGCAGAGCAAGTACAAGGGCCGGGTCGCCATCCTGGACGACTACCGGGAGGGCATCAGCCTGGGCCTGATGAAGAACGGCATCTACGACCTCAACACCACCGACTACCGCCAGATCAACCTGGCCCGGCACGCCCTGGAGGAGCTCTCCAGCCTGGTCAACGTCCGCATCGACAACAACGACTACACCGAGGTCCCCGACGGCGACACCTGGATCCACCACGCCTGGTCCGGCGACATGGCCGCCGCGGCGTCCTACATGCCCAAGGGCGTCAACGTCGACGTCGTCGGCTACTGGTTCCCCACCGACGGCCGGGGACCGGTCGCCAACGACACCAACGTCGTGCTCCGCTCGGCGACCAACCCGGTGCTCGCCCACGAGTACCTCAACTACTTCCTCGACCTGCCGAACGTCATCGAGAACATCAGCTTCAACGGCTACATGCAGCCGCTGACCGGCGTGACGCCGCAGGTCCTGGTCAAGGAGCAGATCCTGCCGTCCTCCTTGCTGTCCACCATCGTGCTGCCGTCCTATTTCCGCCGCGGCGTGGCCGAACTCCAGCTCCCCGTCGACGTGGACGCCCTGTGGCAGCAGGCCTGGCTCGTCGTCA
Source organism: Actinomycetota bacterium (assembly GCA_003136255.1). Classification (GTDB taxonomy): domain Bacteria; phylum Actinomycetota; class Actinomycetes; order Streptosporangiales; family Streptosporangiaceae; genus Palsa-504. The sequence goes on from PLDT01000117.1 coordinate 6,154, forward strand.
GCAACGGCATCTGACCCAACGGCATCTAACCAAAGGGGCCGCGAACCCATGAGACGCCAGAAGAAGAACGGCTTCTTCATCGCCCTGGCCGCGCCGGGGATCATCTGGCTGGTGCTGCTGTTCATCGTGCCGTTCTACGCGGTCCTCGCGATCGCCATGGGCAAGCTGAACGAGCTGTTCGAGTCGCCGGTCGCGGTGTGGAACCCGTTCGCGTGGAGCTCAGAGAACCTCATCGACGTCTGGCACGACATCTTCGGCAGCGCGGCCTTCGCCGGGCCGATCGTGGTCCGGACCATCATCTACGTCGCCATCGCCTCCCTGCTCTGCCTGCTCATCGGCTACCCGGCCGCGTACTTCGTGGCCCGCTTCGCCGGCCGCCGCAAGGGCCTGTTCCTGGTCCTGCTCGTCGCGCCGTTCTGGATCAGCTACATGATGCGCATGCTGGCCTGGGTCGACCTGTTGCAGACCGGCGGTTACGTGAACAAGGCGCTGGGCTGGGTCGGCATCTCCCCGGTCAACTGGCTGGGCGGCAAGCCCGCCACGGTGGTCCTCGGCCTGGTCTACGGCTACATCCCGTACCTGATCCTGGTCCTGTACGCGGGGCTGGACCGGATCGATCCCGCGCTGATCGAGGCCGGCCGCGACCTGGGCCTGGGCCGGATCCGCACCTTCGTCCGGGTCACGCTCCCGATGTCCCGCCAGCCGATCCTCACCGGCCTGCTGATCACCGTGCTGCCGATGCTCGGCGACTACTACACCAACCAGCTGCTGTCCGGCGCCGCCTC
>PLDT01000217.1:0-14088 GCA_003136255.1 Actinomycetota bacterium
CTGGCGCCGTTCCGGATCCTGACCGGGATCGAGGTCGACATCCTGGATGACGGCGCGCTCGACCAGCGCGAGGACCTGCTGGCCCGGCTCGACGTGGTGGTGGCCAGCGTCCACTCCCAGCTGCGGATGCCCGCCGGGCCGATGACCAAGCGGATGGTGGCCGCGATCCGCAACCCGCACGTGGACGTGCTCGGGCACTGCACCGGCCGGCTGCTGGGCGGCGGGCGCGGCCGGCGGCCGGAGTCGGTGTTCGATCCGGCGGCGGTGTTCGGCGCGTGCCAGGAGCACGGCGTCGCGGTGGAGATCAACTGCCGGCCGGAGCGGATGGATCCGCCGGACCGGCTGCTGGAGCTGGCCGCCGAGGCCGGCTGCCGGTTCGCGATCGACACCGACGCGCACGCGCCGGGCCAGCTCGACTGGCTCGGTAACGGGACGGTGCGAGTCGAGAAGTTCGGGATCTCGCCGGAGCGGGTGATCAATACCCGGGGCGCCGATGAGGTGACCGGCGGGGGCGGCTCCTAATATGACCGGCCACGCTGAGACCGAGCGACTGCTGCTCGAGCCGTGGGGTGAGTCCCACTTCGAGGAGTTCGCCCGGGTCCTGCAAGAACCCGAGGCGATGCGGTTCATCAGCGGCGGCGCGGCGCTCCCCCTCGAGACGATCAGGTCCATCTCGCAGCGCTCGCTCGCGATGTGGGCCGAGTACGGGTACGGCCCGTGGGCGGCCGTCGAGAAGGAGACGGGGCGCTGGGTCGGACGGATCGGGCTGAACCAGCTCGCCGACTGGCCCGGGCCCGACAAGTGGGAGGTCGGCTACGAGCTAGCGCCCGAGTTCTGGGGCCGCGGCCTGGCCACCGAGGGCGCCCGGGAGGCGATCCGCTTCGGCTGGGCCCGAACGCCGCTGCCTCGGATCATCAGCGCGACCGCGGTCGAGCACCTGGCCTCCCGACGGGTCATGGAGAAGTGCGGCCTGACGTTCCAGGGCGAGATCGCATTCCGGACCGCCCGGGTCGCCTGGTACGCCATCGACCGGCCCGTCTGAGCTCCCGCTGCTGTTGTGCCCGCCGGCCTGCCGTGCTGAGGCCAGGGTCTGGGTACGCCGCCCGGGTGCGCGGCCCCGGGCCGACGCGGGGCAGACCCGCTGGCCAGCCCGGGCGGCTCACCCCCGGCGCAGGCACCTCACCCGTCCCACAATTTACTAGTATATTCGAAGCACTGGAAATTAACGCGGAGGATATAGCTTATGCGGAGTATTTTGGCAACCCCAGCTGCCCGGATCCTCCGCAAAAGCCGGATCCTCCGCGGTAATGGGACCCTGACGCACTATCGGGGCCTGCGGGACGACGGCATGCACGGGCATCGCGGCCGCGGCAGCACATGCGATCCCTCCTTTCACGACGCGAGCGCGACGCTGCACGAGGTGGCTGAGGTGCAAGGCCACTTAGCGGCGCAGGACGTGTTGCTGTCTCGGATCGCCGAGAAAATAGGCCTCGACCCGGTTCCGGTCATTGATACGCCCCAAGACGCGGACGCCGGACCCGGCGATCAGGTCTGCTCAGCGGATCGGCTTGAGCCAGACTGCGGCGTGGGTGGGCTCTAGGGAGCGCTGGACTACGCGGAGCAGGTCGGCGCGGACCGCGTCCTGGTCTACGGCGTCCTTGAGGCGGGCCGCGAAGGCGGTCAGGGTCTGGTCGGCGTCGTAACGGGTCCGGTTGAACCTGCGGTCGACCAGCCGCTGCACCCGGGATCGCAGCGGAGCGAACAACGCGGCGGCGGCCAGGGTGGAGGCGGCTACCGCCACCGAGCCGTCGACCGGCAGTACCCGGGTCGCCAGCAGGACCAGCCCGGCGTACACACCGACCAGCAGGCCGGTCACGATGGCGTAGGCCAGGGTCCGGCTGATGATCTTGTCGATCTCGTACAGCCGGTACCTCAGCACCGCCACCGCGCACGCAACCGGGATGCCCGCCACCGGGGTGAGCTCCATGAGGCTCCACAGCAAGGTGCCGAGCCAGCTGTTCGCGGGGCCCGGAACGACCAGGCCGCCGACGGCGAGCAGTGCCCCCCACAGGGCGGTCAGGGCGGCGACGTAACCCAGCCAGGCCAGCTGCTTTCGCAGCTCGGTCCCTGCTCGGCGGCGCCGCACGAACACCGAGGCAATGACCAGCACTCCGGTCACGAGCCCGAGCACCAAGATGAGCTTCAGTAGGTCGCCGTACCACCCGTTGCGCGGGAGGAACCCGAGCGGATTCGGGTAGCTGACGTTCGCCGCGTCGAAGGCGTTGGTGAGCCCGCCGCTGACTCTCGTGCCGGCCTGCAGGTTCTGCGTCACCCAGCCCGCCGTGACCAGGAACAGCGCCCACGCCACCGGGCGCCAGCGGCGCGACGGCAACCGGCCGTCCGGGAACAGCAGGATGAGGAACAACAACAGGATCACCGTAAGCACGGCAGCCGCCCCGGCCAGGGTCCCGACCTGCCGGGCCGCGGGCACCGAGCCGCGCGCCGTGGCCAGTCCGTACACCGTGTACTGCTCTGCGAACGTGGAGGTCGCGATCGACACGCCGATCAGGCCCAGCAGCCAGCCGACGGCGTTACCCGGTCGGCGGCTGGTGATCAGGCGCCCGGAGCCTGCGTAGGCCAGGACCGCGAGGTCCAGGATCGCGCTCAACAAGATCCGGGTGGTGTCGACCTGGACGGCGTTCAGCCCGAGCAAAACCACGGCCGCGATGAGCAGGAGCACGGCGACGACGGCCAGCGCCCAGCCGAGCGCCTGGGTCCGGTTGCGGTACCTCACGAAACGGTACGNNTTGGGGCAAGTCGGGACTTTGCCCCGACCCGGTGAGCAGGATCCGGATGATCTGAGAAGCCTCGCGGATCGAGCCGGGGTAGGCCTCCGGATCCTTCTTGTAGGCCTTCTGATTCGGCGCGAACCCGAGGTCGGCGGCGAGCTGGCGGATCTGGCCGAACCAGGCCTGGGGGTCCTCCCCCGGCGGGGTGTAGTTGCGGGCGAAGGCGTCGGCGACGGCGCGGACCAGATCGGGCTCCAGGCCGCCGAACCGGGGATCTTCCGGATCGGTTACGAGGTCGAATATCTCGTTGAAGAAGTACCCGTAGACGGCCCGGAAGTCGGCCCACTTGCGCAGGTCCTTGCGGGGATTGTCGGTGCCGTCGCGCTCGATGGCCAGGGCACGCAGGGCTAGGTCCCGGTTGGCTTCCAGGATCGGCACGAGGTCGGGATCGTAGCGGCGCGCCCAGATGATGACCTCGGCGAGGATCTGCTCTCCGGACAAGGTGGCGATGTAGTCGGCGCAGATGTCGTCGAGCTTGACCATGTCGACCAGCGGGCCGGCTACGCCCATCTCGGACAGCCTGATCGGCTCGGCCAGCGCCTGGTCCAGCGGCATCTCAGCGAGCCGGCCGTTGGCCAGGCCGCGCAGGTAGTACTGCACGGCGGGGGCCGGGAAGCCCTGCTCGATGTAGAAGGTGACGCTGGCTTCTGGATCCTTCCGCTTGGACAGCTTGCGGCGGCTTCCGCCGTCCTGCTTCATCAGCAGTGCGACGTGCGCATACCGCACGCGCGGGAAGCCGAGCGCGTCGAACAGCTGCAGGTGCAGCGGCACCGAGGAGATCCACTCCTCGCCCCGGATGACCAGGGTGACCCGCATCAGGTGGTCATCGACCGCGTGCGCGAAATGGTAGGTCGGCAGCCTCGGCTCGGTGTCGCTGCTCTTGAGGATCACCGCGTCGTTGCGGTTGTCGTCCAGGGTCAGCTCGCCGCGGATCACATCGGTGAAGCTCACCCTGGCCCCGGCGGCGGCCGGGGAACGGAACCGGACCACATAGGGATCCCCGGCGGCCAGCCGCTCGGCCACCTGCTCCTGCGGGGCGTCGCGCCAGATGGCCCACTTACCGTAGTAGCCGGGCAGGGCGCCCGCAGCCCGCTGCCGGGCAGTGATCTCCTCCAGGTCCTGCTTGGTCGCGAAGCACGGATACGCCTTCCCCTGGCGGAGCAATTCGCGGACGAAGGTCAGGTAGGTGTCCGCCCGCCCGGACTGTTCGTACGGTCCGTAGTGACCGGTCTGATCGTCTTCGTCAGGGCCGATGGAGAAGTAGGCGAACGCCTCGGCGAACTGCTCGGCCGCGCCCTCGGTGACCCGGGCCTGGTCGGTGTCCTCCAGGCGGACCAGGTAACGGCCGCCGGAGTGCCGCGCGACATCTACATCGATGGTGGCCACGTACACGCCGCCGATGTGCAAGAAGCCGGTCGGGCTGGGCGAGAACCGGGTGACTTCGGCGCCTTCGGGCAGGTCGCGCGGCGGATAGCAGTGCTCCCAGTGCGCGGGCTCGGGCAGATCCGGCGGGAACAGGGAATCGATGACGTGCTGGCTCAGCATGAGCTTGCGGCTCCCGGACGACGCGTTTATCAAGGCCACGAGCAGCGTACCGCCACCTGCGGCGGCGCCGGGAAAGCGGCGGGTAGCCTCAGGCTATGATCACCGGATCACCGGGCCTCGCAGGGGAAACGTCATGCGTATCGGACTCATCGGGGTAGGGCGGATCGGCGTGTTCCACGCCAGGACGCTGCGCGGACTGCCGGGAGTTGACGCGCTGATTATCAGCGACGCTGACATTGACCGGGCGCGGCAGGTAGCCGGGGAACTCGGGGCGCAGGCCGCCGGGTCGGTCGCGGAGTTGCTCGGCGCGGGGATAGACGCGCTGGTCATCGCGGCGGCGACGAGTGCGCATCCGGAGCTCATCAAGCGCAGCGTCCAGGCCGGGGTGCCGGTCTTCTGCGAGAAACCGGTCGCCCTCGACGTGGCGGGCACGCTGGACGTGATCAAGTCGACCAGCGGGTGCGCGGTCCCGGTGCAGATCGGGTTCCAGCGGCGGTTCGACGTCGGCTTCCGGGCCGCCCGGGAGGCGGCGCAGTCGGGGTCGCTGGGCTGGCTGCACACGATCAGGGCGACGACGTTCGACGCGGCGCCCCCGTCGGCCGGGTACATCTCGGGGTCGGGCGGGATCTTCCGCGACTGCGCGTTGCATGACTTCGACGCGATCCGCTGGGTGTCCGGCCGTGAGGTGGTTCAGGTCTATGCGACGGGCGCCAACCGGGGTGCGGAGTTCTTCCGGGCGGCGGGCGACGTCGACACGGCCAGTGCCACGCTCACCCTGGACGACGGCACCCTGGCCGTGGTGTCCTGCGGCCGGTACAACGACGCGGGGTGTGACGTCCGGCTGGAGGTGCTCGGCTCGGCGGGCAGCGTCTGCGCCGGGCTGGACGATCGGATGGCGCTGCGCTCGGCCGAGCCCGGATCAGCGTTCCAGGGCTTCCCGGCCGGCCCGGCCCACCGCGACTTCGCGGGGCGGTTCGGGGACGCGTACGTCGCCGAACTGGCTGCGTTCCTCGGGGTCGCCGCCGGGCAGGCGGCCAGCCCTTGCACGCTGGAGGACGCCCTGGAGGCGTTCTACGTGGCCGAAGCGTGCGAGCTGTCCCGGCACCGCCAGCAGCCGGTGCCGGTGGCCGCGGTACGCCAGGTCGGCGGCCAGCGGTGAGCTACGACGTCCTTACCATGGGCCGGGTCGGGGTGGATATCTACCCGCTGCAGGCCGGGGTCGGGCTGGAGGATGTCGAGACGTTCGGGAAGTTCCTGGGGGGCAGCGCGACGAACGTCGCGGTGGCCGCGGCCCGGCACGAGCGCACCTCAGCGGTCATCACGCGGACCGGCGCGGATCCGTTCGGCCGGTACGTGCACCGGGCCCTGCGCGGCTTCGGCGTGGACGACGTCTTCGTCACCGCCGTGCCGGAGCTGCCCACCCCGGTGACGTTCTGCGAGATCTTCCCGCCCGACGACTTCCCGATCTGGTTCTACCGGTACCCCAAGGCGCCGGACCTGGAGATCAAGTCCGACGAGATCCCGGTGGCCGAGGTCCGCGCGGCGCGCCTGTTCTGGGCCACGGTGACCGGGCTGTGCGCCGAGCCCAGCCGCGCCGCGCATCACGCGGCCTGGCAGGCTCGCGGCCGGGCGCCGCTGACCGTGCTGGACCTGGACTACCGGGCGGTGTTCTGGGGCTCGCGGGAGGAGGCCCGCGAGCAGGTCCAGGCCGCGCTGCCCCACGTCACGGTGGCCGTCGGCAACCTGGACGAGGTGGACACCGCGGTGGGCACGCGGGACGCTCGGGCCGCGGCCGAGGCGCTGCTCGCGGCGGGCGTGGAGCTCGCGGTGGTCAAGCAGGGCCCGGACGGGGTCTACGCGCGGACCAAGGACGACGAGGTTGAGGTGCCACCGATCCGGGTCGAGGTGGTCAACGGGATCGGCGCCGGCGACGGGTTCGGCGGCGCGCTGTGCCACGGGCTGCTGGCCGGCTGGCCGCTGGAGCGAGTCATCCGCTTCGCGAACGCGGCCGGGGCGATCGTCACCACCAGGCTGGAGTGCTCCTCGGCCATGCCCACCACGGAAGAGGTCGAGGACTTCCTGCGGACGTCCGATGCGTGAGGATGCGCGACGGCCCGCGATGTTACGGTTTCGGCCATGAGCATCCTGGATGAGGGTTTCAACTGGCACTTCCCGGCCGGGAGCACGGCTGACGGGCGGGAGATCGTGCGCATCACGCCCCAGGCGGCGCACTGGGGGTATAGCGGCCTCCGCGTGCTGAACCTGGCCAGGGCAGACACGTATCTCGGGAATACCGGCGGCGACGAGATGATCGTGCTGCCCCTGGCGGGATCGTGCAGCGTAGACACCGACGCCGGGGGCGCTGATCTGGCCGGCCGCGATGACCCGTTCTCCGAGGTCACCGACTGCGCCTACGTCCCCCGTGATACGGCCTACCAAATCAACGCCGGGAACGGCGGCCGGTTCGCGCTGGCCACCGCGCGGTCTTCGGCGGAGGGGCTTCCGTTCCGGCACGTAAAAAGGGACGAAGTCAAAGTGGAGCTGCGCGGGGCTGGGAACTGCTCGCGGCGGGTCAACAACTTCGGGACCCCGGACGTACTGGAAGCCGATCGGCTGATCGCCGTCGAGGTGTTCACCCCGGCCGGGAACTGGTCGTCGTTCCCGCCGCACAAGCACGACACCGACCGGCCGGGCGAATCGGTCCTGGAGGAGATCTACTACTTCGAGGTGGCCGACGGGCCGAACGGGCAGCCGGGCCTGGCCTACCAGCGCGTCTACGGCACGGCGGACCGCCCGGCCGACGTCCTGGCCGAGGTGCGCACCGGAGACGTGGTGGTCGTCCCGCACGGCTGGCACGGCCCGTCGATGGCGGTGCCTGGCTACGACCTTTACTACCTGAACGTGATGGCCGGGCCCGGTAAGCGGGAGTGGCTGATCTGCGACGATCCGGCGCACTCGTGGGTACGCGAGCAGTGGAAGGACGAGCAGGTCGATCCCCGGGTGGCCGCCTGGACCGCCCCATGACGACGATCCGGCTGACGGTGGGCCAGGCGGTGGTCCGGTTCCTGGCCGCGCAGTACAGCGAGCGCGACGGTGCCCGGCACCGGCTCATCGAGGGGTGCTTCGGCATCTTCGGGCACGGCAACGTGGCGGGGCTGGGCCAGGGCCTGCTGGAGGCCGAGCTTGCGCCGGGATCCGAGGGCGGCGGGCTGCGCTACCTGCAGGGGCGCAACGAGCAGGCCATGGTGCACGCCGCCGTGGCGTTCGCCCGGACCCGGAACCGGATGTCCACGCTGGCCTGCACCTCCTCGATCGGGCCTGGCGCGACGAACATGGTGACCGGGGCGGCGCTGGCCACGATCAACCGGCTGCCGGTGCTGCTGCTGCCTTCAGACGTGTTCGCCACCCGGGTCGCCGACCCGGTTCTGCAGCAGCTCGAGGACCCGTCCGGCCAGGACATCAGCGTCAACGACGCGTTCCGGCCGGTGTCCCGGTTCTTCGACCGCGTCTGGCGGCCGGAGCAACTGCCGTCGGCGCTGCTGGCCGCTATGCGGGTGCTGACCGACCCGGCCGAGACCGGGGCGGTGACGCTGGCGCTGCCGCAGGACGTTCAGGCGGAGGCGTACGACTGGCCCGCCGAGCTGTTCCGCGAGCGGGTCTGGCACATCCCGCGCACGCCGCCGGACCCGGCGGCCGTGACTCGAGCCGCCGAGGTGATCCGGTCCGCGAAGCGGCCGCTCATCGTGGCCGGCGGCGGGGTCCTGTACTCCGAGGCCACCCACGCGCTGCACGAGTTCGCCGAGACGTTCGGCATCCCGGTCGGCCAGACCCAGGCGGGCAAGGGCACGATGCGATCCGACGACGCGCTCTGCGCGGGCGCGATCGGCGCCACCGGGACCACCGCGGCCAACGAGCTGGCCGCCCGCGCCGACGTGGTGATCGGTATCGGTACCAGGTGGAGCGACTTCACCACCGCCTCCCGTACCGTGTTCGCCGAGCCGGGAGTGCGGTTCGTCAACGTCAACGTGGCGTCATTCGACGCGGCCAAGCAGTCCGGGGTGGCCGTGGTGGCCGACGCCCGGGCCGCGCTCGACGCCCTGGCCATGGCCCTGGGCGCGTGGAAGACGGATTCCGCTTACCGGACCGGGGCCGCCGAGCTCGCGGCCGGCTGGCAGGCGACGGTGCAGGCCGCCTACACCACCCGGCACCAGCCTCGGCCCGCGCAGGCCGAGGTCATCGGGGTGGTCAATGAGGTCTCCGGCGAGCGGGACGTCGTGCTGTGCGCGGCGGGATCGATGCCCGGGGACCTGCACAAGCTGTGGCGCACCCGCGATCCGGGCGGCTACCACGTCGAGTACGGCTACTCGTGCATGGGGTACGAGATCGCGGGCGGGCTCGGGGCCAAGCTGGCCGCTCCGGACCGCGAGGTGTTCGTCATGGTCGGCGACGGCTCGTACCTGATGATGGCCACCGAGCTGGTCACCGCCGTGCAGGAGGGGGTCAAGCTCGTCGTGGTCTGCGTGGACAACCACGGGTTCGCCTCGATCGGGAACCTGTCGGAGTCGGTCGGCTCGCAGCGGTTCGGCACCAGCTACCGGTACCGCAGCCCCGACGGGCGGCTCGACGGCGGGTTCCTGCCCGTCGACCTAGCCGCCAACGCCGCCAGCCTCGGCGTGTACGTGCTGCGCACCCGGACGATCGAGGAGTTCCGTCAGGCGCTGGTCAAGGCGCGGGCCGCGGACCGCACGACGCTGGTGTACATCGAGACCGACCCGACGGCGGGCGCGCCGTCCAGCGACGCGTGGTGGGACGTGCCGGTGGCCGAGGTGGCGGCGCTGGCCAGCACCCGGGACGCCCGGGCCAGCTACGAGAAGGCCAAGGAGCGGCAGCGGCCATACCTGTAAGGGGCGCAAGCAGTGTGGCCGTTCGGCATAAAAAGGTTTTCAATGGGCGATCAGGGTCATCTTGAAGGAGTACCGGTCGGCGAGGTAGGCGTGACTACCGTGCTCCACCGGCCGGCCCGCGGCGTCGAACGTCGTCCGGGTCATGGTCAGGACGGTGGCGGTCCGGGGGGCTTGCAGCAGCCTGGCCTCGTGCGCGGTGGCGTGCCGGGCGCCGATCACCTGCTCGCCGGCGTGCAGGGCCACACCCTGGCTGCGCAGCAGGTCGTACAGGCCGGTCTTCCCCAGGACCTCTTCCGTGCGGCCCATGACCAGCCCGGCGGGCAGGTAGTTGTGCATGACCGCGAGCGGGGTCCCGTCGGCCAACCGCAGCCGCTCCACGGAGAGCACCGCGGCCCCGGCCGGTAGCGCCAGGACCGAGGCGAGCTCGTCGTCGGCCTGGATCTCGCGGGCGGCCAGGACGGTGGTGGCCGGATGCCGGTCACTGGCCGACAGGTCGTCGTAGAGGCTGGTCAACGCCACCGACCGGAGGATGCGCGGAGCCAGCACGACCGTGCCCAGGCCGCGGCGGCGGACCACCAGGCCCTGCTCGACGAGGCGCTGCACCGCCTGCCGGACGGTGGGACGGCTCACGCCGAGGCGTTCGGTCAGGTCTAGTTCGTTGTCCAGCCGTTGCCCGGGCTTGAGCGTCCCGTCCTCGATGGCCTGCTTGAGGTTCTCGGCGATCTGGAAGTACAGCGGAATGGGGCTGTTGCGGTCGAGTGGCCGCTCGGTCATGGCGCCTCCCAGCATGCAGGCTCGCTGGGGAGCCATGTCGATACCAGCAGTATAGGTAGGTCTCCGTTCAGTGCATATTGTCCTGACCTCCTTACATGCTGTCGGCATGACGGTTGGCTCGTACCGACTTTGTCACCTCGTAACAGCCATATGTTCGTAGGTATTGACAATCTCATGTCCTGGTCTGACGATAAGGGCAGCCTGAGGAGCCATCTGTGCTGGTGGAGCATCCGGTGTGCTGGTACCAGCAGCCCGAAGAGGAGCAAGGTGACCGGCTATGATCGCGAGCCGCCCGGAGGCCAGCGGTGTTCGCTGACCGGCTCGCCGAGGTCATAGAAACCCGCGCCCGGCGGCCCGAGCTCGTGGCGGAGACGGCCGCCCGACGACCGCGGGTCCCGTCCTTCCTCAGTCCCGGCGGCACGCTGGTGCTCATCGCCGCCGACCACCCGGCGCGCGGGACGCTCCGGGCCGGACGGCTGATGACGGCCATGGCCGATCGCGCCGGCCTGCTCGAGCGGCTCTGCGTGGCGCTGGCCCGGCCCGGCGTCGACGGCGTGCTCGGATCCGCGGACGTGCTGGAGGACCTGCTGCTGCTCGGCGCGCTGGACGGCAAGGTCGTGATCGGCTCGATGAACCGGGGCGGTTTGGCCGACACGGTTTTCGAGATGGACGACCGGTTCACTGGCTACGACGCGGCATCGATCGCGCGGGCGGGGTTCGACGGCGGCAAGATGCTGCTGCGCATCGACCCCGATGACGCGGCGACCGCGGCCACCCTGCACGCCTGCGCCCACGCGGTCTCGGACCTGGCCTCGCGGCGCCTGATCGCGATGATCGAGCCGTTCATCTCGCACCGGGTCGACGGGCGGGTCCGCAACGACCTGTCCCCCGAGGCGATGATGCGGGCCATCGCGGTCGCCTCGGGCCTGGGCACCACGTCGGCGTACACCTGGCTGAAGGTCCCGGTGGTGCCGGACATGGAGCGGGTCATGGCCGCGGCCACGCTGCCGGCCCTGCTGCTGGGCGGCGAGGTGGCGGACGACCCGGAGTCCGCCTACGCGGGCTGGCGCAAGGCGCTGCGGCTGCCGAACGTCAAGGGCCTGGTCGCCGGGCGGTCACTGCTGTACCCGGCCGACGACGACGTGGCCGCGGCGGTCGATACCGCCGTCAGCCTGCTGTGAGCTCTTGGTTCGCTAGCCGGACGCCGAAGCCGGTGGCGGCCAGCTTCAGCAGCACCGGGCCGGGTGCCATCAGGGCCGTCACCTTGACGGCGCTCAACTCTTCCAGCTGGGCCAGGACTTTTGCGTATGCGTCCGGACCCTCTCGGCGGGCATGGCTCAGCGCGATGGCGTTGGCCCATACCTTCTCCCGCGCCTCGCGCAGGAAACGCTGGGTGCCGAGCCGGTTAAACGGCCTCAGTAGCCGGTCCAGCAGGCTGCCCGGCCCGGAGATCACGGTCAGCTCATCGTCCTCGGCGGCGACCCGGGAGGCGAGCACGGCGTCGATGGCCTGGTGATCAGCCTCCCGGCGTTCCAGGAGGGCCGGGTCGTCGAACTGCTCGTCGCTGATCACCGCGACCAGCGCCTGCGGCAGGTCGTAGTTGATGTGGGCGTTCATGCCGAGCAGGACGTGCCGAAGGGCGGGCAGATCGGCCGGGGCGCCGAACGCGATGGCCCAGGGCCGGCTCGGCTCGCGTCCGGCCAGCGAGGTTTGGAGGGCATCCAGGTAGAGGTCAGCGAACGCGACGTCCCAGCGCTCCACCCACTCCGGGTCGGCGAAGCCGCCGCGCTTGAGCTCTTCGGCGACCGTGATCGTGGTGCGCTGGTAGGTCGCGTGGAAGTACCGCCGCGGGTCGCCCGCGGCCTGCAGCGGCCCGAGCAGGGCCGCCATCCGGCCGACTAGCTCCTCGATCACCTGGCCATTATGGCTGACCAGCGCGTCGCTGGAGGATGTCGCGGAGGTGCGGCACGGGCCAGCGGCGGTCGAACAGGGTCGGGTCGTCCCGGTCCTCGGCGCGCAGGTGCTCGATCAAGGTCACATAGTCGTCGAGGTCGAGCGTCCTGACCAGGGTGAGCAGGTCGGCCGCCTCGCCGGTGACGGGGTCGACCGGTGCGACGAGCCGGTCGTAGAGTTCCACGACCTGGCGGACCATGGCCAGGTGGCGCGGCCCGGGCTCGACGGAGGGGAAGTTCGTCGCGGCGAAGTCCTCGGTGAAGACGATCGGCTCGACGGCCAGGGCCTGTGGTCCGTAGCGCTGCGCGAGACGGATGAGCAGCTCGACGTCGAAGGTTTCGTTGAAAGACGTCATCTCCCCGATGACCGGGCCGAGCGCGGCCCCGTCGAAGGCCTTGAAGCCGGCCTGGGTGTCGAGCACCTGGGCCAGGGGCGGGATGAGCGAGGCCCGGACGAAATGGCGGAACAGGATGATGATCTTGTCTGGCTTGTCGCCGGTGCTGTGCGGCTCGGTAACTGGCCCGTCGGCCCGGACCAGCACCGCCCCCTCGATCCCGTAACGCTGGCCGAGCGCGCCGACCACCTGGTCGCCGGCCACCACCGGCGCCGCCAGCGAGCCTAGCTGGGCCAGGTTCGCGGACAGATCCGCGTCGGTGTAGCAGACCACATGCCGGCCGGCGGCGTTCGCCCGCGCCGGATCGGTCCCCACCGCGGCGGCCAGCGCGGCCAGTATCGATCCGCCCTTGCGGGACTGGTCGGTCGAGGTCAGCTGGTCGAACGCGGGGCTGATCGAGAAGCCACCCCCGATCATCTCAGCCAGCCTGAGCACCGTCACGCCGCGGTGACCTGTGCTCGGGTAGCCCTCGGCCGCCGCGATATCCGTCATGAGGTCGGCGCTCGGGGGCCGGTCCGGGCATCCGTCGTCGCAGGCCATGATGCTCCAGGTGACGCCGGGCAGGCCGCCGGTCAGCCAGTCGAGTTGGCGGACCTTGGCCCGGACGAAGTCCTCCCCGTGCGGGTGCACGGCGCGGGGGACCATGCGGCCCGTCTCCCCGTACATGGCCCACACCACGGTCAGGTGAACCGGCCCGGCGAGCTCGCCCAGCCGCCGTCGCGAGCGAGCCGCGGCAACCGCTTCGGCCGCCACCGCCGGGCCGTGGCCGGCCGCGACATCCCCCGCCGTCGCGCGGCCCTCGGCCAGGGCGGAGGCCGCGTCGAGCACCGCCTGGTTCTGATCAGAGTCCGTGAGGTCGCGCCCAGGCGCCAACGACTTTTCCATAGCCTGAGGATGCCAGGGCCCCGGATCCGAGGTGGACGAGACCGGGAGTTGCCCTATTTTTCGTCGGGGCGCAGCGTGGCGTCCGCCATCCGCCCGCTGGCGCTCCACCGGGTGTCCAGCTCGGCCATCAGGTCCTGGAGGGTAGCCAGGTACTGGCTGATCCAGGCGAGCCGGACCGGGATGACCCGGTCGGCGAGTTCGCCTTCTGTGGCATGCTGGTCGACCAGCGCACCGCCCTGTTCGTCCGGGAACGCGATCGCGTTCAGCGTCCTGACCAGTCGCCGCCTGGCGTACTCGTCGGCTGACAGCACCCGGACGGTGCGGCTGCCGAAATAAACCTGACCGTGGCGGTCACGGGCGGTCGCCGTCAGGGTGAGCCACGGCACGCCCTCGGCCGAGCGGGTCACCAGCAGGCTGCCCTCGCCGCTGGTCTGCTCCCCGCCGCGCACGTCCCATTCGATCTGCGTCAGCCCCCCTTCGGCGACCTGGCTGCCGTTGATGTACCAGGTCACGTCCCGGTCGGGGCCGATCATGTCGCCCTCGCCCACATACTCCACTTCCGGGCAGACCGGGCCGTGGATCCGCAGCGGGCGATGCGCGAGACGGCTCACGACATTGGCCGTGATCTGGCCGACGTTGGGATCGGTATCCAGCGCCAGCGGCCAGTCCGTGGTGCCGACGGAGAACACCATGCCGCCCGACGGCGCCGTCCGGAGCAGCATGGCCGCGTTCGCCTCGTCGTAGCCCGCGACCCACCCGGCGGGCAGGCTGGCCAGCGCGAGCA
>PLDT01000362.1:0-52750 GCA_003136255.1 Actinomycetota bacterium
GGCAAGGCCAGCATCCGGCTGGCTGACATGTTCGGGGACAACGGCGGTGACGCGCCGACGCTGCGCCTGGTCTGGGCGCTCGACCAGGGTTACCTGCTGACCGAGACCGAGATCGAGGATGGTCAGTACCCGCCGCTGTCCGACGTCGCCCCGGCCGCGTTCGTCGAGGAATGCGAGATCTACGAGCAGTTCGGCATCCGCCCGGCGACCGGCAAGCCGCTCAACCGGCTCATGCTGCCGCCGCACGCCGGGCCTGACTTCCCCAGGCTGGGGCACCGGCCGGACCAGCCGCCCGAGGAGACGCACGCCCCGCACACGGTGGGCGGGCAGGCCTTCGAGTTCCCGTTCGGCCCGGTCCGGCAGGTCGGCGTGGAAAGCCTGTACTACGGCCTGGTGACCAGCGGCGAGGAAGTCGTCGACGTGTACCTGTTCAGCTGGCACAAGCACCGCGGCGTGGAATGGCGGCTGCGCGGCTTGACGCCGGGCGAGGCGATCTTCTTCGCCGAGCGCGCCGAGGGCCTCAGCGCCGTCGCGGTCGGCTGGGCGTTCGCCGCGGCCGTGGAGGCCGCGCTGGACGTCACCCCGCCGCCCGCGGCGGACCGGACCCGGGCGGTCGCCCTGGAGCTGGAACGCCTGTACAACCACGCCGCCGCCATGGCCGCGCTGTGCCAGGCCACCGGGCTGACGGTGGGTCAGTCGGCGGCCGAGATCGCGCTCGAACGGCTGCTGCGGGTCAACACCGCCGCGTTCGGCCACCGGTACCTGTTCGGCGTCATCGAGCCCGGCGGGACCGCCCGCGCTCCGGACGCCGCGGTGCTCCGGCGTGACCTGCCCGCCGCCTACGGCGAACTGCGGCGGGCCGCTGACGCGCTGCTGAGCACCAACTCCTTCGTCGACCGGCTGGAGGCCTGTGGCATCCTCACCGCCGAGCAAGCCCGCCGCCTCGGCCTGGTCGGGCCCGTCGCACGAGCCACCGGCCTGGCCGTGGACGCGCGGCTGAACGGAGGTCCCTATGCCGAGCACCAGCTAGCGATCGTCACCGCGGACGGCGGCGACGTGCTCGCCCGGTTGCAGGTGATGCTCGGCGAGGCGGCGGAGTCGGCCCGGCTCATCGGCGAGTTCCTGGAGGCGGGCACCGCCGCCGAGCGCACCTCGCTACCCTCCGGCGGGGGTCGGGGTCTCGGCTGGGCCGAATCGTCGCGGGGCGAGGTGCTGGCCTGGGTCGCGCTGGACGAGGACGGGCGGATCACCCGGGCGCGGCTGCGCCCGGGTTCGGTCCGCAACTGGCGCGGCTTCGACGACGCGTGCCGGTCCCAGAACGTGTTCACCGACATACCGATCATCGAGGCCAGCTTCTGGCTGACCGCGGCCGGCCTGGCCCGTTGAAGGAGGTGAGGCGCGATGCCACTGTGGTTTATCCGCGGGTTGCGCCGCGGGGTGGTCACCACCCGGTACCCGGCTCGCCGCGACGACTCGGCGGCGTGTCTGCCGACGCCGCCGGCGTTCCGCCCGCGGCAGCTGACTATCCAGGCCGCCGACCGGATGGTGGCCGTGTGTCCGAGCGCCGCGCTGAGCAGGCGGGACGACATCCTGGTCTTCGACGTGGGCGCCTGCACCGCCTGCGGCAAGTGCGCCGCGGTCGCCCCGGATGCCGTCGCGCAAAGCGAGGACTTCGAGCTGGCCACCACGGCCCGTTCGGCGCTGATAAAAAAAATCCCGATCCGGGGAGGCGAGCGATGAGCCCCGGCCCGGACCAGGCCGAGGCGGCGGCTGGGCGCCTGCGGGACACGATCGCCGCGCAGTTCGGCCGCAGCCTGCACATCCGCACCCTGGACACCGGGTCGTGCGCGGTCTGCGAGCAGGAGATCCGGTTGCTCAGCGCGCCGCACTACGACCTGAACCGGCTCGGGTTCTTCTTTACCCCCGCGCCCAGGCACGCGGACCTGCTGCTGGTCACCGGGCCGATGGTGCGGGCGTTCGACGGGGCGGCGCGGAAGACCTACGAGGCGATGCCCGGGCCCAAGGTGGTGGTCGCGACCGGTGCCTGCGCGCTGGGCGGGGTGTATCCGAAGGACCCGTTCGTGCACGGGAACGTCGGGGAGGTCCTGCCGGTCGACGTGTGGATCCCGGGCTGCCCGCCCAGCCCGCTGGCGCTGCTGCAGGGCCTGGCGGTGGCGGTCGGCCGGCTCGCGGAACGGATACCAGGCCTGACGTTTATCGCGGACGGGGGTGCGGCGTGAACCCGCTGGACATCCTCTACGGCGCGGGCGGGGCCTGGCTCGCGGCGGCCGTGACCGGATTGCTGGCCGGTTCGTGGCGGCCGGGACTGCGCGCCTGCTGCGTGCTGTCCGGGCTCGGCGGCGTCGCCGCGGTGGGCGCCGGCGGCTGGTCACTGGTGTACGGCGATACCCGGGTGGTCACTGCGGGCGGCGGCGCGACCATCGTCGGCGGCCCCCTGCAGCTGCAGCTGACCAGCCTGGCGGGCGTGTTCGTAGCGGTGCTCGGGATCGTCGCGGTGGCGATCTCCCTCTACGCGCCCCGCTATGACCAGCCCGCCCGCGGCACGGCCATATATCTGGCGGCCTACAACCTGGCCCTGCTGGCCTGCCTGGCCGTACTCGCCGCGGGCGGCATGGTGACGTTCCTGGTCGCCTGGGAAACCATGAGCCTGGCCTGCTACCTGATCATCCTGCGCCACCCGAGCCGCACCGAGGTGGCCCGCGGCGCATTCTGGTTCCTGGCCCTGTCCGAGATCGGCTTCCTGCTGGTCGTGGCGGCGTTCGTGATCCTGTCCGCGAAGACGCATGCTACGGAGCTAGAGGTGATGGCGGCCCGCGGCCACCTGGTGCCCGGCGGCTGGCGGGCCGCTGCCTACCTGCTGGCCTTGACCGGGTTCGGGTTCAAGGCGGGACTCGTCCCGCTGCACGTGTGGCTGCCCGAGGCGCACCCGGTGGCCCCGGCCGACGGGTCGGCGTTCCTATCCGGCGTCGTGGTCAAGCTCGGCACGTACGGCATCGCCCTGTTCGCGTTCCGGCTCGATCCGGTCGGCGGGGCCTGGCCCGGCCTGGTCACCATGGGCGCCGGCGCGGTAACCGCCGCCATCGGCATCCTTTATGCGCTGCGGGAACGCGACATCAAGCGGTTCCTGGCCTACTCGACGATCGAGAACACCGGGATCATCGTGACCGCGTTCGGCGCCGCCATGATCTTCCACGCCTACCGGCAGCCCGCGCTGGCCGCGTTCCTGCTCATCGCGGGCCTGTACCACGTGGCCAACCACGGCTGTTACAAGACGCTGCTGTTCCTGGAGGCGGGCGTGGTCGAGCACGCGACCGGGACCAGGGACATGGACCGGCTCGGCGGGCTCGTGCACCGGCTGCCGCGCAGCACGGTGATCGCGTTCATCGGCACGCTCGGGATCGCCGCGCTGCCGCCGCTGAACGGGTTCGTCAGCGAGTGGCTGATCTTCCAGGGCCTGTTCCAGGGCTTCCGCACCGGCAGCCACCTGATCGCGATCCTCATCGTGCTCGCCGCCGCGACCCTCGGGCTCACCGGAGGCCTGGCCATCTACGCCTTCGTCCGCGGCTTCGGGATCCCGTACCTCGGCATGCCCCGGACGCCTTCGGCCGCCGCGGCGCGGGAACCTGGCCAGCCGGTGGCCGGCCCGGCGCTGCTCGGCGTCGCCTGCGTGGCCCTGGCGGTGGGCGCCCCGGTCGTGCTCAGCGCCTTGTCCCGGGCAGCACATACGATCACCGGTGTCGCGCTCGGCCCGCTGCTGCTGCCCGGCAAACTGACCGTCATCCCGGCCCACACGGACTTCTCCGCGTTCTCGCCGACGTACCTGACCGTGTTCCTGGTGGCCGCGTGCGCGGTTCCGCTGCTGATCTTCCTGGCCGGACGGCCGCGNNGCCGCGGATGCAGTACTCGGCCATGACGTTCTCCGCCCCGACCCGGGTCACCTTCGACGCCCTGTACCGGCCGGCGGTTTCGGTCCACCGCGCCTCCGATGACGATCCGGCCGGGCGATCCGGGCCGGTGCATTACGAGGAGCAGGTGACGCCGGTCTTCGAGCGATACCTCTACCGGCCGGTCATCCGCGCCGTGGAATGGCTCGCCGATGCGATCCGTCCCATGCAGTCCGGCGACGTGAACCTCTACCTGCTGTACGTATTCCTCGTGATCCTGCTCGCCTACCTGCTCGGCGCGGTGTAAGGATGGTGCAGCAGGGTGACCATGACCGGGACCGCGACGAGGGCGAAGCAGACGGCCAGGTTGACTGCCTTGTAGCTGACGAAGACGGCGGCGAACTCGCGCAGGGTGGCGCTCGGCCAGTAGTAGCCGGCGGTGCGCGCGCCGGTTACCTCGCCGCGGACGCCGAGGCGGCGGGCGATCATCGCCGTACGGAACACGTGGAAGTTGCTGGTCACGATCACGCACGTGGCATCCGGGCGGAGGCGGTCCATAATCGCCTGGCTGTTGACCAGGTTCTCCTCGGTGCTCGCTGACTGGTCCTCACGCTCGATCCGGTCCACGGGAAAGCCGCGCGCGGCCAGGTAGCCGGCCATCGCATCGGCCTCGGAGATCCGCTCGTCGCTGCCCTTGCCGCCGGAAACGACCAGCACCGGGTCACCGCCTCGCACCACCAGGGCCCGGTAGACCGCGTAACCCCGGTCCAGCCTGCTGGCCAGCAGCGGCGGGACCCGCCCGCCATCGAGCAGCCCCGAGCCGAGCACCACGACGAAGTCGGCGTTGCGTGTTACGGACAGGCGGCCATACAGGAAGGCGTACAGCACGAACGAGACGCACTGGAACGAGACGTAGGCGAACAGCAGCATGATGATCGTGGCCGACAGGACCAGTTCGCCCGAGCCGGTGAACGGTGTCGCCAGCCTGAACCCGATGACGGCGAGGATGGCCGGGCCGACCAGAAGCGACAGCAGGTTGGCCGGCCGGAAGCTTTCCCGGCGCACCATCGTCACCCCGTTCACCACCAGGTACGCGGCGGCGAGGAACGGGACGACGGCTACCAACGCGAACACCGCCAGCAGCACCAGCCTGCTCGCCGCGTCATGCGCCCTGGCCAGCCGCTCCGACGCCCCGAGCGCGAGCAGCGCGAGCGCGAGACCGAGCAGGACCGCGTTGGCGAAGCTGCGACGATCGCGCAGCACCCCGGCCACGAACAGGACCAGGACCACGATGGCGGCCTTGAACGCGAACACAGTTCAGGCTATGCAACTGCCGCAGGTCAGCTGGCCAGGGCGTCGGGGACGGCGGGGATGACCAGCTCGAACGTGGAGCCCTCGCCGCTGGCGCTGCGGACCCGGACCGACCCGTGGTGGGCTTCGGCGATGGCCTGCACGATGGGCAGGCCGAGTCCGAACCCGCCGGCCTCGCGGTTGCGGTACGGCTGGGCGCGGCTGAACCGGCGGAAGATGCGGTCGAGCTCGGTGGGCGGCATCCCGCAGCCCGAATCGGTCACGGCCAGGACCACGTTCCGGCCCTCGAGACCGACGCTGACCTCGATCAGGTCGCCCGGCTCGGTATGAGCGACGGCGTTCTCCAGTAGCGCGTCCAGTGCGGCGACGAGGCGGTCGCTGTCGCCGAGCACGGTCGCCTCGGCCACCTCCCCCAGCCGCCAGCGGCGCGGGGCGTTGCCCCAGCGTTCCAGGGCGTCCAGGACCAGCGCATCGGCCGATACCGGAGTCACGTGCAGGAAGTCCGGGGTCCCGGCCGAGGCCAGCAGGAGCAGCCGGTTGGTCAGCCGGCGCAGCCGGGCCAGTTCGCCGGTCACCACCCGGGCGTCCGCGGCCACCGTCTCATTGACGGTGGCCCGCTCGATCAGCTCGGCGTGGCCGAGGGCCACGGTGATCGGGGTACCCAGCTCGTGCGAGGCGTCCTGGAGGAACTGGCGCTGCTGCTCCAGGAGCCGGACGTTCTCCTGGGAGATCCGCTGCACCTGTTCCATGGCCGTCAGCCGCTCCTGGGTGGCAGCCAGCCGTCGTCGGCCGTGCCACACCATGACCAGGAACATCAGCGAGATCAGCGGGACTTCGGCCAGGTAGTCGGCGTCTTGCTGGCCCTTGAGAACTTGCACGAAGATGATGCCACCGGTGGCCAGCGTCACGGCGGCCCAGGTCAAGATGGTGGGCTGCAGGCGCCACAGCCGGAACCCGTAGATCACCGTCAAGCTGATCCAGATGGCCAGGAACGGCACCGTCTGCCAGTTCGACAGCACGCGCATGGCGACCAGGTTGAGGCCGACGAATACCGCCCAGGCGATATCCGGTGACGCCGGGCGGATCCGCTGCAGGCTGATCCGCAGCGTGGGCAGGACGTGGACCCCGCGGACGTCGGTGCCGAGCGCGGGCGCGGTTCGCTGGACCTCGCGACTGCGATCCTGCGTCCGCACGATCTTCACCTGATCTTCGACGGGAGCGCTGCTGTTCTGACCTGGTTCGGTGGGGTACATCCTATTGATGGCGGTTCGTCTAGGCACCCCATACGGCCGAGCTGGCTAGGCTAACCCGGTCCAGGCCGGAGCGTGCGGCCAGTCCACCGTCCACGGGTTCCCGGCCAGGTGGCGGTGCAGGCGCAGCAGCGTGGAGCCGATGCCGGGCGCCCCCTGCAGGTAGGTCGTCTCGGGCGGGAGATCCGGCTCCGGCGACCGGAACTCGTAGTTGGACCACCGCATCCCACTGCCATCGGCGATGGCCCGGTCGAGGATGTCGTCCACCAGGGTGACCGCGAAGGCCAGGTCGCCGGGCTGGCCTTCAAGGCGGTGCAGGTCGAGGAAGTACTCGGCGACTCCCGCCGAGCCGCAGCAGCGGGCGACGTTGTCCCAGAACCCGGGCTCGCGCCGGGCCGGGATCCCGCTGATGAGGTCGGCCCGGGCGGCGCGGCGGAGCCAGGGCCGCCAGCTGGCCTCGCCCGTGCTGAGCTCCAGCTGCCGGAACAGCCAGCCGAGCCCCGGCGGCCCGTGGCACCAGCCCAGGGTGAACAGCTCGGTGCCGCCGGGATCGTGATGAAACGCGGCACAGGTGTCCTGATCGGTGCGGACGGTCGTCATGATCCACTCGGTCGCGGCCAGGCTGGCCGCCAGGAACCGCCGCTCGCCGGTCACCTGCGCCAACCGGGCCAGGAAGAACCCGATGCCCGCCGCCCCGTGCGCGAAGTTCGGGAAGCGGCGCTGGTCGTCGGGGCGTTCGGCCTCGTACGCGCGGCCCAGGGACCACCGGATACCCGTGGGTGCGGCCTCGGCCTGGCCCAGCAGCCAGTCACCCGCCCGGACCGCCAGGTCCACAGCGGCCGGGCCGAGGTAGTCGGCGCCCAGCGTCAGCATGAGACACCCGATGCCGGCCGTGCCCCACACCATTTCGGTCAGGTCATGCCAGTGCACCCCGTCGCCGTCGACCGACGCGTGCGCCGCGACCGTCTCGAGCACCCGCCGGGCCAGGCCGCTGGCCTGCTCGTCGCGCGCCGCGGCGGCCAGTTCGTGCAGCACCACGGCCCAGCCGCCGACTCCGGTGAACAGCCCGCATCCTGCCCAGGACCGGCTGGACTCCTCGAGGTGCGCGTCCATCCACCGCGCGCCGGCCCGGGCGGCGGACAGCCAGCGTTCGTCGCCGGTGGTCCGGAACGCCTCAACGAAGAACATCGTCGGGCCAGCGGTACCCCAGCCCAGGCCGGGCACGACCGCGGCGGAGATACCCGGCTGAACCGGCCAGGACCAGCCCTGCGGGCTCCGCTGCGCCGTGGCCAGCAGCCAGTTCCCGGCCTGTTCGGCCGCCGCGAGGTAACGCACGGTACCCTCCCTACGGACGAAAATGCTACTGGAGGTCAAGGGTGGCGCGGATCGCTCGCTACCGGGATCGCGCTGAGGATCGCACGGGCGACGCTGGACTCCGCGCCCATTACGGGCCCGGCCGGACCGTCGACCTGGTGCGCCACAGTCACTGACGGGCAGCCGCGCTGGGGCACACAGCCCCCGCAAGAGGGAAACGCGTCAGCTGTGCCACTATCCGGCCCGCCCGTCGGCTGACCATAGAGGCGACGATGATCGTGTGACAGCTCCGACCTGCCCGCGCTCGTCACAGTCATCACAGGACATCGCTGGCGTCACGCCAGCCGGAGAAGCTCTCCGGTTATTGTGGTGGATTCAGGCTCCGCGGTTGATCGAGGGTGCTGGGGGACCGGCTCGCTCACGGAACCCGGACCCACCGCGGAAATGTGGCGGAAGCGGCGGATGTGCGTGCTGTGGCGCCGAGCCCGAGGCTGATGGCACATCGGCCCGGTGGACAGGAGCGTGCCACCTGTGCCCGGCGGCTGACCGTCGAGGTGGTGGTTACCCTGTGACCGCTGGGGCCCGTGCTGCTGTCGTGCCCGCCGGCCTGCCGTGCTGAGGCCAGGGTCTGGGTGAGCCGCCCGGGTGAGCGGCCCCGGGCCGGCGCGGGTCAGACCCGCTCGCCAGCCGGTCGGCTCACCCCCGGCGCAGGCACCTCACCCGTCCCGCAATTCACTAGCATATTCGAAGCACTGGAATTAACGCGGAGGATATAGCTTATGCGGAGCATTTTGGTAGCTGGAGCTGCCCGGATCCTCCGCGTAAGCCGGATCCTCCGCGGTACTGGGACGCTGACTCACTACCGGGGCCTGCGAGACGACGGCATGCGCGGGCATCGCGGCCGCGGCAGCACATACGACCCTTCGGCACCCCGATCCCCTAGAGGGGAACACGATCCTCCCTGCCAACTCTGCCACCATCCGGCCTGCCCGCCGGTTCGCTATCCAGGCGACGATCCAGCTCTGATCCTGCGGGCTAGGCCCTGGTGACCCTGGTACCAGCTCGAAAGAGCGATGCCGGAAGCATTCAGGTAGCGGACCGGCTGCACAGGTAAGTCAGAACCTGCCCGCGCAGCGCGTCTGGACTAGCATCGTCCCTATGAGTGCACGGCCAGAAGAGCACGGCGGCAGTCACGACGTGATCCACCTCGGCGGCGAGACAGCCGTGGTGGTCCCCCTGGATGAGTACCGCATGCTCGCGGCCCTCAGAGACCGCGCCTCGGCCGACGAGATCGAGGAGGCGGAAATCGGCGCCGCCATCGCCGAGCACGAGGCGTGGAAGGCAGCTGGACGGCCTGGCGGCACTGTCTCCCATGAGGCTGCCATGGCTGAATTGCTCGNNCTTTAGCCGAGGATCCGGAGCCGCCGGATGCATTTGTCCGCGGCAGTTACCGTCGGCTGCGCGTAGGGGCTTACCGGGTGCTGTACGAGGTGGCAGCAGACGTGGTGACCATTGTCCGGGTGGATAAGGCCACGTAGCGTCCGGCTCCCTCACTCCCCTGAGTGCTGCTGATCCGGAATGCGGGCGTCACGTCACCCTGGCTCGCGTCTGGAACCATCGGCCAATAGGACCCTCAGCCCGTCTCGGCTCCTCTTGCCGCCTAGAGGGCCACGCCAAGTCTGACCACATCCGACCTGTCCGCCCGCTGCTGGCGGCCCCGTTGATACCAGCGCGGCTAGGTCCTGAGCCGCAGCCACCTGATAGCTCCCGCAGACCGGCCACACAGCGCAGCGCCCGTTCGTGCGGGCGATGGGTGCCGCATCTACGCTCCTACCTGCATAAACCTGCTCGCCGCTTGCTGCACAAGGGACCTCGTGGCACACCCGCTCCGGGAGACGGGGCCAGGGGCCCACGCACCTCAGACACTCGGGTGCGGGCTAAGCCGGCCAGGACCGGGACCGTGACCGGCTGCGGTCACGCGTGTTGTGGGCGGGATCTTCCGGGAAGCACCATGGCTCGTCCTGGTCGGCCGGCGGAAGATGGGGCGGGGTTTCCGGGAAGCACCAGCGCCTCGTTCGGTCCGGGGGCTCGGGGAAGCACCATAGCTCGTTCGGGGACATCGGCTTTTTACGCATCGACCGTTCCTCCTGCCCGCCAGTAGACGCCGGCGGCGGTCCGGGACAGGAACGACTCGTCGACCAGGTACCGGCGCAGGGCGCAGTGGTCGTCGAAGATCGACTTGAGGACTTCGTCGACGACCGGCTCGGGGTAGCGGTGGCCCGGCTCGAAGGCCTGGGCCACCTGGTCGAGCAGCATGCGCCGGCGGGTGCGGTTGGCCGGCATCGCGGTGATCCGGCCGTCCCGGATGAAGGGCCGCAGCTGAACTGGCGGGTCGGCCGGGAAGGGGACGGCCGGGAGGGGGACACCGGCATGTGGGTGAGCGTGACGGTGATCATTCATCACCCGTCCAGTATGCCGCGCGCGGCGGCGGAGGTGTACAAGTATGCGGCGCGCGGCGGTGGGAGGTGGGGCGGCAGCGCGCGCGGCGGCGGCGGTAGCGGCGCAGGCAAACGCCCGGCGAGGGCGGACCTGCTGGCCAGTCAGATGTCCCAGGCGGTACCGTTTCGCGGGTGGTCCGTTACGACGACGACCTGCGCTTCGCGCACGTCCTCGCAGACGCCGCTGACGACATCACCACCAGGCGGTTTAAGGCGCTCGACCTGCGGGTCGAGACCAAGCCCGACCTCACGCCGGTGTCCGATGCCGATCAGGCGGCCGAAGAGTCGCTGCGTAACGTGCTGCGCCGGGCCCGGCCGCGCGACGCGGTGCTCGGCGAGGAGTTCGGCCGGTCCGGCACGGGGCTGCGCTGCTGGGTCCTGGATCCCATCGACGGCACGAAGAACTACGTCCGCGGCGTTCCGGTGTGGGCCACCCTGATCGGGCTGATGGACGGCCCGGACGTGGTGGTGGGCGTGGTGTCGGCGCCCGCCCTTGGCCGCCGCTGGTGGGGCGCGCTGGGCGGCGGCGCGTGGACCGGGCGCAGCCTGACCAAGGCCTCGCCCTGCCGGGTGTCCGGGGTGACCAAGCTGGGCGACGCGTCCATGTCCTACTCGGGCCTGGGCGGATGGGCCGAACGCGGCCTGCTGGACAACTTCCTCGGGCTGACCCGGGCGGTGTGGCGGACCCGCGGGTTCGGGGACTTCTGGTCGCACATGCTGGTCGCGGAGGGCGCGTGCGATGTCTCCGCCGAGCCCGAGGTGTCCCTGTGGGACCTGGCCGCGCTGCAGATCATTGTCACCGAAGCCGGCGGGCGGTTCACCTCGCTTGAGGGTGAGACCAGGCCGGACGGCGGCAGCGTGGTCTGCACCAACGGCCACCTGCACGACGACGTGCTGGCCCGGCTGAACAGCGCCCGAACGTAGAGCAGCGGCTGAACTTTACCGCGAGCGCGGTCTTGCTCTCAGCGGGCAGATCGCCGATGCTGGATGGGCGTCACAAATTCACAAGCACCGGAATCAGGGGTGTGATACTCGTGAAGGTACGAGACGGCATGTCCCACCTTGTCCTCACCATCGGGCCTACGCACACGCTGCGGCAGGCGGCGCGCATGATGTCCGCACGGCGGATCGGGGCCGCGGTGGTGATCGACGCGGAGCACGCCGGCATCGGCATCCTGACCGAACGCGACCTCCTGGACTCGATGGCCAAGGGCGAGGATCCCGACGCCGAGCTGGTGGCGCAGCACCGCACCGAGAACCTGGTGTACGCCTCGCCCGAGTGGACCCTGGAGGACGCCGCCGCGGCGATGGTCCGGGGCGGGTTCCGGCACCTGGTCGTGGTCGACGGCAACGACGTGGCCGGGCTGCTGTCCATGCGCGACATCGTCCGCTGCTGGACGCCCGCGGCGGCTGCGGCNNGGGGCCTGACGCGCCCGGGCCAAGGTAATCGCGGAATTAAGATAATTCCGGATTAGCGGTATTTTGCCGCCGCCGGTAAAGGCGTCGGCAAATTTTCGTTATCATTTTGTGATTCTCTCGTGCCGCGTGGTTAAGACGCGTGCCGATATGCGGGACTCCATCATCGTGTCTGGGGATGTTTACGGGGGATCGGGGACATTAGTACGGCCATGCGTTTCCGCGTTCCCTGACCGGTGAGCGAAGGAGACCATTCCGTGAAGCGTTCTGGGGGACGGTGGATCGCGGCCGTGGTGATAGCCGCGGCGGCAGCACTGGTGGCGGCCCTGGCGGTCCCGTCGTTTCGGGCCACATCGTTCGCGGCCTCGTCGTCGGCGGCGCCGGCGGGTGAGGTCGCCGTGGCGCAGGGTCTGGGGCCGGTCGCGCTGAAGAACGCGACGGTGTCCGGCAGCACGCCGGCCGCCACCCCGGAAATCGTCTCGTTCATCCTGCGCGGGCGTAACCTGTTCGACCTGCAATCGGCCGTTGAGGCGGGCCAATCCCCCGACCTGACCGTGGCCGAGTTCGCGAGCCGCTACGGCCAGACCGCCGGCGCCATCACGGCCCTGCAGAGCTACCTGCGCCGGTACGGCATCGCCAGCAAGGTCTACCCGGACGACCTGGTCGTGTCGGCCGGCGGCACCGCGGCCGAATTCGACAGCGCGCTGTCCGTACAGCAACAGCAGTACAAGGTCCCGGCGGTGGCCGCGCACGACGGCCTGGCCGGCCTCCCGGCCCAGCAGGTGCACGGCACCACGGCGAACCCGTACCTGCCGACGAGCATCGCCTCGAGCGTGCTGACCATCCTCGGGCTGACCAACTACGCGCCGTTCTCCGATGACCTCATCCACACGCCCAAGGGCGTGACCGCCTCGAACTCCGTCACGCCGAGCACCACCTACACCGGCAACCTCACGCCCGCCGACTTCGCCGAGAACTACGGCCTGAGCCCGCTGTACCGCAGCGGCTTGGACGGCCAGGGCCAGACGATCGGCATCGTCACGCTGGCGGGCTTCGACCCCGCCGCGGCGTACCACTTCTGGAACAACGTGCTGGACATGACGCCCAAGGCGAACCGGATCACGGTCTACGACGTGGACGACGGTCCCGGCGCACCCAGCGAGGCGGCCGGCTCGGCCGCGAGCGACCTGGACGTCGAGCAGGCCGGCGCGCTGGCCCCGGACGCCAACGTCGTGGTCTACCAGGCGCCGAACACCGACTACGGCTACGTCGACGACTTCTTCGCCGCGGCCAGCCAGAACCTGGCCGGCACGCTGTCCTCGAGCTGGGGCGAATCGGAGACCCTGCTGCAGGCGTCGGAGGTCGTCGGCGGGGAGGTCCCGGGCTACGCGCAGGCCTTCGACGAGGCCTTCCTCGAACTAGCCGCGCAGCGCCAGAGCACGTTCGTCGCGACGGGCGACGCCGGCGCTTACGACGCGGCCGGCGACCTGGGGACCACCAACCTGTCGGTCGACAGCCCGGACGACAGCCCGTTCGTCACCAGCGTGGGCGGTACCACGCTGGGCGGCACGATCACCGCGACGGTGGGCCGGGCGAACCTCAAGGCGACGATTCCCGCCCAGCGGACCTGGGGCTGGGACTGGCTGTGGCCGGACTACGCCAAGTTCGGCTACTCGAACGAGGCGTCGTTCGCGGCCGCAGCGGGGGCCGGCGGCGGAGGCGGCTACAGCAGCTTCGAGCCGGTCCCGTTGTACCAGGACATGCTGGCCCAGCAGGGCGTGGCCAACGGGGGCAGTTACAGCGGCGTGCAGTACATGACGCCGAACGACTACGGCACGGTCGACGGCCTCTACCTGCCCACGCAGTGGACCTTCGCCGCCGCGCCCACGGCGGCGCAGGGCGAAGGAAACGGTCGCGGCCTGCCCGACCTGGCCGTGGACGCCGACCCGTTCACCGGCTACCTGCTGTATGACCCGCTGGCCTCGCCGGCGCTACAAAGCGGCTGGGGCGGCACGAGCTTCGGCGCCTCGCAGCTGAGCGGCGCGGCCGCCCTGATCGACCAGTACGTCGGCCACCGGGTGGGCCTGTGGAACCCGGCCATCTACGGTTTCGCGGTATCGGGCAGCTCGCCGTTCACCCCGATGTCCGCCCAGGGCGCGAGCAACGACAACCTCTACTACACCGGAACGCCCGGCCAGGTCTACAACCCGGGCTCGGGGCTGGGCTATCCGGACCTGGCCAAGCTGGCGGGCGACTTCCGCTAGCCGGGGCAGGGTTACCGGCGGGCCGTTGGGATGGGTCAGAAAATGCCGGACACTTAGCACATGAACCGCGAGCGCGCGGAAACCTACCTGCGGCTGCTGGCCGAGGCCGAGCTGCGCGACCCGACGCGGTCGCTGGCCGGGGCGCAGTCGAGCGACGCTCCGTTCGTCGTCATGCCGGTCGCCCTGGCCCGGGCGGCGTGGGCGCTGACCGCGGTCGGGGCGCTGGACCTGGAGACCGCGGAGGACATCCTGGCCGACGTGGAGCTGGCCCTGGCTGCCCGGATCCGCCCCGAGCCCCGCGAGGGGGTCAGGCTGAGCTCCGGCGGCCCGACCTGGGCCGCCGGGCTGACCGGTCCTCGCCCGGGCCCGCAGCGGTTTGCCCGCGCCCGGTCCCTGGTGCTGATGAACAAGCTGATGCCGGGCGGGCCGGCCCCCGGCCCAGCAACGGCCGACACCTCGCTGGCCGGAACCTCGCGGACCGGAGCCTCGCCGAACGGCCCAGACCGGTACGTCCCGGTCGGGCTCATGATCTTGTTCCATGACGAGCTGATCAGCGGTGAGCTCGACCTCATGTCGTACGCGCACACCGCGGCCGGCGCCCGCTTCACCGCCACCTGGCGGACCCGGGACCCGCTGGGCTCGCGGCATCACGGCCTGCCGCCGGTCGAGGCGATCAGCGTGACCGACGACCGGGGCCAGCGGTACGACCTGCTGTTCGCCACCAAGGGACGGCCGGAATCGACCTGCGACCTCACTTTGCGGCCCGACCCGCCGCCGGACATCGGCTGGCTCGAGATCACCGCGCCGGGCGAGCAGGCCGTCCGCGTCGACCTGGGCCGCCGGGCCGAACGACCCGAGCCGCAGGTCGATCAGATCAGCCTCAGCATCGGGGAGCACCTGCTGAACCGGATCGCCGAGCGGCTGCTCAGCCTGGCCCCGGAGCACCGGCTGGACCTGCGCCAGCAGCTGGCCGGCTTCCCGTCCGCCCCGGCGCACGGGGCCGGGCCAGCAGGGCTGGTCATCAACCTGACCGCGGGTCTGGGCGCCACGGTCGCCGCGCTCGAGGCGGCCGAGGTCCTGTCCCCGCACAGCCCGGTGCCGGCCCGGCTGGCGGCGCTGTGCGCGAGCCTGCGCATCGGCGGGCACGGGATCGCCGCGACGCCCGCGCCGGACCTGCCCGAACCCTGGCTCAGCATGCTCACGCACTACCATCGCAGGAAACCCGACGCGGCGCCGGCCGGGGACGGCTTCGCCGCCGTGGCCGCCGCCCTGCCCGAGCTGGAGGGCATCAGGCTGGTCCTGCTCGGCCTGCATAACTTCGACGGGGGCACCTGGATGGACGCGCTGGCGCTCGGCCGGCTGCCGGGTCTGCGGCAGGGACCGCTGGGCGTGGACATGGCGTTCCCGCTGTCGATGTGGGTCCGGGACGGCGCCGGGCGCTGGCATGCCGCCCGCCCGGCGGGCTGGTACGACGAGGGCGGCGAGGCCGCTCTCACGATGCGGCTGACTCCGCCGCTGAGTCGCTCCTGCGCCCGGATCGAGGTACTGGTCACCGGGCGTTCGGCTGAGGTCCGCGCCACGCTGCCGCTGTGCTGGGGGTACTCGCCGTGAACACACCAGCGAACGGGGCGTGGTTCGACTGCCTGCCTAGCTGTCAGACGCAGGTGCCGTGCGGAACGGGCCGACACGCCGTGCGCTGGGAAGCGGGATCGCTGCTGCTGCCGTCGCACGCCGACGTCGAAGCCGAGCTGGTGCTCGCCGCCCTGGGCGGGGAGAAGGCCCGCTGCGTCGAGGCGGCGCAGGCCTGGGAACGGCACGCCGACGACCTGTCGGTGCTGGCCATCGGGCCCCGCGGCCCGGCCGATCAGATCGCGGTCGACTGGGACGACGTGCTCGCCGCCAAGCAGACGGGCAGCACGGTAGCCGGGCCGCTCGGCGGACCGGTCGGCGGGGCGCGGACCAAGCCGATGCGGCCGGCCAGCCAGCCGGGGCCGTCCCTGCCCCGGGGGGGCACCCGGCAGCGGAAGGTGCCGGAGGAAAGGATTGCGGCCCAGCGCCGCCGTGACGACCTCCTGTCGCTGCTCGCGCTGGGGTACGGGTTCCAGGTCCGGCTGATGGGGCAGGTGGCCGCGACGCACGCGGCCCGGCTGGCCGCGGCGCACACCGCACGGGGCGGCGGGGAGCAGGCCGGCTCGGGCCCCGCGCTGGTCGCCGCGATCACCGGGCGGCTGGCACCGGTGGCCGAGGAGTGGCTCGGGATCGACCCCGACCAGGTCGTGGTGAGCCTGCACTCCGGACCGGGCTGGGGATCGGCCGAGCTGACCGGGCGCGGAGCAGACCGCCGGCTCCGGGTCAGCCTGCCCGCCGGGTGGCTGGCCTCGGTCTGGGCCTGCGGGCTGGCCCGGATGGGACGGCACCTGATCGTCGCGGTGCAAGAGCCGGGCTGGCCGGCCGCCCGCGTGCTCGGGCTGCGCGCGCCCGGCGCCGAACCCGAGCAACTGGACGCCCACGCCAGCGAGGACAGTCCCGCCGATGCCCCACACTGGGAGATATGAGCGAGCCTTGGTCTGTAGGCGAGCGGGGCGATACAGCATGAGCGAGCCCGGGAGTTAAAGCATGAGCGACAATCCGGCGGCGGAGGCGCTTGGGGTGGCGGTGGCGGCGCGGGTGCCGGTGCTGCTGTGGGGGGCGCCCGGGACCGGTAAGACCTCGGCCATCCGGGCCATGGCCCGGGCCATGGACCTGCCCTGCGAGACGGTCATCGCCTCGATCAGGGAGCCCTCCGACTTCGCCGGGCTGCCCATCGTGGTCGGCGAAGTGGTCAGGTTCGCTCCCCCGGCCTGGGCCCGGCGGCTGGCCGAGGCCGGGCACGGCCTGCTGTTCCTCGACGAGCTGTCCACCGCGCCGCCCGCGGTGCAGGCGGCCCTGCTCCGGGTGGTACTGGAACGGGCCGTCGGTGACCTGACCCTGCCGGACGAGGTCGCGGTGGTGGCCGCGGCCAACCCGCCCGAGCAGGCCGCGGACGGCTGGGACCTGTCCGCGCCGCTGGCCAACCGGCTGTGCCACCTGTCCTGGCTGGCCCATCCCCGCGCGGTCGCTGACGGCCTGGCGGGCGGCTGGGCGCCACCGGAGATCCCGCTGCTGCCCGACGGCTGGCAGGCCGAAGAGATCTTGTCCCGCGGCCTGGTCGCGGCGTTCCTGCACGTCCGGCCCGCGCTGGCCTGCGCCCCGCCGACCGACGCGGCCTCGGCCGGGCGCGGCTGGCCGTCGCCGCGGACCTGGGAGATGGCGGGCCGCCTGATGGCCGCCGCAGGCGCGGCGGGCACCTCCGACGAGGCGCGCTCGGCGCTGGTCAGGGGCGCCGTGGGCGACGGCGCCGGGGTGGAGTTCCTGGCCTGGCTGGTGGAGATGGACCTGCCCGACCCGGAGCAAGTGCTGGCCGACCCGGCCTCGTTCCGGCTACCGGAACGCGGCGACCGGGCCTACGCCGCGCTGGCCTCGATCGCCTCGGCGGTCGCGTCGAACCCGACCCCCGAACGCTGGACGGCCGGCTGGCAGGTCCTCGGCCTGGCCGCGGACTCGGCCCTGGACATGGCGGCCGCCGCGGCGCGCGTGCTGGCCCGGTGCCGTCCGGACGGGGTGGCGCTGCCCGAGGAGGTCCGGATGTTCGCCCCGGTGCTGCGCGCCGCGGGGCTTTTGCAGGGCTGAGGGCTGACACGCCATGACTGAGCGGCGGATTGACGGGCTGGCGGCGGCCCGGCTGTGGGCTACGGACCGGTTTCCGTATCTGGCCACTGGGTTGTTCGGCGCGGAGGTGGTCGCGGCGGCCGGGAGCGGGACCGTGTCGGTGGACGAGAACTGGCGGATGCGGGCCGACCCGGACCTGACCGCGGACTGGACCGCCGCCCAGCTGGGCAGCGTGCTCGTGCACCACGTCTGCCACTTGCTGCGGACCCACGGGGAGCGGGCCCAGGCGTTCGGGGTGACCTCGCAGGACGCACGACGGTGGGTACAGGCAGCCGACGCGGAGATCAACGACGACCTGATCCCGGCCGGGCTGGAGCTACCCGGCCGGCCGGTGCTGCCCCGTGACCTCGGCGCGCCGGACGGGCTGCTGGCCGAGCAGTACTTCGAGGCTGGCACCACGGACCGTTCGGGCCAAATAAAGGAGGCGGCGGGCGACTGGCTTGACTGCGGGAGCGGCGCCGACGGGGTGCCGCGGCCGGGCGACGGCCCGCCGGGGCTGCCCGCCTGGCAGGCCGACCTGCTGCGCCGGCAGGTGGCGCAAGACGTCATCGCGCACGCCAAGGTGGCCGGGACGGTGCCGGGCGGGCTGCTGCGCTGGGCCGAGCAGATCCTCAACCCGAAGGTCAACTGGCGCAAGGTACTCGCGGCCGAACTGCGCCGCGCGGTGGCCGAGGTCTCGGGCGCGGTCGACTACTCTTACCGGCGGCCGTCGCGGCGCGCCGCCGTGGCCGGGAACGTGGTGCTGCCGGCGCTGCGGCGGCCGGTACCCGAGGTCGCCGTGGTCTGCGACACCTCGGGCAGCATGACCGAGGACCTGCTGGCCGCGGCGCTGGCCGAGGTCGAGGGGCTGCTGCGCGCCCTCGGCATGGCCCGGCAGGTCCGCGTGCTGGCCTGCGACACCGCGGTCGGCCCGGCCCAGCGGGTCAGCTCGGCCCGCCAGGTCCACCTGGTCGGCGGCGGCGGGACCGAGATGGGCACGGGCATCGCGGCGGCGGCCGCGCTGCGGCCCCGGCCCGCCGTCACGGTCGTGCTGACCGACGGGTACACCCCGTGGCCCTCGCAGGCGCCGAAGGGAACGCGGGTGGTGATCGGCCTGCTGGGGCCCGGCGCGCCGGACGCGCCGTCCTGGGCCCGCGCCGTCCGGGTACAGGACTAACCTGTCGGGCGATGAACAGCGGACGCAGACAGCGGATCCTGACCGTGATCGCGATCGCCCTGACCTTCGCGTCGGGAGCGGCCGACGTGGCCAGCTTCACCCGGCTGGGCAACGTCTTCGCCAGCGTCATGACCGGGAACATCGTGCTGTGGGGGCTGGCCGTGGCGCGCGGGTCGGCGACCCTGGCCTTCCACACCACGGTCTCGATCGCCGGCTACATCACGGGCGTGGCCTGCGGTACCTGGATCGGGCACGGGGTCAAGACCGGCTCGCTCTCGGTCAAAGGCACGCCTTCGGACTCGGACACGGACCCGGGATCGGCTTCGGCCTCGGATTTGGGGGACGGGGGCGTGCTGCCGAGGCACGTCCTGGGGGTCCTGCTCGCGGAGCTGACGCTGCTGGCGGGGTTCACGGTGGGCTGGGAGGTCAGCGGGGCCAGGCCGGCCGGGTGGGCGCAGTTCAGCCTGCTGGCCACGCTGACCGCCGCGATGGGCATGCAATCCTTCGCGGTCAACAACATGGGCCTGACCGAGGTGTCGACCACGTACCTGACCGGGACCTTGACCGGGCTGGTCTCCTCGCTGGCCAGCCCGGGGAAGCGCACGCCGAACGCAGTGCGGCGGTTCGGGGTGCTGATCGGGCTGGTGGCCGGGGCCAGCCTGAGCGGGCTGTTGGTGGCGACCGCGGCCGACGGGGTGCCCGCCCTGCCGCTGGCCGCGCTGATCACGACCATCGTGGCGGCTACCGGGCCGGGCTGGCGGGCGCGGCGGCTGCACCGGTAGCCGGGGCCGGGGCGAAATGTCACACCGGGCTGTCAGCATGTGACCGTGAGACCAGCGTTGAGGGCGGGACTGCTGCCGCTGTGGCGGGATCGGGACACGCTGCAGTTCGGGGTGGATCCGCGGCGGGCGGTCGCGCTGGGCGGGCTCGGGCCCGCGGCGGCCGTGATCAGCCTGCTGGACGGGAGCCGGGACCGGGACAGCCTGATCGCCACGGCGCAGGCGTACGGCATCCCGGCGGACGCGGTGAGCCGGGTGCTGGTGCTGCTGGGCGACGCGGGGGTCCTGGACGACTTCCCGATCGGCCTGCACGCCTTCCTCCCGGACCGGGTGCGGGCCCGGCTGGCGCCGGAACTGGCCACGGCGGCGCTGGCCTACGCGGACGGGGACGGCGGGGCGCGCACCCTGGCCCGCCGGCGGTCCGCCTTCGTCCGGGTGCACGGGGCGGGCCGGACCGGCGCGTGCCTGGCCAGCTTCCTGGCCGCCTCGGGGGTGGGACACGTCGTGTGCGCCGACCCGGAGCCAGCCGAGCCCGCTGACCTCACGCCCGCCGGGCTGGTCGAGGCCGACCTGGGTTCGCCGCGGCAAGAGGGTGCGGCCCGGGCCGTCGGGCGGGCCGCGCCCGACGTCCGCACCGGCGACGACGGCACGATCCCGGATCTGGTCATCTTGACCAGGCCGACGCTGCCGGACCTGACCGAAGGCCTGGTACGCGACCGCGTGCCCCACCTGGCCGTGTCGGCTGGCGAGGCGATCGGCGTGATCGGGCCGCTGGTGCGGCCGGGGCGTTCGGCGTGTCTGCGCTGTGTGGACCTGCGCAAGGCCGACGCCGACCCAGCCTGGCCCAAGATCGTGGCCCAGGCCACCTTCGCCCGGGTCCAGCCGCAGGCCTGTGACACCGTACTGGCCGCGATGACGGCCGCGCTGGCCTGTGCGCAGGCGCTCGCGCTCATCGACCGACCGCTGGCGGTCCCGGCCACGGTGAACGGGACGCTCGAGGTGGTGCTGCCGGACTGGCAGTGGCGGCGCCGGACCTGGCCGCCGCACCCGGCGTGTTCGTGCGGTGCGGCGTGTGATTACCGTCACGGTTCTGCACCTACGCCGCTACGCCGTAACGATGCGGTAACGGATGCTTCCTAGCGTGTGTTGCAGGAGGTTGTCATGAACGAGATGTCTGAGCAGACGGTCCCCGGCGGACGACGGTTCTATGCGCTGCGCGGCGTGCGGGACAATGTCCATGTGAACGATGT
Organism: Actinomycetota bacterium; assembly: GCA_003136255.1. Taxonomy (GTDB): domain Bacteria; phylum Actinomycetota; class Actinomycetes; order Streptosporangiales; family Streptosporangiaceae; genus Palsa-504. The sequence goes on from PLDT01000362.1 coordinate 20,891, forward strand.
GCCCCGCAGTCCGGTGACCCGGGCCGCCAAGCTGGCCGGACTGCCGATCGGCCTGGCGGGCCGGACGGCGCTGGGCGTCGGGAAACGGATCGGCGGACGGCCGGCCGAACTGGTGGCCGAGGAAATCCAGCGGCGCACCGCGGACCAGATCTTCCGGGTCCTGGGCGAGCTCAAGGGCGGCGCCATGAAGCTGGGCCAGGCGCTGTCGATCTTCGAGGCCGCGCTGCCGCCGGAGATCGCCGGGCCGTACCGGGCCACGCTGACCCGGCTGCAGGAGTCCGCTCCCCCGCTGCCCGCCCGGACCGTGCACCAGGTCCTGGCCAAGGAGCTGGGCGAGGACTGGCGGTCGTCGTTTGTTTCCTTCTCGGACGTGCCGGCCGCCGCGGCGTCCATCGGGCAGGTGCACCAGGCGGTCTGGCAGGACGGCCAGCGGGTGGCGGTGAAGATCCAGTATCCGGGCGCCGGACGCGCGCTGATCAGCGACTTCAACCAGCTCAGCCGGGCCGGGCGGCTGTTCGGGCTGCTGATGCCGGGGCTGGAGGTCAAGCCGCTGCTTGACGAGCTGCGGGACCGGGTGGCCGAGGAACTCGACTACTGCCTGGAGGCCACGTCACAGCGGGCCTTCGCGGCCGCGTACGCCGACGACCCCGACATCTACGTGCCGGAGGTCGTCCTGGCCACCTCCCAGGTGCTGGTCACCGAGTGGATGGACGGCACCCCGCTGTCCCGGGTCATCAGCGACGGCAGCAGGGAGGATCGCGACCGGGCCGGCCTGCTACTCACCCGGTTCCTGTTCTCCGGTCCGGCGCGGGCCGGGCTGCTGCACGCGGACCCGCATCCGGGCAACTTCCGGCTGCTGGACGACGGCCGGCTGGGCGTGCTGGACTTCGGCGCGGTCGACCACCTGCCGGACGGGCTGCCGCCGTTCTTCGGCCGCCTGCTGCGGATCATGCACTCCGATTCCGACCGGGTGAATATCGCCGCGGTCGAGCAGGAGCTGCGCGACAACGCGTTCCTGCGGCCCGGGATCCACGTCGACCTGGACGCGCTGTACGCGTTCCTGGCGCCGCTGGCCGAGCCGTCCCGGGTGGACTCGTTCAAGTTCAACCGCGAGTGGCTGCGCGGCGAGGCGGCGCGCGTCACCGACATGCGCACCAGCAACATCGCGCGCCAGCTCAACCTGCCGCCGTCCTACGTGCTCATCCACCGGATGTCCACGGCGGGCATCGGGGTGCTGTGCCAGCTGGAGTGCGAAGGCAACTTCCGGGCCGAGGTGCTGCCTTGGATGCCGGGCTACTTCGACCCCGACCCCGACGCCGCCGCGGCGGCGGCGGGCTAGCGGCCCTGCCATACGGGAGGGCGCTTCTCGGCGAAGGCGCGGGCGCCCTCCTTGGCGTCCTCGGAGGCGAAGACGGGGGCCATGAGGGCGGCCATCTGATCCCAGCGCTGCTCGGCGGGCCAGTCGCCGCCGCCGGCGGCGATCTGTTTGGTGGCGATCAAGGCCAGGGGGCTGTTAGCGGCGATCCGTTCGGCCAATTCGATCGCTGTGTCGCGGGCCTGGCCGTCGTCGACCACGTGGTTGACCAGCCCGATCTCGGCGGCGCGGGCCGCGTCGACCGGGTCGCCGGTGAGCAGCATCTCCAGGGCCACGGCGCGGGGGATCCGCTGGGCCAGCAGCATCGCCCCGCCCGCCCCGGCGAGCAGCCCGCGCTTGACCTCGGGCACGCCGAACCGGGCCGACGCGCCCGCCACCACCAGGTCGCAGGCCAGCAGGAGCTCGAAGCCCCCGGCCAGGGCCCAGCCTTCGGCCGCGCCCACCAGCGGCTTGCGCGGCGGGGTCTGGGTGATGCCGCACAGGCCGCGGCCGGGGAAGGAGGGTAGCTCCCCGGCCAGGAACGCTTTGAGGTCCATGCCCGCGGAGAACGTGCCGCCCGCGCCGGTGAGCACCCCGGCCCGCAGGTCGGCGGTGGCGTCCAGTTCGTCGACCGCGTCGCGGATGCCGACCGCCACCGCACCGTTCAGGGCGTTGCGGGCCTGCGGTCGGTTGATGGTGATGACCTGCACCGCGCCGTGCCGCTCGACCAGTACCTCGTCGCTCATCTCATCTCCAGGTTGGCTAGCTTGCGGAAGTCCCAGGTCACTAGTTTGCGGGGGGTGATGCGCAGCCAGGCGTGACGGGCGTCGTGGGTCATGGCGGCGGCGCCGAAGTACTTGGCGGCCATCAGGAGCTCGGGCTCGGCTAGCTCGGGGGCGGGCGGGTCCTGCTCGCCGGTGCGGGGGACGGGGCCGACGACGGTGGCCTGGCCCTCGATCTCGGCGCCGCGCAGCTCGTGGTAGTGGTGGCCGTCGTCGACGACCACGGCGACCCGGGGGTCGCGGGTCACGTTGGCCCAGCGCTGGCTGCGGGTCAGGGAGTAGACCCACAGGGCCTGTCCGTCCCAGACGAACCAGACGGGCGCGACGTGCGGGCCGTCCGGTCCGGTCGTGGCCAGACGGCAGGTGTGCTGTTCGCCCAGGAACGAGGTCAGCTCCTCGCCGTTCATCGCGATCACCCGGCCGCGCCGCTGCTGCTGCATCACGAGAGGCTGCCTCATTCCCTGATTTGGATGCTCAAGACGATAATGACCAAGTGACCCATCCGCTACCGCCACCCGGTCCGCCCGACGAGCTCAGCCCGGTGGATTACCTGATGCACCGGGGTGAGGCGCACCCGGCCACCCGGTCCGCGTTCCTCGGCGTGGAGATCCTGGACCAAGCGGCCGACTGGGGCCGGCTGCGCGAGGCGATGGACCGGGCCAGCCGGGTGGTGATCAGGATGCGGCAGAAGGTCGTGGTCCCGCCGCTCCCGACCACGCCGCCGCAGTGGGTCGTCGATCCCGACTTCGACCTGGACTACCACCTGCGCCGGATCGCGCTGCCCGCACCGGGCACGCTGCGCCAGCTGCTCGACCTGGCCGAGGTCACGCTGCAGTCCCCGCTGGACACCTCCCGGCCGCTGTGGGAGGCGGTGTACGTGGAGGGCCTGGAGGGCGGCCGGTCGGCGCTACTGAGCAAGTTCAGCCACGCGATCACCGACGGGCTCGGCGGGATCGCCCTGTTCGAGCAGGTCTACGACACCGAGCGGGACCCCGCCCCGCGGCCCATGCCGCCGGTGCCCATCCCCCGCGACGTGACCGGCACCGACCTGATGCGCGAGAGCCTGCGCCGGCTGCCAGAAACGACCCTGACGTCCGGGTGGAAGCTGCTGGGGCGCACGGCGGGTACCGTCGGCCGCCTGATCAGCCAGCCGGGTCCCACGGTGGCGGAGGCGGTCGGCTTCGCGAGCTCGGCGCGGCGGGTGCTGGGGCCGCCGCCGACCGCGCCGTCGCCGCTGCTGCGCCGGCGCAGCCTGATCAGCCGCACCCACGTGCTCGAGGTGCCGCTCGCTGACCTGCGCGCGGCGGCCAAGGCGGCGGGCGGTTCGGTCAACGACGCGTACCTGGCCGCGCTGAGCGGCGGTCTGGGCCGCTATCACGAGGCGCTGGGCGTGCCGGTGGACGAGCTGCCGCTGGCCCTGCCGGTCAGCCTGCGGACCGCCGACGACCCCGCCGCGGGCAACCGGATCACCGGCATCACCATCGCCGCGCCGGTCGGCGAACCCGATCCCGCCGAGCGGATCCGGCTGGTCCGCGAGCAGGTCATCGCCCGCCGCGCCGAACCGGCCCTGGACGTCCTGGACCGGATCGCGCCGGTGCTGAGCCTGCTGCCGGACGCGGCGCTGGAGACGGTCACCGCGCGGCTCACCCCGCCGGACATCCAGGCCAGCAACGTGCCCGGGTACTGGCAGGAGACGTTCCTGGCCGGGGCCAGGGTGGAGCGGCAGTACGGGATGGGGCCGCTGCCCCGGGTGGCCATGATGGCCGTGCTGATCTCCCGGGCGGGCACGTGCACGGTGACCTTCCGCTACGACACCGCCTCGTTCACCGCGACCGACCTGCTCGAGAAATGCCTCCAGCTCGGTTTCGACGAGGTGATCGACCTGGGCCGGCCACGGCCGCGCCCGGNNGCCGAGGTCGACGCCAGCCCGGAAGGCCCGGGGATCGGCGCGTTCTTCGACCTCGACGGGACGCTGGTGGCCGGGTTCACGGCCGCGGCGCATACCAGGGACCGGCTGCTCCGGCGGGAAGTGGGCCCGGCCGACTTCCTGCGCATGACCCAGCTCGCGGTGGAGTACAAGCTCGGGCGGCGGGAAGTCGACGCGCTGATCGAGGGCGGGGCCAGCACGGCCCGCGGCCGGCTGGCCGAGGACGTCGAGGAGATGGGCGAGCGGATCTTCGCCCAGCACGTGGCCGACCAGATCTACCCGGAGATGCGCGACCTGGTCCGCGCCCACCAGCGCCGCGGGCACACCGTGGTGCTCAGCTCGTCCGCGCTGAGCATGCAGGCCGAACCGGTGGCCCGTTACCTCGGCATCGACTACGTCGTGTGCAACCGGTTCGTGGTCGACGAGCACGGCATCGTGACCGGCGCCATCGAGCAGCCGGTCATCTGGGGCCCGACCAAGGCCACCAGCGTGCAGAAGTTCGCCGCCGAGCGCGACATCGACCTGGGGTCGAGCTACTTCTACGCCGACGGCGACGAGGACCTCGCCCTCATGTACCTGGTCGGGCACCCGTGCCCGGTCAACCCCGGGCCGGCCCTGACCCGGGTGGCCGAACGCCGCGGCTGGCCCATTCTGCGCCTCCGCAGCCGCGGCAGCGGCGGGCCGCTGGGCCGGGTCCGGAACCTGGCCGCGCTCGGCTCGCTGGGGCCGGTGGCGGCCGGCGCGCTGGGCGTCGGGGTGCTGACCCGGAACCGGCGCGCCGGGGTCAACTTCTTGACCAGGTTCTGGCCGGAGACCGTGCTCGCGCTGAGCGGGGTGAAACTGAACGTGCTCGGGGCGGAGAACCTGACCGCGCAGCGGCCGGCCGTCTTCCTGTTCAACCACCGCAACAACTTCGACGTGTTCATGGTCGCCGCGCTGGTCAAGGACAACTGGACCGGCGTGGCCAAGAAGGAGCTGGCCAGCAACCCGCTGTTCGGCACGCTGGGCAAGCTGATGGACGCCGCGTTCATCGACCGGGGCGACACCGAGGCGGCCGTGGCCGCGCTCAAGCCGGTCGAGGAGGCGGCCCGCAAGGGCCTGTCGATCCTGATTGCCCCGGAGGGCTCCCGGCTGGAGGGCGCCGGCGTGGGTCCGTTCAAGAAGGGAGCGTTCCGGATGGCCATCGCGACCGGCCTGCCGGTGGTCCCGATCGTGATCAGGAACTCCGACTCGGTGGCGGGCCGCAACGCCACCACGCTGCATCCGGGCACGGTCGACATCGCCGTGCTGCCCCCGATCAGCGTGGCGGACTGGACCGCGGCCAACCTCGCGGAGAAGATCGAGCAGGTCCGGGGGGACTACCTGGAGCTGCTGGCCGACTGGCCGACCACGCTGGACGGCCGCGACGGGAGGGCGTCATGAGCGAGCAGCCCGACCTGGCCGGCCTGGCCGGCCTGCTGCGCGGCGGAGCCGTGCCGCTGATGCAGGCCAGTACGCCGACCGAGGCGCGGCTGATCCGGGAGCGTATCGCCGCGGCCGGCGGGGCGGCGGCGCCCCTGGTCAGCCTCGGACCGCCGGGCGACCTGGACGCGGAGCTGCCGGCCGAGGTCACCGGGCGCGGCGATGACACCACGTTGGTGCCGGTGCGGGTGGCCTGGCTGCCCGAGGAGCACGCGGGCCGGCGTGCGGCCCGGCTGGCCGACCTGGTGCCGGGCCGCGACCCGTACCGCCCCGGCGAACGCCAGCAGCGGCGGATCCTGGCCCGCCAGCCCGGCCGGGCCAAGGTGGTGGTCGGCGAGCCGGCCACGATCGGCTCGCTGCGGCGCAGCTGGACCGAGGCCTCGGTCGGCGACGACCCGGGCGATTCCGCGGGCCTGCGGGGGGACGACCCGGATGATTTCGGGGCTTACGTGGCGCGGCGGGCTACGCTCGCGCTCGACCGGGCCGAGTACCGGCTGCGCGGACCGCGGTACAAGACGCCCAGCCTGGTCAAGGAGGAGATCCTGGCCTCGCGCCGGTTCCGCGCCGGACTGCGGGAGGTGCGGCACGGCCCGGGCGATGACCCGCCGTCGCTGGAGCAGGCGGGCGAGATCCTCGACGAGCTCGCCGCGGGCTGGAGCCGCCGGCTCATCGACGTGGTGCCCACCGTCGGCCGGATGATCTTCCAGCGCGGCTTCGACCCGCAGATCGACTACGACCAAGCCCAGGTCGAGCGGCTGCGCGCGGCACTGCAGCGCCACCCGGGCATCTTGCTCTGGTCGCACCGGTCGTACCTGGACAACCTGGTGCTGACCGCGGCCATGCAGGAGCAGGGGCTGCCGCACGCGCACGTGTTCGCTGACCTCGGGCTGTCGTTCGGGCCGATGGGGGCGGTGCTGCGGCGCGCGGGGGTGATCTTCATCCGCCGCTCCGCGGGCGACAACCCGCTGTACCGGTACGTGCTGCGCGAGTACGTGGGCTACATCTTGGAGAAGCGGTTCAACCTCAGCTGGTCGATCGAGGGTACCCGTTCGCGGACCGGGAAGATGCTCCCGCCCCGGCTCGGCCTGCTGTCCTACGCCGCCGACGCCTACCTGCAAGGGCGCGTCGAAGACATCTTGCTGCTGCCGGTCGCCATCACCTTCGACCAGCTGCACGAGATCACCGAGTACGCCCGCTACGCCCGCGGCGGGCAGAAGAAGCCGGAGGGTTTCGGCTGGCTGTACCGTTTCGTCAAGGCGCAGGGCGCCCACCACTACGGCAAGCTCTACGTCCGCTTCGGCGAGCCGGTCTCGCTGAGCTCGTTCCTCGGGCCTCGGGACGGCGAGACCGCCACCGATCCGGCGGCCCGGCGGCTGGCCCTGCAGAAGACGGCGTTCGAGGTGGCCTGGCGGATCAACCAGGACATGCCGGTCACGGCGACGGCGATCATCACCACGATCCTGCTGGCCACCCGCGGGACCGCCCTGAGCTTCGAGGAGATCCGGCTGGCGCTGACCGACGCGCTGTGGTACCTCGACAGCCGTTCGGTGCCGCGGACGGCGAGCGCCCAGGCGCTGTCCGCGGCGGAGCCGGTGCGGGCCACGCTGGACGCGCTGGTCCAGGGCGGCCTGGTCACGGCCGTGACGGAGGGGCGCGAGCCGGTCTGGCTGATCGGCCCGGAACACCAGCTCGCCGCCACGTTCTACCGGAACTCGGCGGTCCACTTCCTGCTCGATACCGCGCTGTGCGAGCTGGCCGTGCTGCGGGCCAGGGACGACAGCACCGACCCGGTGGGGGCGTTCTGGGCCGAGATCGCCTGGCTGCGCGACCTGCTGAAGTTCGAGTTCTACTTCCGTGACCGCGAGGAACACCGGCGCCAGGTGGGCGCGGAAATGGAGCGGCACGACCCGGCGTGGGAAGAGCGGCTGCGCTCGGGACCCGACGCGGCGGACGAGCTGCTGGGGCAGATGCGGCCGCTGGCGTCGCAGGTCATCGTGCGGCCGTTCGTCGAGGCCTACCGGCTGGTCGCCGACGTCCTGGCCAGCGAGGACGTTTCTGCCGCCGCGGCTGGGCAGGGTGAGCTGGCCGATGACGCGGAGGTGACCAGGCGGGCACTGGGGCTCGGCCAGCAGTACGTGGCCCAGCACCGGCTGCGCAGCTCCGAGTCGGTCTCGGTGCTGCTGTTCGCGACCGCGCTGCAGCTGGCCAGGAACCGGGGGCTGTTCGACACCGGCGAGGACCTGGCCAAGCGGCGGGCCGCGTTCCTCACCGAACTGCGCGACCTGCTGCGCCGGATCGACCGGATCGAGGATCTGGCCGTTCGCCGCTATATCAGGGACAGCCAGGAGCCGGGGAGATCGGCCACGTCGTAGCAGGGGTTAGGGGACGAAGACGACCTTGCCGAACAGGTCGCCCGCGATCATAGCCGCGAAGCCGTCGCGGGCCTGGGCCAGGGGCAGGACCCGGTCGATCACCGGGCGGACGCCGGTCTGCTCGCAGAACCGGGCCAGCCGGCCCAGCTCGTCGCGGGTGCCCATGGTGGATCCGGTCACTGTCAGCTGGGTGAAGAAGATCCTGGTCAGCTCGGCGGGCGGGGCATCCCCGCTGGTCGCGCCGCAGATCACGATCCGGCCGCCGGGCTTGAGCGACCGGATCGAATGCGCCCAGGTGGCATCGCCGACGGTCTCCATGACCACGTCGACCCGCTCCGGCAGCCGGGCCCCGTCCGCGAAGGCCTGGTCGGCGCCGAGCTTGAGCGCGCGTTCCCGCTTGGCTTCGCTGCGGCTGGTGGCCCAGATCCGGTATCCGGCCGCGCGGCCCAGCAGGATCAGGGCGGTGGCCACCCCGCCGCTGGCGCCCTGGACCAAGATGGTCGCGCCGGGCTGNNCAGGTTGCGCCGGGGCACGGCGACCTGGCCGGCGAAGGTGCCGTCGTGGCGTTCGGACAACAGCGAGCGGCGCGGGTCCAGGGTCTCATCGCCGCCGCCCGCGTCGGGGTCGGCGATCACCGCGTGCACGATGACCTCGCGGCCGTCCGGGTCCAGGCCTGCCGCATCGCACCCCAGCACGATCGGCAGCCGGTCCGCGGAGATGCCCACCCCGCGCAGCGTCCAGACATCGTGGTGGTTCAGCGCGGCGGCCTTGACCGTCACCGTGACCCAGCCTTGCGGGGCCGCCGGGTCCGGCCGCTCCCCCAGGTCCAGCCCGGCCAGCGGATCCGCGGCATCGATACGCGCGGCAGTCACAGCAAACACAACCAGCACCTCCGGTATTCAGTCACTGGGTTGCTTCGACGTTAGTTCATGCTCGGCCGCCACGTACCGTCCGCCGCGCGACCAGGACGCCGCCGCCGCGATCAGGCAGCATGCGATGGAAAAGGCGAAGGCGATGTGCAGCCCGGTTCGGAACGGGCCGGTGAGCAGGCCGGGGAGGAAGCTGCGGCCGGTCAGTTCGGCGGCCTTGGCCGCGGGCAGGTGCAGGAGGGCGCCCGCGCCCAGCAGGTGACCGATCGGGTTGTACCCGAGGAACGAGGCGAACAGGATGGAGATCGGCGGCAGGTGGCCGATCTGCTGGGCGGTGCCGGGCGCCACGCCCTGGGCGATCAGGCCGGAGCTGAGCGTGCGCGGGAGGGTGGCGGCCAGGCCCGCGATCATGAGGCTGAAGAAGATGCCGAGCGAGAAGACCTGCGCGGAGTTCATGAAGGTCGAGTTCATTCCGCCGCCCGCACCGCGATGCCGTGCGGGCAGGCTGTTCATGACCCCGACCCGGTTGGGCGCCGAGAACGCGCCCATGGCGAGCCCGTTGAGCAGCAGGATCCCGGCGAAGGCCGGGTAGGAGAAGTTGATCGGGAGCAACTCGAGCAAGACGAAGGCGCCGGCCGCGGCGAGCATGCCGCCGGTGGCGAACGGGCGCGACCCGAAGCGATCGGAGAGCCGGCCCGCGATCGGCCCGGCGACCAGGAACCCGACCGTCATCGGCAGCATGTACACCCCGGCCCAGAACGGCGTCCGCGCGAAGCTGTAGCCGTGCAGCGGAAGCCAGATGCCCTGCAGCCAGATGATCAGCATGAACATCAGGCCGCCCCGGCCCAGGGCGGCCAGGAACGTGGAGATGGTGCCGAACGTGAAGGCCTTGATGCGGAACAGGCTGAGCCGGAACATGGGGTAGCGCACTCTGGTTTCGATGAGCCCGAACGCGGCCAGGACCAGGACGCCGACGGTCACGCAGGTGATCACGAGCGGGCTGGTCCAGCCGAGCGGGTGCCCGCCGTAGGGCTGGATCCCGTAGGTCACGCCGATCATGACCAGGATGAGCCCGGCGGCGAAGGTCAGGTTGCCCGCCCAGTCGATCGGCTGCTTGGTCCGCTGGCTGAGGTCGTGCAGCCGCCGGTAGGCCCAGATCGTGCCGAAGACGCCGGTGGGCACGGAGATCAGGAAGACGAGCCGCCAGCTGATCGGGGCCAGCAGGCCGCCGAGGACCAGGCCGATGAACGTTCCGCTGATCCCGGCCACGTTGTTGATGCCGAGCGCCAGCCCGCGCTGGTGGACCGGGAAGGCGTCGGTCAAGATGGCGCCGGAGTTCCCGACCAGGAAGGCGCCGCCCACGCCTTGCACGACGCGCCAGACGAGCAGCCAGAGGGCTCCTTCGTGGCCCGTCATCCAGTCGATGGTCAAGAACAGCGACGCGGTGGTGTAGATGACGAAGCCGAGGTTGTACATGCGCACCCGGCCGTACATGTCGCCCAGGCGGCCGAGGCTGACCACGAGCACGCTGCCGGTGACCAGGTAGCCGAGGATCAACCACAGCAGGTAGACGCTGTTGCCGGGCACCAGCGGGTCGAGCTTGATACCGCGGAAGATGTCGGGCATCGCGATGATCAGGATCGAGGCGTCGATGGTGGCCAGCAGGACGCCCGCCGTGGTGTTGGTCAGCGCGACCCACTTGTAGTGGTCATCCACCGGGACCGCCGGGTCGGCCGGGCCGGCCGCTTCGGCCGAACGCCTGTCGACGGTCACGGCGATCCTTCCGAGATATACCATTTCAAAGTTGCCAATGTATAATATTATAGGACCTGGTCATGGCGGTGAACATGGCTCAGGCGCGGAAGATGCCGGAGCTGCGAAGGTCCGGCCGGGCAGGAGGCAAACGGCGTGCTCGCGCTACTGACACCCGAACAGGTCATGCTGGCGGACATGGCCAGGGACCTAGGCCGGAAGCTGGGACTGGCCAATCCCGCCGATCTCGAGGGCGCCGACCCGGGCGCCTGCTGGCAGGAGCTAGCGCGGGCCGGCCTGCTCGGTTTCCGGATCCGGGATGAGTCCGGCCAGCCGACGGCCAGCGGCGTCGAGGTCGCGGTGGTGAGCGAGGCGCTGGGAGCGGCGCTGGTGCCTGTCGCCTACGTGGTCTCCGGAGTCCTGGTCCCCGAGCTGCTGGCCGCGGCGGCCGCTCCGGAGTCGCTGCAGGCGGACGTGGCCGAGGGCCGCACCATTATCGGCCTGGCCATGCGCGCCGACCTGACCGGCCTGGCCACCTCCGACGACCTCGCCGAGGCCGTGCTCGTCGGCACTCCCGGTTACCGGACGGTGCTGGCGCTGGCCGCCGGGTCGGGTGAGGTCATCAGCGTGCCGGTCGATGACCGCAATCTCGAGCGGCTGGACTCAGCAGAGCTGTCCCTTCCGCTGTACCGGTTGCGGGAGAGCCAGGGACTGACGCTGGCCAGCGTCGGAAGTTCGCCGTCGGCCGACGCCATGGACCGGTGGCTGGCCCTGGGGCTGAGCGCGCTGTCGGCGGAAATGGTCGGCGCGGCCGAGGCGGGCCTGCGCGGGGCGATTGAGTACAGCAAGACACGCGAGGCGTTCGGCGTCCCGATCGGGACCTTCCAGGCGCTGCAGCACCTGGCCGCCGACGCCTACGTGGCCTGCGAGGGCCTGCGCAGCACGAACAACCACGCGTCCTGGTCGGTCGATGAAGAAGACGTACCGGACGCGCTGCTGGCCGCCCGGGTGGTCAAGGCCTACGCGAGCCGTCAGATGCTGGGCGTGACCGAGACCGCGATGCAGATGTACGGCGGGATCGGCCAGACCTGGGAACACATCGCGCATTTCTACGCCCGCCGGGTGCTGCTNNTTCGTAGCCCGTAGGTCCAGGATCAGGGAGAGACGATGGATTTCCGCGACACCCCGGAAGAGGCGGAATACCGGGCCAAGACGCGAGTGTGGCTGCAGGAGCACTGCCCGGCGCCGTTCCCGCGCACCGGGCTGCTCACCGGCGGGCCGCTGGAGGAGATCGACGAGTCCGCCGAAACGCGCCAGCGTCGTAAGGAATGGCGCCGGCTGCTCTACGACTCGGGGTACACCCTGCAGTCCTGGCCGAAGGAGTGGGGCGGACGTGGCATGCGCCCCATCTACGACGCGATCTTCAACGACGAAGCGGCGGCGGTCGGTGCGCCCGGCCTGGGCCTCGCGCATCTCGAGCGGGTCGTGATGATGGCCGGCACCCCCGAACAACGTGAGAAGTTCGTCGTTCCCACCATGCGCGGGGACTTGCAGTGGTGCCAGGGCTTCAGCGAGCCCAGCGGCGGTTCCGACCTCGCCGCGCTCAAGACCCGGGCCGTGCTCGACGGCGATCACTACGTGGTCAACGGGGCCAAGCTGTGGACCAGCGGAGCCGACCACGCCGACTGGTGCTTCCTACTCGTCCGCAGCGAACCCGACGCACCCAAGCACCGCGGCATCACCATCTTGCTGGTCGACATGAAGACCCCGGGAGTCCGGCCCGGGGGGGTCAAGACCACCGACGCCGGGACGCACACCGCCGAGGTCGGATTCGACGACGTCATCGTCCCGGTGCAGAACCGGATCGGCGACCCGGGGGCGGGCTGGCAGCTGGCCATGGCACCGCTCGCTTACGAACGAGGACCGGGCGACGTCGGGGTGCTGCCCGGCTACCGGTCCGAGCTGCTCATGCTCGAGGACATCGCCGCCGAGCGCGGCCTGGCCGGCGACCCGGTCATCCGCGAGCGGCTGGCCTGGGCCTACGTGATGGGCGAGGTGCTGCATTACGACGTGGTGAAGCAGATGTCGCTGCGCGAGTCCGACCGCCCGCCCGGCATGGAGGGATCGGTCACCAAGCTGCTGTGGTCGGCCGCGGTCCAGGAGATCGAGCATGTCGTCCTGGACGTGATGGGGCCAGATGCCGTGACCGGTCTGCGCCCAGGCTGGTGGTCCAGCTACTTCAGGTCGCGTCCGGCCAGCGTGTACGGCGGCACCGAACAGATCCAGCGCAACATCGTCTCTCAGCGCCTGCTCGGCATGCCTCGCGCCGGGCGATGACGTGGGCGGCGGGTGGAACCAGGGTCGTTCGGAATAATGTTTTAGAAACCAACGGGCCAGGTGCGCAGGATCCGGCCCGGCTTGCTGACCGGGGCCGGGCCCAGGACGGCGCGCAGGTGGGCGACCAGGGTGCTGCGGGTATCGGCCGGGCTGACGATGCCGTCCGCGGCCCAGTGCTGCTCGTCGGGCGGGCACGATTCGCCGTCGTAGTAACCGGCGCGAGCGTCGGGCCAGGCGATCACCAGGTCGGTGGCGATCCGGGCCGGCCCGGTGACGAGCAGGCCGACGCCGCTCGCCCGCCCGGTGATCACCCAGCACTTGGGCACCTCGGCCAGCTGGACCGCCTGGGCCAGCATCATGGCCCGTGATATGCCGGCCTGCTCGGTCCGCGGTTCCGGTGAGTCCACGGCGAACACCAGCGGCAGTCCGAACGCGTCGGCGGTGCACACCAGCCGGGTGGCCTTCAGGCACGCGTCGGCGGAGTAGGCGCCGTCGCCGGCGGCCGGGTCGCTGGCCAGCACGCCGACCGGGATACCGTCCAGCCGGGCCAGGCCGGTGACCAGGCTGGGCGCGAAGTCCCGGCGCAACTCGAAGAACGACCCACGGTCGCAGAGGGCCTCGATCAGCGGGCGGCCGCGCGGTTCGAGGGGGCCGGCGGGCTGCGGGGCGGTGACGGGCAGGGGGGCGCCCGCGGCCGACGGCAGGAACGACAGGAACCGCCGGATCGCGGTGTACACCTCGCCTGGGGTCTCGGCGATCGTGTCGGCCTGCCCGTTGTGCCGGTGCACGTCGGTGCCGCCCAGTTCCTCCATCGTGACCTGCTCGCTGGTGCCGATGGCCAGCACCCGCGGGCCGGTCAGGGCCAGGCAGGCCCCCTTCAGCTGGACCACGTAGTCCGACAGGCCGGTGAAGAAGCTGGAGTCGCCGAACGAGTGGTGGACGATGGCCGATACGACCGGCACGTCGCGGCGCCGGCTGGCCATCTCGGCCAGCATCGGCCCGCCGCTCATGCCCCAGACGGTATCGAGGACCCCGAGGTTGCGCCGTCCGCCCCGGGCCAGGCCGCCGGTGCCCGAGGAAATGGCGACGTACGGGTGGCGGCGGTTGAGCGCCCGCATCACGACATGCCCGGAGAGCCCGACGGTGACGGGCCGGCCGTCGATCAGGGCTTCGCCGCCGTCGGCCTCGCTGACCTGGTCCATCCCCTCGCTGAAATGCTGGGCCGGGGTGTAGGAACCCGGGTCGACCAGGCGGTCGATGTGCTCGCGGAGGGTCGGGCGGGGGGGCTTGGCTTTGTTTGCTTTGTCTGCTGGTGCGGTGGCGTGGGTCATGGGGTCCTTGTCAGTACCAGCGGGGCCAGCTGGCCAGGGGGCTCGGGGCGGTGCGCGGGGGGCGTTCGGCTAGTGAGGTGCGCAGGTATCGACCTACCACGCTGCGGGTCGCACCCGGCTCGATGATGTCGTCGATGGTCAGGTTGGCGGCGACGCCGTAGGGCTCGAAGCCGACGCCTAGTTCGGCGGCCTTGGCCTTGAGAAAGTCGGCTCGCTCTGGTTCGGGGAGCTGCTTGATCTGGGGTTCGAAGAGCACGTTGGCCGCGACCGGCGGGTCCATGAACCCGATCTCGGCGCCGGGCCAGGCCAGACTTAGGTCCACCGCCCGGTTGCCGTCCAGGATCACGAAGGCCAAGCCGAAGGCCTTACGGATGACCACACTGACCGCGGGCACGGTGAGCAGCGACATGGCCTGGAGCAAGGTCATGACCCGGTCGATGGCCCGGTCTCGTTCGGCCTGGGCGCTGACCAGGAAGCCCGGCGTGTCCTGCAGGACGAGCAGCGGGACGCCGAACCCGTCGCACATGGCGACGAAGCTGACCGCCTTCATGCAGCATTCCGGGGTCAGGCCGCCGGCCATCCGCATCGGCGCGTTGGCCAGCACGCCGACCGGGATGCCCCCCAGCCGCCCGAACCCGGTGACGATGTTGCGCGCGTAGGACGGCTTCAGCTCGAAGAAACTGCCCTCGTCGCAGATCCGCCGGATGACGGCCTTCATGTCGTAGGCCCGGCTGCGGCGCGCCGGGACGAGCTGGGCGATCTGGTCGTCGTAGTCGAGCGGGACGTCGGTGTCGGTCACCGGAAGCGGGCCGCCCGCGTAGGACGGCAGGTAGGACAGGAATCTTTTGGTGACCGCGTAGGCCTCGTCGGGTGAGGCCACCAGCGCATCGACCTCGCCGCTAGCGTTTGCTGCTTTGTCCGGTGGGGCGTCCGCGGCTCCGTCTGGCGTGCGGCGGGTGAGGGACAGGCGAGTGCCCTCGAGCTGGACCAGGAAGTCGCACAGGCCCGCGGAGAACGACGAGGCACCGGACGTATCGCCCAGCACCATGCAGACCACCGGGATGGCCCGCTGGCGCTCGAGCAGGTACGGGAACGCGGGCTCGGCGCCGAACGTCCGGGCGTTCGCCGTGCCGGTCTTGCCGGGCCGGGCGGCCAGGTCGGGGACGGTGTCGCCGTTGGCGATCTCGATGTAGGGGCGGCGCTGCTGGAGC
The DNA here is from genome assembly GCA_003136255.1 of Actinomycetota bacterium. GTDB lineage: Bacteria > Actinomycetota > Actinomycetes > Streptosporangiales > Streptosporangiaceae > Palsa-504. The sequence goes on from PLDT01000362.1 coordinate 36,287, forward strand.
GCCATCTGGTACAGCCGGGCGGCCTTGCCGGTGCTGCGCCGGGCCGGGGTGGCCACGCTGTCGTCATCGGTGGCCACGGTAACCGCCCGGCCGTCGAGGGTGGCGTGCCCGCCGATGATGCCGCCACCGTAGGGCCCCGGCTCGGGTGCCGTCACCTTGTCGACGAACGTCGCGAACGTCCCTATTTCACCGAACGACCCAGCGTCAACGAACTGGGCGATGTGCTCGCGGGCCGTCCGGCGGCCAGCCGCGTGGATCGCACTGACCGCCGCCGCGCCGCCCATCTCGGTGGTGACCTGCGTGCGAAGCGCGCGGAGCCGTTCGACCGTCCTGATCTCTTCCGAGGTCATTGGCTCTCTCCTGAGTGCGGCGTCCCGCTTCTGAGACGAGCGTGCGCTGGCCGATCGTGATCGGCAGGTCAAGAGCACATTAGTGCGATGCATCGACACGTGTCAATACTTGTACATTTATCTATCTTTGTGCCATCATCGGTTCATGCCGTGCGGGCCGGCGCGGCGCGTCCCGCCGGTGCGGCGGGCCCGGATTCACGCCAACAGGAAATACGGCAGCAGATGATCGACTACGAAGTGATCGACGGCATCGCCTATATCAGGCTCAACCGGCCCGAGAAGCTCAACGCCTTCACCAACAGCGGCCTGGTCGAGTACGTGGCGGCCTTGGACCGCCTGGACCGGGACGACGACGCGCAGATCGGCATCGTGTCCGGGGCGGGACGGGCCTTCTCGACCGGGTCGGATATCAACCAGCGGCTGCTGGCCATCGCCGACGAGGGAGTGGACAGCCGGTCCCTGCCGAGCGAGACTCAGGCGGTCCTGCGCTGCGAGAACTACAAACCGCTCGTGGCGGCGGTGCACGGATACGCGATCGGCCACGCCCTGGGCACGGCCTTGCTCTGCGAATTCGTGGTCGCCGCCGAGGACACCCGGTTCCAGGTCACCGAGACGAGCTACGGAGTGCCGACGGCCAGCTTCTGGGCTCATATCGCCTGTGCCACCGGTGCTTCGTTCGCCAACGACGTGGTGCTGACCGGCCGGTTCTTCACCGCGGAGGAAGCCTTCCGGGCGGGCCTGATCACCAAGGTCGCGGCCAGCGGCCACCATCTCGAGGAGGCCTCGGCGCTGGCCCGGCAGGTGATCGCGCACCCGCAGGCGGCGTTGCGAGAAACGGTCAGGTACCGGCGGAGCGTGCTGGCCGAGCGGCTGCAAAATGCCGCTATCGTGGCGGGGAACTTCAAGTGGAACATGACCGACGGGTTCAAGGACGCCATCCGGGCCAAGGCGAGCAGGTAGCCGCGGGGAATTCCACGGGCTGCCGTCGATGCTGAGGTGCTTATGACGGGTTCTGCGGGTTCTGATCCGGGTTCTGCGGGTTCCGCGGGTTCGGTGGCGGACGACAGGAGTGCCATCGCGGCCCGCCTGGCCGGGTTCCGGCGGGTCCCGATCTCGCGGCCTGGCCTGCGGGCCGCGTCGGTGGCGATCTGCGTGCTGCAGCAGCAGGATGTCCTCAGCCTGCTGATCACCAGGCGGGCGGCGGGCCTGCGGAACCATTCCGGGCAGTGGGCGCTGCCCGGGGGAAGCCGGGAACCCGGCGAGTCCGTGCCGGACGCGGCGCTGCGGGAACTGCGCGAGGAAACGGGCGTGGTGGTTTCGGCGGACGAGGTGCTCGGCGTCCTAGACGATTTCGCGACCCGGTCCGGCTTCCTGATCACGCCCGTGGTGGTCTGGGGCGGACCGGTGGGCACGCTCACGAAGCAGGCCGCGGAGGTGGCGCGGATCCACGTGATCCCGCTGGCCGACTTCGACCGCCCGCCGGAGTTGCTGGCCATCCCGGAATCGCCGGCGCTGGTCCTGCGGCTGGCCCTGCTGGGCGGCTACGTGTACACGCCGACCGCCGCCATCATCCACCAGTTCTGCCAGGTGGCCCTGCACGGCCTGACCACCCGGGTAGCCCACTTCGAGCAGCCCGTATTCGCGTGGCGCTAGCGGGCGCTGATCTGCCCTGAGCTTTCCGGAGAGCCCTTCCGGGATCCGGCACCTCTTATATCCGCGATCGCTGTATTTGTCCCTCGGCGGGCGATGCCCCGCAGGCCGTCGTCCCGCAGGCCCCGGTAGTGCGTCAGCGTCCCATTACCGCGGAGGATCCGGCTTACGCGGAGGATCCGGGCAGCTNNGCACGGGCCCCAGCGGTCACAGGATAACCACGACCTCGACGGTCGGCCGCCGGGCACAGTTGGCGCGGTCCCCGCTACCGGGCCAGGGAGGGGCGGGGTGCTCCGTGCCCTGATGACCGCCAAGGGGCGGGGTGCTCCGTGCCCTGATCTGAACTTCGGCTTAGAGCTACACGGCCATGATCAGGGTGCCGGCCATGCCGTGGACGGCGTAGCCCTGGGCTAGGGAGATGCCGATCTTGGCGTCGGGGACCTGGCGGGGGCCGCATTCGCCGCGCAGCTGGCGGACTACCTCGACGGTGTGCATACCCGAGGGGTTGGTGTTGTGGCTGTTCGAGAGCAGGCCGCCGTCGGTGTTGGCGGGCATGGAGCCGCCGAGGCGGGTGTGGCCCTCGGCGAAGTAGGCCGCCCCCTCGCCGAGCTTGCAGAAGCCCATCTCCTCCAGGTCCCGCAGCATGGTCACGGTGAAGCAGTCGTACAGGCCGGCCACGTCGATGTCGTCACGGGTCACGCCGGCCTGGGCGAAGGCCAGGTCAGCCGTGCGCCGGACGGCCTTGCCCTCCTCGGGGAACCACGGGTCGGAGATGGAGCTGTAGATGTCGGTGTAGGCCGACTCGGCGCCGCCGAGGACCCAGACCGGCGGCTTGCGGCAGGACCGGGCCACCGCCTCGGACGCGATCACGATCGCGTACCCGCCGTCGTTGTCGATGGCGCAGTCCAGCAGGTGCAGCGGGGAGGCGACGATGCGCGAGCCGAGCACGTCGTCGACGGTGATCTCGCCGCGGCGGCCCATGATCGAGTCCGGGTTGAGGGTGGCGTGATACCGATGGGTGACAGCGACCTCGGCCAGGTCGGCCCCGGTGACCCCGAAGTCGTGCATGTAGCGCTGCGCCCACATGGCGTACCAGGGCGTCATGTAGGCGCCGTGGATGTCGTAGCCCCACGCGCCGATCCGGGGGGCGGCATCGGGCTGGGGCGTCCCGCGCGGGCCGATCTGGTAACCGGCCTTGCCCCAGAACAGGACCACCACGTTGGCCATCCCGGCGCCGATCGCGGTCGCCGCCTTGGCCAGGCCGCCGGACGCGATGCCGACCTCCAGGTAGGTCAGCGGCCGCTCGCCGAACTGCTCGGCCCAGAACATGTGCACCGAGGCGGGGGTACCGTACGGGGCCGGGTCCAGGGGGATGACGCCGTCGACGTCGCTGAAGGACAGGCCGGCGTCATCGAGCGCGCCCTTGACCGCCTCGAGCTGGAGCGAGACCGGGGTGCGCGGCAAGAGCGACTTGGCCTGCGCGGTGGTGTACACGCCGACGATCGCGGTCTTGCCGGACGGGAATGGCATACCTGCTCCTTGCCTGTTCCTGGGGGCGCTGTTGCTTGGGGGTCAGCGCGCGACCCAGCGCCAGAGGGTGACGTCCTCGCCGGGGATGTCCTGGTAGGCAATCTGGATCGGCATCCCGACCCGCACCTGGTCCGGGTCCGTTCCGACCAGGTTGGCCAGCACCAGGCACGGCCGCGGGCGCTCGGCCAGCTCGCCGAGGGCGACGACGTAGGGGACGTCGGCGTCGAAGGCGCCCGGGCCGCGGTAGATGACCGAGTAGGTGTACACGGTGGCCTCGCCCGACACCTGCGTCCAGGTCTGGTTCTCCGACAGGCAGGAACGGCAGGCCGGGTACGGGACCCAGTTGTAGTCGCCGCACTGGTCGCACTTCGGCACCAGGAACTCCCGGCGCTTGAGGCCCTCGAAGAACTCCCGGTTGGCCTCGGTGACCTGCGGCAGCGGCTTGAGGTACGGCTCGGCCGCTTCGGCTAGGACCGTCATCTGTCATTTCCTCCTAGTCGGTCGCCATGATCAGCGCTGAGGTCAGCCCGTGCGGGGACATGCCCTGGGCCAGGGAGAGTCCGATCTGGGCTCCGGGCACCTGCCGCTCGCCGCATTCGCCGCGCAGTTGCCGCACGACCTCGATCGTGTGCAGCCCCGACGGGCTGCCGCAGTGGCTGTTGGACAGCAGGCCGCCGTCGGTGTTGCACGGCATCGAGCCGCCGAGCCGGGTGTGGCCCTCCGCGAAGTACGCGGCCCCCTCGCCCAGCTTGCAGAACCCGAGCTCCTCCAGGTCCCGGAGCATGGTGATGGTGAAGCAGTCGTACAGGCCGGCCACGTCGATGTCGTCCCGGCTGACGCCGGCCATGTCGAAGACCATGTCCCCGATCCGGCGCACCGCGTACCCGCTGCGGGGGAACCACGGATCCTGGATCGTGGTGTAGAAGTCGGTGTACGCGGCCTCGGCGCCGCCCAGGACCCAGACCGGGGTCTGGGCGCAGTTCCTGGCCACCGCCGCGGAGGTGACCACGATGGCGTAGCCGCCCTCATTGTCGATGGCGCAGTCGAACAGGTGCAGCGGGGAGCAGATCATCCGGGAGTTCAGCACGTCGTCGACCGTGATCTCGCCGCGGCGGCCCATGATCGAGTCCGGCTTGAGGGTGGCGTGATAGCGGTGGGTCACCGCGACCTGGGCCAGGTCCTCGGGGGTAGCGCCGAACTCGTGCATGTAGCGCTCGGCCCACATCGCGTACCACGTGGTCATGTACGCACCGTGGACGTCGAAGGACCACTCCCAGGTGCGAGGCGCGGTATCCGGGACGGGTGTCCCGCGCGGTCCGATCTGGAAGCCGCCGTTGGCCCAGAACACCACCACGACCTCGGCCATCCCGGCGTCGATGGCGGCCGCCGCCTTGGCCACGCCGGCTGAGGCCTGGCCGATGCCCATGAAGCCGAGCGGACGGCCGCCCAGCTGCTCGGCCCACTGCATGTGGTACACCAAGCCCGGGCCGTGCATCGATGATTCCATCGGGACGATGCCGTCGACGTCGCTGAAGGACAGCCCGCTTTCGGCCAGCGCGCCCTTGACGGCCTCGAGCTTGAGGGACTCCTCGGTCCGGCCGAGCTTCTTGCCCTGGACGGTCGTGTAGACCCCGGTGATCGCGGCCATCCGCCGTGGGAAGGTCATGCGCTGATGCTAAGGACCGGCCGACCGTCACGTCAAGGTTGCAGAACTATCGAAGTTCGTTGGCGCGATCCCGGGCACCTAGGATGGCCAGATCAGGACGACCGTTTACCGGGTCAGGATGACGGTCTCTTCGGCGGACTTACCAGGTCAGGATGACGGTCTCTTCGGCAGACTTACCAGGTCAGGACGACGGCCTCTTCGACGGCCTCGCGGTTGGCGCGGCGCTTGCGGGCCGGGCTGGCCAGGTGCCCGTCGGCGCGCTTGCCGCGGCCCATGGCCATCTGGCCGTCTTCCTTGCTGACCACCGGGCGCGGCGTGGGCGCGAGCTCCCACAGGTCGTCCAGCAGCTTGTGCAGCACGTCGCGGCGCAGCGAGTAGTAGTAATTACGACCCGACTTGCGCACGCTGATCAGCCCCGCGTGCTGGAGGATCTTCGTGTGGTAGGAGATCGTGGGCTTGGAGACGGGCAGCGTGTCCTCGAGCGTGATGCACGCCAGCTCGTCTACCGCGGCCATCTGCACGATGATGCTCCACCGGACCGGGTCACTCAGGGCCTTGAAGATCTCGGTGGGTGGCTGTGGCGACATGGCATCCATGGGCATGTAGTTCCTGGCTCGGTCCCGGTCCGCCCATCATCTCCCGACGGCGGAGTACTTTCACAACTATCATAGGTCATCGGTATACGGCCTGCCCAGGCTGGGGTTCGGATCGGGCGGAAGGCTGGGGTTCGGAGCATGAAATTCGCGACCGCACTACCGTGGGCCGGGCCGGCCGGGACGCCGGGGAACGTGGGGGCGTTCGCGGCGACGGCCGAGGAGCTTGGCTTCGACCACGTCAAGATGGGCGAGCACCTGGTCTACCCGGCCGTGATCGCGGCGCCGTACCCGTACACGCCGGACGGCCGGATGCCGCCCTCGCCGTCCGGGCAGCGGCTGGAGATGCTGACCACCTTCGCCTTCCTGGCCGGCCAGACGACGCGGCTGCGGTTCCAGCCCAGCGTGCTGCTGCTGGCCCTGCGCTCGCCGTTCAGCACGGCCAAGTCGGTGGCCACGCTGGACTACCTGTCCGGCGGCCGGCTGACCCTGGAGGTCGGGGTGGGCTGGATGAAGGACGAATTCGACATCGCCGGGATCCCGTTCGACCGGCGCGGCGCGGTGGTGGATGAGTACCTGGCCGCGCTGCGCGTGCTGTTCGAGGGCGAGGGCGAGTACCACGGCCGTTCGGTATCATTCCCGCCTTTGATCTTCGAGCCTAAGCCGGTGCAGCGGCCCATGCCGATTTACATCGGCAGTGGCGCGGGGCAGGCGTCGCTGCGCCGGATCGCGCGGTTCGGGCAGGGCTGGACGCCGATCGGCCTGTCGGCCGAGGAGGTGGCGGCGGCGCTGCCCCGGCTGCGGGACCTGCTGGCCGCGCAGGGCCGTGACGGCCAGATCGGGCTGGAGCTGAGCCTGGGCCAGGTCACCGCGGACGCGGAGCCCGCGGACCTGCTGCGGCGGCTGGAACGGCTGGCCGCCATCGGGGCCACGTCGGTATCGGTGGACTTCGGCATCAGGGCCAGCCCGGTCATCGACGACTCGCTCGCGGCCATGCGGCATTTCGCCGACACCGTGATGACCCGGGCCGCGGGCCTGTAAGGGCGGGTCAGTTCCGGGCGCGGACCCGGGGCAGGCCGAGCACGCGCTCGGCGACGATCTCGCGCATGATCTCCGAGGACCCGCCGTAGATGGTGCCGACGACACCGCGCCGGAACGCCTCCTCGACCGCCGCGGTCAGCGGCGCGTCGTCCGCCTCCCGCCTCAGCACCGCCTCGGCGCCGAGGATGTCCAGCAGGTCCCAGTGCTGACGCTGCGCGCTCTCGGCGCTGAACAGCTTGGTCTCCGAGCCCTCGGTGCCGGGCAGCCCGCCGGTGGCGGAGATCCAGGCGGTCCGCAGGCCCAGCAGCCGGGAGACCTCGGCGTCGATGGCGATCCGGGCCAGCCGTTCCTTGACCGTGGCGTCGTCGTAGACCCGGGTGCCGTCGTCGCGGCGGGTCTGCTGGGCCCAGCTCGCGACCCGTTCGGCCAGGGTGGGCCCGGACCGGCGGCCGCCGCCGCTGCCGCTGCGCTCGAAGACCAGGGCCACGTGCATGACCCCCCAGCCGCCGTCGACCGGGCCGATCCGCGCCGCGTCCGGGACCCGCACGTCGCCGTAGAAGGTGGCGTTGGTGCGCTGGCCGCCGAGCGTGTACACGGGCCTGATCTCCACCCCGGGACTGGCCAGCGGGACCATGAACGTGGTCAGGCCCTTGTGCTTGGGTACCTCGGTGTTGCTGCGGGTGAGCATGAAGACGTGAGTGGCCCGGTGCGCGGTGCTGGTGAACATCTTCTGGCCGTTGATCAGCCACTCGTCGCCGTCACGCTGGGACCGGGTCTTGGCCGCGGCCACGTCCGAGCCGGAGTCGGGCTCGCTGTAGCCGAGCACGATGACGATCTCGCCGCGCAGCGCCCCGCCGACGTAGGCGCGCTTCTGCTCCTCGGTGGCGGTGCGCAGCAGCGTGCTGGCGATCATCCTGGTGGTGTACCAGCCGTCCAGGTGCAGGCCGGCGCCTTCGATCTCCTCGATCAGCGCGGCGGCCATGTCCGGGTCGTTGGCGGTGCCGCCGTATTCGGCCGGCCAGCCCGCGCCGAACCAGCCCTGCTCGGCCAGCAGCGCGTGCAGCTCGGGGGTGTGGTAGCTGCCCGAGGTCCGCTGCTGCTCGGCCCAGGCGGGATCGACGTGCTTGTCCACCCAGTCGCGTGCGCCCTGACGGTACTCGGCGAGCTTGTCGACGTCCTTGAAGTCCACTTTTTACTCCTCCCCCGTGTCTTTCACTGTGTCTTCTTTCACCGGGCCGGATTGGGGGTAGGCCAGGTCGGCGAGCCGCTGGTACTCCCGCTTCGGGTCGCCCAGGGCCAGCGGCCAGGCCTTGGCCCGCCGGAAGTACAGCTGGATGTCGTACTCGAGCGTGACGCCGTAGCCGCCGTGGAACTGCAGGCACTCCCGGGTGGTTCGGAACGCGGTGTCCGCGTTGAACAAGAAGGCCATCGAGGCCAGCGCGGCGGCCTCGGGCTGGCCGGTGTCCCGGGCCCAGGCCGCCTCGTAGACCAGCAGCTGGGCGCCGTCGCCCGCCACCACCAGGTCGGCCAGGCGGTGCTGGATGGCCTGGAACGAGCCGATGATGACGCCGAACGCCTTGCGCGCCTTGACGTAGGAGACGCCGAGCTCCAGGGCCGACGCGCGCAGGCCGCCCAGCGCCGCGCCGGTCAGCAGCTTCCACTGGCTCACGCCGTCCTGATAGAGCTGGACGGCTCGCGGTCCGGCGGCCAGTTCGATCCGCTCGCCGTCGGTCAGCGACCAGTCGGCCAGCGGGCTCGAGCCGAAGTTCGGGCTGGCCGCGACGTAGGGGCGCGGACGCGGGCCGGGCTCGCGGCGCAGCGCGATCAGGCGATCGCCGTCGAGCGCGACGACGATCTCGGCCACCGCGCCCGCGGGCACCAGCGGCAGCCGCCCGTCGCGGGGCGGTGACAGCGCGAGCGTCGGCAGCGTGCTGCCGTCGGCCACGCCGTCCAGCAGGTCGGTGGCGTCGGCCGCGGCGAGTATCGCGCCGGCCGCGGCGCACTCGACGAACGGCACCGGTGCGAGCCGCCGGCCGTACTGCTCGGCGACCAGGGCCAGGTCCAAGTTGGTGGCCCCGCCGCCGCCCGCTTCCTCGGGCAGGCCCATGGCCACGGCCCCGGTCCCGGCCAGCTTGGCCCACAGGTCCTGGTCGAAACCGAGCGGCTCGGCGGCCCGGACCCGATCCACCGTCGCTTCCTTATCGAAGAACTCGGCGAACGCCGTGCGCAGCGTCTGCTGGTCCTCGCTCAGTGACAAATCCACGTCAGCTTCTCCTCGGGGGTCTNNCGGACCACGGCGTCGTATCTCCGGCGCCCGTCTCCGGCGCCTGCCATAGGTTCGTAATACATCAAACCTTAGAAGTATTTGACCACAGGCGGGGCATGCTGGTCCAGACAACCGGGGCCGGAGGCGCGGTGACGCGTGGGCGGCCGGAGCGGGAGAGCGGCCGCCGGGCGAGCGGTCGGAAGAGACAGGCCCGGAGTCCTTGACGCCGGAGGGGCAAGACCGTCAAAATAGTTCGATAGTTATAGATTGACCTAAAAGTAACCTAGTCCGGCCGACCAGGCCGCCGAAGGTGAGCTTATGGCTGGCGAGACATCTGAGCTACCGCTGGGCGGGATCCGGGTCCTGGACCTGGCGGGTCCGCTGGGCAGCTACTGCGCCCGGCTGCTGGCCGACGCCGGGGCGGACGTGGTCAAGGTGGAGCCGCCCGAAGGTGACCAGCTCCGGCGGCGCCCGCCGTTCGCCGGTGACCGGGCCGACCCGGACGCCAGCCTCAGCTTCGCGTACTACCAGGCCAACAAGCGCGGGGTGATGCTCGACTACCGGCGCCCCGAGGCGGTCGCGGCGCTGGCCGAGCTGGGCGCGAACGCCGACGTGATCGTGCTGACGCCGACCGTGCGCGAACCGGTGGCAGGCTTCGATACGGCCACGGGTGAGCTGGCCTGGGCCGGGCCGGCCGCGGTGACCTGCTCGATCACGCCGTTCGGATTGACGGGGCCGTACCGCACCTGGCGCGCCACGCATCTCACCTCGCACGCCATGAGCGGCCTGATGTACGTGCAGGGACCGCTCGAGGGCCCGCCAGTAGTGGTGCCGGGCCAGCAGCTTTACGACTTCACCGGGACGCACGCCGCGCTCGCCGTGCTCACCGCCCTGCGGGCCAGGCCGCAGGCCGGCGGCCAGCTGATCGACATGTCGGCGCACGAGGTGATGACCGGGTCCTGCTTCGACATCTACAGCTACACCAACGGCGTCCGCATCGGCCACCGGCGCCCGCGCGCGATGCAGTACTCCGGCGGCGGCACCTGGCCGTGCCGTGACGGCGTGATCGAGTTCGTCGCGTCCACCGACAAGCACTGGTTCGCGCTGATGGAACTGCTTGGCCACCCGGCCGAGCTTTCCGATCCCTCGTGGGGCCATCCGGGCAAGCGCCACCCGCACGAGGAAAGGATCATGGAGGTCATGCTCCCGCTGGTCGCGGCGATGAGCCGGGAGGACTTCGTCGCGGCGGGCCAGCAGCTCGGCCTGCCCTGCACCGTGGTCAACACGGTCGGCGACTTCGTCGATGACGTGCAGCCGCGCAGCCGGGGCTTCTTCGTCCGCACGGAGCTGGCCGGGCTGGGCGAGTTCGACCTGCCGGGCGAGCCGTTCCGCTGCAACGAGCGGGTCCTGGCCCAGTACCGCCGGCCCGCCCCGCGGCTGGGCGAGAGCGACGCGGACGAGATCGCCCGCCAGTGGCGGGAGCCCCCGCCGCCGGCTCCGGTCCCCGGTCCGCTGAGCGGCATCCGGGCGATCTCGTTCGGCACGGCCATCGCCGGGGCGCTCAGCGGTACCGCCCTGGCCGAGCTGGGCGCCGACGTGGTCAAGATCGAGTCGCCAGCCCGGCCCGACAACCTGCGCCGGCTGTGGGCTCCCGAGGACCCCGTGGTCCACGAGCCGTCCGGGGCCGACACCTCGCCGATGTTCGCGAACTTCAACCGGACCACCCGCAGCGTGGCGCTGGACATGAAGGACCCGGACAGCGTGGCGTTGTTCCTGCGGCTGGCCGCCGCCGCCGACGTCATCGTGGAGAATTACGCGCCCGGCGTCATGCAGCGCTGGGGCCTGGGCTACGAGCAGATCGCGGCGGTCAACCCGCGCATCGTCATGCTGTCGCTGACCGGGTTCGGGCACAGCGGACCGCGCTCGCACTACCTGGCCTACGGCGCGACGGTCTGTACGTTCGTGGGCCTGACCGACGCCTGGCAGTACCCGAGCGGGGTCCATTTCGACTACCTGTCCGAGGCGCACGGCGTGTTCGGGGTGCTGGCCGCGCTGGCCGCCCGGGACCGTACCGGCCGCGGCACGCACGTGGACCTGGCCGAGGTGGAGACCGCGGCCGCCGTGATGGGCCCGATGATGCTGGACTACGTGGTCAACGGCCGGGCCTCGGTGGTGCCGGGCAACCAGGTCCCCGGCGCGCTGCTGTCCGAGGTGGTCCGCTGCCACGGCGATGACCGGTGGCTGGCCGTCGAGGCCGAGGACGCCGCCGACTGGCGCGCGCTGGCCCATCTCCTCGGGCGCGCCGACCTGGCCGAAGCCGCGCTGCCGCCTGACGAGCTGCCGCCTTCCGAGCAGTCTGGGGCGGCGCTGCCGCCTTCCGAGCAGGCCCGGGCGGCGCTGGCCGGCGAGCTGGCGGTGTGGGCCAGCGGGCGGACCGCCCAGCAGGCCATGCGGGTCCTGCAGCGGGCCGGCCTGGCCGCCGGGGCGGTGCAGGACGCCGAGGACGTGGTGCGCGACCCGCAGCACCGGGAGCGGCACTTCCTGCTCGAGATGGATCATCCCGACCTGGGCGTGGCCGAGTACGCGGCGCCCCCGCACCGGCTGACCAAGACGCCGCCCGTGGTGCGGCGGCCGACCCCGCGCCTCGGCGCCCACACGGTGGAGGTGCTGGGCGAGTGGCTGGGCATGTCAGCGGCCGAGGCGGCGCCCTACGTCTGGCCGAAGCCATCGTGACCCGGGCGCCGAACCGGGGCAGGTCCGACTACCGGGACATAACCCTTGACGCGGGCCGCATATTTATAGATAGTTTGAGACACGCTGAATCGTTTCGCGTGGTCCGCCGACCTGGCAGCCAGCTGCTGGAGGTGGCCGAGGACGGCATGCCCGTCCTGGCCAGGCCCGCAGACCGGCCCGTCCAGTGGCGTGGCGCATGCGGCTGTAAGTCTGAAAGGGCGCGAGCTGATGTCACTGACTAAGCTCGCGGCGTGGCTGGTGGCCGCTGACGGCCGGGCAGGGGGTTACTTGCGATGACGCTGTTCCTGACCGCACTGTTCGCGGGTCTGGCGGTGGGGTCGGTCTACGGGCTGATCGCGCTGAGTTACACCGTCGTGTTCAACTCGACGGCCATCTTCAACGTCGCCCAGGGCGACCTGATGATGGCCGGCGTCCTGGTGTCGTACTTCTGCCTGGACCGCTGGCACCTGCCGCAGATCGTCACGCTGCTGGTGATCGTCGCGGTGGTGGTGGCGATCAGCCTGGTCGAGGAACGGGTCGCGGTACGGCCGTTCGTCGCGCGGCCGGTGGTCGGGCTGGGCTGGTTCATCGCCACGCTGGCCTTTTCCCTGATCATCGAGACGGTCGCGTCGATCATCTACGGCCAGAACCCGGTCGTGCCGATCCCCGGGGCGCTCGGCAACGGCACGGTCAGCGTGGCCGGCGTGCACGTGGCGACGAAGTTCATCCTGGCGTTCGTGGTCATGATCGTGGTCATGGTGGCCCTGGAGCTCTTCTACAAGCGCACCTGGCTGGGCACCGCGATGCGCGGCGTGGCCGAGGACCGCGAGGTCGCGGCGCTGCGCGGCATCGATGCGCTGCGCATCAGCAGGCTGGCCTTCATCATCGCCGGGCTGGTCACGGCGCTGGCGGCGTTCGTGGTGGCGCCGATCGTCTCGGCCGACGTGACGGTCGGCCTGACCTACGGCCTGAAGGGCTTCATCGCGCTGGCGGCCGGCGGCTTCGGCAGCCTGCGCGGCTGCGTGATCGGCGGGCTCCTGCTCGGCGTGGCCGAGCAGATGTTCGACCTGTACGTCAGCTCCAACTACGAGATCCTGGCCGGGCTGATACTGGTCCTGATCGTGCTGGCGGTCCGGCCGGCCGGCCTATTCGGTACGAGGGCGGTGCGCCAAGTATGAGCGAGATCGCGGGTCGGCTGGGCTTGGCCGGCGGCGGCCGGACCTGGCTGCGGTGGGCCATACCCGCCGTGCTGGTCATCGTGCTGTACATCGTGCCCCAGCTGGGCGGGAGCGGCTCGTTCCGGCTGGGCGAGTACGAGGAAGTCCTGTCGTTCCTGATCATCGCCGTCGCCCTGAACATCGCGATGGGCTACGGCGGCCAGTACATTCTCGGCATCACGGCGGTATTCGCGGTGGGCGCCTACGGCGCGATCCTGGCCGCGAAGTACCACCCGCACGGCATCGGCCTGGTGGCCATGTGCATCATCGGCGGCGTGGTCGGCGCCGTGGGCGGGCTGATCATCGGGTTGCCCGCGTTGCGCGTCGGCGGGTTCTACCTGGCCCTGGTCTCGCTGTTCGCCGCCCTGGCCATCCCCACCGTGGCCCAGCAGTGGGGCCTGGTCGGCGCCGACACCGGCATCCCGCTGTACGCCGTGGCCGGGTTCGCGCCGGAGATCAACGGCGAGGGGCTGTACATCATCGTGGTCTCGCTGGTCCTGCTGGCCACCTTGTTCAGCTGGGCCCTGGTGCACAGCCGGGTCGGGCACCGGTTCGTGGCCCTGCATACCAGCCCGCAGCTCGCCACGTCGATCGGGATCAGGGCGTACCGGACCCAGCTACTGGCCATCCTCATCGCCTCCATCATGGCCGGGATCGCGGGCGGGATCTACGTCTACACCCAGCAGTTCTTCGCGCCGGGCAGCTCGTCGGTCCAGTTCGCTATCCTGCTGCTGGCCGGCATGACCATCGGCGGGATGGGCACGATCATCGGTCCGCTGATCGGCTCGGTGATCATCCTGGGGATCAACCAGTTCTTCACCTCGTTCCAGCAGTACAACGGCATCGTCTTCGGCGTGCTGCTGCTGGCGTTCGCGGTCTTCCTGCCGAACGGGCTGATGGCCAGGCTCAACGTGCTGGGCGACCGGCTGGGGATCAGACCGCGAGCGCCCAGCCTGACCTCGGGCCCGTCCGCGGCCCTCGCGGCGGCGCCGGCGGCCAGCGTCGCCCCGCCCGCCACGCCGGGCACCGTAACGACCGGGAAGCCCGCCGCCACGCTGCCCCCCTGGCCGCCGGTGATCGGCGCCGGGGACTCCGGCGCGCTGGTCGTGGACGGCGCCAAGCGCTCCTTCGGCGGCGTCACCGCGGTCGACCACGTCGACCTGACCCTGGCCCGCGGGCAGGTCCACGGCCTGATCGGATCGAACGGGTCGGGCAAGACCACGCTGCTGAACCTGATCTCCCGGTTCTACACCCTCGACGAGGGGCAGATCCGGATCGGGTCCACCCGGCTGGACAACCAGCCGCCGCACTCGGTGGCACGGTCGGGGATCGCCCGGACGTTCCAGAGTCCTAAGCTCATGCTCCGCGAGACCGCGCTAGAGAACGTCATACCGGCCGTCGAGCTACGCGTGCGCTGCAGCGGCCCGGAGTCGATCCTGCGGCTGCCGCGCGGGATACGGGTCAACCGCCAGGCCCGCGACGAGGCGCTGGAGATACTCGAGTCGCTCGGCCTGCACCATGTCCTGTCCCAGCCGGCCGCCGCCTTGCCGCACGGCACCAGGCGCATGGTCGAGCTGGCCCGGGCCATCGCCCTGCGGCCGAGCTTCATCCTGCTTGACGAGCCGGCCGCGGGCCTGAGCCCCGTCGAGCTGGACCTGGTGACCGAGGTCTGCCAGAACCTGGCTCGTTCGGGGGTGGGCGTGCTGCTGATCGAACACAATGTCCCGATGGTCTTGTCCATTGCCGACACCGTCACCTGCCTGCACCAAGGCAGGATCTTGTTCCAGGGCACCCCGGCGGAACTGCGGTCCGACACGACCGTCGCCAGCGTGTTCCTGGGCATCGATGAGCCACTGGAGGCATCGTCATGAGCACTGGCGACCCGCTGCTCGACGTCTGCGACCTGCACGCCGGATACGGGTCGCTGCAGGCCGTCGACGGCATATCCCTGCAGGTCGGCGCCGCCGAGACGGTGGCGCTCATCGGCCGGAACGGGGCGGGCAAGACGACCAGCCTGCTGGCCATCGCCGGCCTGCGCTACGGTCGCTTCCCCGGCACCGTGACGCTGGTCGGCACCGACGTCTCCAAGGCCAGTTCCCGCCAGATCGTCGACGCCGGGCTGGCCCACGTGCCCGAGGGCCACCGGATCTTCGCCAGCTTGAGCGTCGAGGAGAACCTGCGCCTCGGCGCGTACACGCGCCGGCGGTCGGGCCGCAAGGCGGTGGCGGCGACCATGGAACGCGTCTTTGACCTGTTTCCCATCCTGCGTACCTACGCGTCCCGCAACGCGGGCTTCCTGTCCGGCGGCGAGCAGCAGATGGTCGCGATCGGCCAGGCGCTGATGGCCGAGCCGCGGGTGCTGATGCTGGACGAGCCCACCTCCGGCCTGGCTCCCATCGTCATCCGCACCATCTACGACGCGATCGCGCGGCTTCGCGAGCAGGGCCTGGCCATCTTGATCGTCGAGCAGAGCGTGCCGCGCGCGCTGGCCAACTCCAGCCGCTGCTACGTCATGGAGCGCGGCCGCATCGTGATCAGCGGGGACTCCCCGATCCTGGCCCAGGACGAGCACGTCTTCGCCATCGTGCGCGGTACCGAGGAGGTCCCCAGCCCGGCCAGGACCGCTTAAGCCATTTAGCTTCGTGTTGCCGGCCGGTCCGCTTTGGACAGGCCGCTGGCTTCGTGTTAACTCTGCATGACTTGTCGAGGGCTGGGCACTGGTTTTGCTCTGGGGGCTGTATCATAGTTCTCGAACGTTGTCTGCAAATCGTGCCAGTATCTTGACGGTGCCGGCACCCAAGGGGAACCGAGTTATCTCATGGCTGCCAAGCTGACGGTCGACAACCCACCGACCGAGGTCTTCCGGGCGCTGAGCGATCCGATCCGGTGGAGCATCATCGTCCAAATGGCACAGGTCGACGAGTTGGCCTGCATCACGCTGGAGAGCACGCTTCCGGTGTCAAAGCCGACGATCTCCTACCACACCAAGATCCTGCAGAACGCGGGCCTGATCAGCACGCGCAAGGCCGGGCGCAACTACTACTACTCGCTGCGCCGCGACGTGCTTACCGANNCGGACGTGAACGAGGAAATCGAGGAAGCCGCCGTCCTCACTTGGTGAGGGCGCGCCTTTAGTTTCCCGCTTTGTTGCTGCCCGGTAAGGGCGCGTGCGGGCCTTTGTCCGGAACTTCGTCTGGATAGAGGGCGTCGGAGCCCATTTTATCGTGGATTGCCCTATTTGCCCGGTAAGCCTGACCTGGTCGATGACGCAACGTACCGGAAAGAACAGGTACGAGGTGACATCGACCTGGTAACCGGGACCCCGCTTGGGCCTGGGCATCCGCTTTGATGCGAACTGGTGAGCTGGCTGGTGCGGGAGTGGCGACGGGGCGGGGAACAAAGTCGCGTTTGGTGCTGG
>PLDT01000496.1:0-2749 GCA_003136255.1 Actinomycetota bacterium
CAGCCGGTTAGCACCTCATCGGCAGCGGCTGGTTCGTGAGCCTGCGCCGGTAATGGGACTGCCGGGCCTGGGCTTGGTGGTGGCGTCGCCATCGTGACCAGTGCTGGTAGTGCTCGCCCGGATGTTGCGGATGCGTGAAGGCTGTCAGCAGGCGGCGGATCTCGGCGGCGGTCACGGCGATGAGGTCGCCTACGTCGTCGCGGCCATGGTGATCATGCCGCAGGCGTGTCCGGGAAAGTTGTCCACAGCCGCTGGTGCCCCCTTTGAGCTGCGCAGACCTGAAGGAAGGCAAGCGCGAGCATGGACAGTGTGCCGTGCCGGTACCAGGCGTCGTAGCGGCGGACCGGTAGTGGTCCAGGCCGGTCTCGTTCTTGGCGGCCTGGAAGCATTCCTCGCGCGCACACACGCCTCAACCGCTCTACCCGCCCCGCCATGGCAGACGACGCTCAGCCTGTGCCGGCCTTCGCCGGCCGCAGTAAGCAACAGGCCAACGCTTGGCCGCCGTCGGCCCGGCCCGAGGAGATCTGAACCCGCCCGGCAGCCAGAACAGCTTGACCTGCGCGGCACCGCTCGGCCGACGCCGAGCAACTGTGAACGTACATAGTGGCGGGAGTGTGCGCGCGCTTTGGACCTTGCCGGCAGTCACATTGTGTGACAGACGTGGTCGCCAGCCGGCACTACGGGCCAGGGCCGCCTGGAGGCTCGGACGCGGAAATCACTTAGGTATCGGTGCGATGGGCGTGGTTCGATGGCAGGCATGCCGCACGACCTGGTCCGCCCGCCCAAGGCCCGCCGGGGAGACCGGGTTGCCGTGCTGTCGCCGTCGTTCGCCGCGGCCGGGGCATTCCCTGCGGTGCACGAGCAGGCGATGCGCCGGCTTGCCGAGGTCACCGGCCTGGTCCCGGTCGAGTTCCCGGCCACGCGCAAGGTCGGCGCCACGCCGGCCGAGCGTGCCGCAGACGTCAATGCCGCGTTCGCTGATCCGGGGATCCGCGCGATCTTGGCGGTGATCGGCGGGGACGACCAGATCACGGTCATCCCGCACCTGGACGCCGCCCTCGCCCGGCGCGACCCCAAGCCGTTCCTGGGCTACAGCGACAACACCAACATGCATCACTGGCTGTGGGCGAACGGCATCGCCAGTTTCTACGGCGGGTCGTCCCAGGTGCACCTCGGGCCGGGTCCCGGGGTGGACGAGGTACATGCCCGGTCGCTGCGCGCGGCGCTGGTCACCGGGGAGAGGATCGAGATCACCGAGCCGGGCGAGTCCGAGGACTTCGGGGTGGACTGGGCCGACCCGCGCGCCCTGGACTTTTTCGGTGAGCGTGAGCCGGCCGGGCCGTGGAGCTGGCACGGTCCGGCCCGCACGGTCACCGGCCGGGCCTGGGGCGGCTGCGTGGAGGTGATCGAGGAGACCTTCATCGCCGGCCGGTTCTCGTTCGCCCCCGACGTGCTGGATGGCGGGGTTCTGCTTCTGGAAACGTCGGAAGAACTCCTTCCCGCCCGGCATGTCGGGTGGATCGTCCGTGCGCTGGGCGAACGCGGCATCCTCGCTGCGGTAGACGCGGTCCTGGTGGCCCGCCCGCCGGTATCGGACTTCAGCCGCCGTCCCCCAGCAGGAGAACGTGCCCGGCTGCGCGCTGAGCAGCGTGACGTCGTCACCGGGATCATCAGCCGGTACAACCCGGATGCTGTCGTGTGCGCCGGCGTCCCGTTCGGCCACACCCGCCCGCAGTGGATCCTCCCGCACGGCGGCACCATCACCGTCGACGGCACCGCACGCCGAGTCGCCGCCGACTACTCATAACCAGGGCGAACCGCGCAGACCCGGGTCCACGCAGCGACGTGAACACCCGCGATTGCACGATGGACGGCGGCACATGCCCGCCACCACACATAACGGCCACATAGGTGCCAGCTACACCACTCCGAGCCGACTTTGAAATCAGGCCAGATCGGCGGATATCCGGTCGCCAAGTATGAACATTCGGGAGTCATGCGCCCTTACTAATACATCCGGTCGAGCGCATTGCCGACCAGTTTGTCACGCTCTCCTGGTAATCGAGCCAGGGGTCAGCAGGACGAGCACTCCATCTGGGTCGCGAACGGTCGCGATAGTTACCTGCCCGTTCGGTGTCGGCTGTGTGACGCGCCGGGGGGAGCCGCCGAGGCCTAGACCGGCAAGTCGGCCGAGGGTCGCCTCGACGTCAACGAAGAACGACAGCAGCAAGAGTCCGTTCCTTCGCGGCGAGGCAGGAGGTCCTTCCGCGACGTCGCCGTCGAACAGGTTGAGCTCTAGGACGCCGGAATGGTCGTCGGGAACTCGCGGGTCACCGAGGAAAACTGCCCGCAGGCTGCGACTGGGAGCGTCGAGGAGACCTGGCCAGTCACCCTCGACCTGCCGGTCTTGCATCACCTCGAGACCGAGGCCGTCCCGGTAGAAGCGCAGGCTAGCCTCAAGGTCGCGCACCACCACGACTGAATGATGAATGGCTCCGGGCACAGTCACCGAGGCTAGCAGGGCAGCCGTGAGCCAGCCATCCGCACCGCGCGGACCGGGCTGCCCGGCGCGCCATGACGGGGCGTTCGCAGTTGGCTTTGTGCGCGCAGATCGCCCAGTTCTGCCTGGGGCGCGGGCGGACCCACCATGCAGCAACGGCCGCGCATAGCGGCGGATCTCGTGCGACGGTCGCAACCAGCGATGGTTACGCTGCGCAACTATCATTGCCGGACGCGAGCGAGCCGAACG
>PLDT01000009.1:0-3159 GCA_003136255.1 Actinomycetota bacterium
GCCGCGGTTCTTGCCCTGATCTTTCATCCGGGTTGATGGCTGGCGCCGAACGCCAGGTGGCCTCGTGTGTGGCCCCGATTTTAGCGTCGGGATATGACAATGGCCCGGCTGCCGGGCCGGTGGCCGGGGTTTCCACAGGCCCCGGGGGTTGTCCTTCCTGGATCGCAGGGACGGTTCTTCCTGGTCAGGGGGCTTGCGGGAGCGCGTCGATCCGCTGCCACGCGGCGGTGATCGCGTCAGCCCACGGCCAGGTCGCCTGGATTTTCAGGCGCCGTTTCCGCCCGCCGCGGACCAGCCGGGCGGCTGAGTGCAGCACCCGGTAGCGCAGCGTCTTGGGCTCGGCTTTGGCCAGGTCGCCGTCCAGGGCCAGGAGCTTGAGCCAGGCGAGCAGGATCTGCCCGGTCATCGCCGCGGTCAGCCACGCGCCGTTGATCCCGAAGTCAAAGGACGGGAAATGGCCGATTCCGCAGTCTTTCCCGGTCCGGATCGCGTCCTCGACCCGGGCCTGGACCCGGTGCGCGACGTCGAGGTAGGCGGCCTGGCCGAGCCAGCCTTTGGTGCTGGCGGGCCGGTTCGTGGCCCACAGGGAGTACCGCCAGCCGTCCCCGGCCTCGAACAGGGTCAGCTGGGCGCCCGGATGGGGCCGCTCGCGGCGCGCGAAGACCCGCATCGCCGCGGGCCAGGCAGACAGCTGGTCCCCGCCAGCGCTGTGCCGCAGCAGCCCGGTCAGCTCGGTGACGTGCGCTTCTTCGATCCAGCACGCCCGGTGCGCGCAGCCCGCATCCGCGCAGGCCTCATCNNGCCAGCGTGTCCAGCCGCTTGACCAGGGCGTGGCTGGCCCCGGCCCCGTCGCAGGTGACCATCAGCTTCCGCCTGAACCGCGGCGGGATCGCGGCGATCGCCGCGTCGGTGATGGCCAGATGGTCAGCGGCGGTATTCGATCCGGCCGACCCGCGGCGCAGCATCCAGGCCAGCGGCTCGCCGCCGGTGTTATCGCATACCCCGATCAAGGGGTGATGGCCGTAGCCTTTGAAATTCGCCTCCGCGAGTTCCTTGTCGGAGTGCGCGAACGTCACGGTGGCATCCAGCCGGATGCACGTCACCCCCTCCAGGGTCCGGTCCGCCAGCCGCACCCCCGGCAGCGCGCCATGCCGGGCCGCGACCTGCGCCCACGCGTGCCGGCGGGCCGTATTCACCGCCGCCGTGATCCGCCGGTCCGCCCGCGCCCCGCCCCGGGCGATCTCCGCCAGCGTCCGCCACGCCGTCGGCACCGACGCCACCAGCCCGAACAGCTCCCGCTGATCGCGCATCACCCGGAAATCGGAGATCACCCGGGCGCCGTCCGCGACCGCGCACGCCAGATCAGCCAGCACCCGGCCCCGGTCATGCACCAAGAACCGCGGCGTGGCCAGCGCCCGCGACAGCCCGCCGGTCAGGCCCGTCTTATCAGCCAGATGCCGCAGCAGCACCAGCCCGGCATGCGACACGACACCCTGACCGCCGCCAGATACCTCCAGGCCCCTGGACCAACCGGTAGCATGCATGCAGAAAGTGCTCCTCGAACTCAGGACAATAAGGACTTCGAACACCCTCACTGTCCCAGCTCAGGAGCACTTTTTACGTCAGGCACACCGCCCGGCCCTCAAACCCAATGAAAAGACAGGGCTAGCATGAGGATCAAAGGCAACTGCTACGTCGGCTATCGATACGACACACGTTTAAACTATGATCAGGGCTAGATCGGCCGCGGACCGAGTAATGGTCATACCGGGTGGCGGGACCGATTACCATCGCGTCCTGTGGAACCTGACCCTTTGAGGCCGTCGCTGGCGGAGCTCCTACACGAGTACCAGCCGGGCGGCCAGGCTGAGACGGCCGACCTGCGCAAGGTGCGAGCCCTGGCCGAGATCGTCGGCGACCCGTGGCGGCGTGAGCTTCCGCTGCACGTCACCGCCTCCGCGTTGATCGTGCACCCGNNCCCAATGAAAAGACAGGGCTAACCCGCCAGGATCAGGGCGAACGGGGAGCCTACAGGGATGACCGGTGGCAGCCTGCCAGCACAAACGCGGCCAGTCGGTATAGCTGGCATGGTTCAGGCGGTTCCGTAGGCCTGCCGACGGTTACGGGGCACCGTAGGGGAGCGTCAATCGGGACACGGCCCGAGGGGATGCCTCGGGCGCATGGGCCACCAGCGCCCACCGGCACGAGCACAGGCAAGTTCATCGGCCGCTGCGCTCGGCTAGCTCTGCGTCGATGGCGGTCATCTCGGTCATGATCGTCACGCGTACGGGGGAACCGGGGAGTGCCAGGGCGAGGCTGATCCCAAGATCCCGCTTGGCCCGTTCAAGCTGGGCAGCGGTGAGGCTGCTGACATCGTGGGGGCGGTCAGCGGGCATCGGCCAGCCTCGTACGCGACTCCTGCTCGGCCAGCAGGCCGTCGAGGGCGGTTTGCAGGTCGGCCCGGATCGCAGGTACAGGATCTTGCTTGTCCAGGAACGCGAGGGCGTTTTCCAGCCGGCGGCGGTAGTACGTCAGCTCGTACGTCGTCATGGCGTGCAGGGGATGCTTGGGCGGCTCGACGGTCGCAGATTCGGCATCGGTCATGGGTGCTGTCCCTCGGGTCCTTACAGCTCGATTACGTAATCGCGCGGTCACGTCTTGCCATGCAGCTTGCGCCGCCTCTTGCAAGGACACGCTGCCGCATGTTTTCACAGGTCAAACCGGGCAAAGCTAATCCGTATCGATACGAGTCGATACGGCCCAGATCGTCGCATGCATGGGCGGCTAGCGGAATAGCAAGGTGTGATAGCAAGATGTGATTGACCGATCGCATCTCTGTATCCCTGGGGAGGGGAACGGGACAGGCGCCGTGGCTGAACCAGACGACGTAGTCCGTGAGCGGCTTGCCGCCGTTTTCGCACGTCAGGACTTCTACGAGGCATGCAAGCGGCGCGATGCCGGCGCCATGGTCCGCATCCTCGGCACGCACGGCATCACCCAGGGGCAGATGGGCGCCAGGACCGGGCTGGCCCAGAGCACCCTGAGCAACTACAAGCGCGGCAAGAACCAAGCCGAGTTCGCGTCTACCTTTGAGAAGCTGGCGAACGGCCTGGACATGCCGCTCCCGCTGCGCCAGGCGCTCGGCCTGACCGGCGATGC
>PLDT01000044.1:0-3100 GCA_003136255.1 Actinomycetota bacterium
AGATCCCCTACCCCTACCGGGTGTCCGGCGGCATCCCAGCGGCCGACCTGCACTTCGCCACGTTCCAGCCCACCTTCCTGTACGAGCTGATCTTCGACTTCGCCTGGGCCGGCGTGCTGATCTGGCTCGGGCACCGCTACAAGATCAAGCCGCCCGGCCTGTTCGCCCTGTACGTGTTCGGCTACTCGGCCTACCGGATCTTCGAGGAGTCGCTGCGCATCGACTCCTCAGTCCACATCTTCGGGCTGCGGCTGAACATGTACATCGCCTCGATCCTGGCCGTGGTCGGCGCCGTCTGGTTCTACCGCACCCAGCACCGCCCGGACCGCGTGCTGGTCGCGCAGGGACCGGGTCCGGCTCCCGATCCGGCTCCGGATCCGGCGGAAGAAGCAACCGAGGAACAGGCCCGCGACCCCGAAGAGGCCGCCCCNNCCTGGTGGCGGGAGCAGCGGCCGCCCGCCGGACTGCTCCACCTGGACAGCGCGGCCGCGGGCCGGTCCTCGATCGCCACCCTGGCCGCGAGCGCCGGGCACGCTGAGCGCGAGGCGACTCGCGGAGCCTACGTGGCCCTGGCCGAGGCCGCCCCGGTCCTCGGCGCGGGCCGGGCCGAACTGGCCGCCCTGCTCGGCGTCCCGGCTGCGGGGCTGGCCTTCACCGAGAGCGCGGATTCGGCGCTGGCCGCCCTGCTCGCGGCGTGGCCGCTACGTGCGGGTGACACGGTGGCCGTGGTGGCCAGCGAGTGGGGACCGAACCTGCACGCCTTCACCGCCCGGGGCCTGCGCCTGGCCGAGATCCCGGTCGGCGACGGCGGGGTGGCCGACCTGGCCGCGCTGGAGCGGATGCTGGCCAGCGACCCGCCCGCCCTGGTGCACCTAGACCAGGTGGCCTCGCACCGGACCCTGGTCCAGCCGGTCGCGGCCGCCGCCTCGCTGTGCCGCGCGGCGGGCGTCCCGCTGTGGGTGGACGCCGCCCAGGCTCTCGGCCACGTAGACACCGCGTGCGGCGCGGACGCCGTCTACGCCACCAGCCGCAAGTGGCTCACCGGCCCGCGCGGCGTAGGCGTGCTCGGCGTGGCCGAACCCTGGTGGGATTCGCTGCGCATCACCGCCTCCGACCTGGTCGCCGCCACCCGCCCCGCCGACGTCAGCCCCCTCTGGCTGCTGATGGCCCGCGAGGCCAACGTCGCCGCCTGGATCGGCCTGTGCACCGCCGTGGCCGAGTTCACCGCGGCCGGCCCGGCTCGTGTGTGGGACCGCCTGGCCGCCGTTGGCCGCCAGACCCGCGAGGCCCTCGCCGACCTGCCCGGCTGGGCCGTGGCCACGCCCGCCGGTCCCGGCTCCGCGATCACCGCCCTGCGCCCCGGTCGCGGCCAGGACGTCCCCGCGATCCGGGCCCGGCTACTGCACGAGCACGGCATCGTCACCACTGCAGGTGAGGTCAACCGAGCGCCCCGCGAGATGACCGAACCGCTGCTGCGGATCAGCCCCCACGTCGACTGCACCCCCGAAGACCTGGCCCGCCTCCGCACCGCCCTCCAAGCCCTGAGCTAGTCCCGCATCCCGCACGGTTCATGGGGATCACGCGCCCGGATGGGGGCGTCTGCCCGGGCCCGGTAGAAGGGAGCGCGCCAAACTGTGCCCCCATTCGGCCCTCCCGTCGGCTGACGATAGCGGCGACGATGATCTTGTGACAGCTTCGGCCTGCCCGCGCTCGTCACAGTTATCACAGGACATCGCTGGCGTCACGGCAGGCGGAGAAGCTCTCCGGTTATAGTGGTTGATCCGGGCTTCGTGGTCGATCCGGGGTGCTGGGGGCCAGGCTCGCTCCACCCGCAGAACCGGAATCAACCGCGGAAATGTGACGGAAGCGGCGGATGTGCGTGTTGCAGCGCCGAGTCCGAGGCTGATGGCACATCGGCTCCATTAGGGGACCGTCCCAACCGTGCCAGGCGGCTGACCGTCGAGGTCGTGGTTACCCTGTGACCGCTGGGGCCCGTGCTGCTGTCAGCCCGCCGGCCTGCCGTGCTGAGGCCAGGGTCCGGGTGCGCTGCCCGGGTGGCGCGGCCCCGGGCCGGCGCATGTCAGACCCGCTGGCCAGCCCGGGCCGCTCACCCCCGGCGCAGGCACCTCACCCGTCCCGCAATTCACCAACATATTCGAAGCAATGAAATTAGCGCGGANNCGGCATGCGCGGGCATCGCGGCCGCGGCAGCACATACGACCCTTCGGCACCCCGATCCCCTAGAGGGGAGCGTGCCGTCCGCCTGCCCGACGGTCACCCTCGGAGCTGAGACTAATCAGAACCCCCGGGGCCGTCCGTTAGCCGGGCCGGCCCGCACCGCCGCGCTTGACCAGGAACTCGCCGACCTCGCCCGCCGCCACGATCACGGCGCCGGAACCACCATCATGGACTGGGAATACCTACTTCTTACCGCGCGAAAGCAACCCTGACCACGCACAGCAAAGGCTAGGACTCCCAGTCCCGGCGTTTCCCGATAGGCCGCCCATCCCTGACCTGTGTGCATAGTGCTCGTCTAGCGCCGGATGAGGACCTCGACGCCGTCCAGGATGCGGTCCAGGCCGAAGATGAACTCGTCGTCCGGGCCGTCCTCGGCCTCGAACACCCCGGCCGCGATGAACTTGGCCAGCGCCGGGAACCGGCGCGCATCGGTCAGCTCGGCCAGCATCCGCGGGTAGGACGCCATCCACTGCGTGGGCGTCAGCCCCGAGGCCCGGATCGCGGCCGCGATGTCGGCCTCGGTGGTGGCCAGGTTCCGGACGTAGCCGGCCAGCAGCAGGATCACCGACGCCTTACGAGCCTCGGTCAGGCCCGTGTCCGCCAGGCAGGCCAGCGCGTTCTCGAACCAAGCCACCTCGTTGGGCATGATCGGCAGGCTGTTGAGCGCGATGCGCACCACCCACGGGTGCCGCCGCGCTCCGGTCCGTAGCGCCCAGGCCCAGCGGGACAGCCCGGCCCGCCAGCCCTCGCCCGGCACCGGATCCTGCGGGGCCTCGTCCCAGGCGGCGTCCACCATCAGGGTGAGCAGCTCCTCCTTGGCGGACACGTGCCGGTACAAGGACATGGGCGCGGTCCCGAGCTC
>PLDT01000106.1:0-3583 GCA_003136255.1 Actinomycetota bacterium
TCGGCGGCGCCGGTGGATGCCTCGCCGCGGACCAGCCGTTCGGCGGCCCGGCCGCCGAGGCGCACGGCGAGGGTGTCGGCGAGGTAGCTTTCGCCGTAGAGCCGGCGGTCGTCGGCGGGCAGCGTCTCGGTCAGCCCGAGGGCTTGCCCGGCGCCCAGCACGGTGACCCGGCTGACCGGGTCGGCGTGCGGGGACAAGGTGGCGACCAGGGCGTGGCCGGCTTCGTGGACGGCGACGGTGGCGAGTTCGGCGGGGGCTAGCGGGCTGGTGTGCCGGGTGCCGAGCAGCACGCGGTCGCGGGCACTGTCGAAGTCGGCGGCGGCCAGGGTGGCGCGGCTGTCCCGGACGGCGGTGAGGGCGGCCTCGTTGATCAGGTTGGCCAGGTCCGCGCCGGAGAATCCGGGGGTGGCGGCGGCGACCTGGTCCAGGTCGGTGTCCGGGCCGAGGNNGGGTCCAGGGCGTCGGGCCGGTTGGTGGCGGCCAGCACCACCACCCCGGCGGAGTCCTCGAATCCGTCCATCTCGGCGAGCAGCTGGTTCAGGGTCTGTTCCCGTTCGTCGCTGCCGGCCAGGCCGCCGTGGTCGCGGCGGGCGCCCAGGGCGTCGATCTCGTCGATGAACACGATCGCCGGGCCGCGGGTGCGGGCCTGCTCGAACAGGTCCCGGACCCGGGCCGCCCCGACGCCGACGAACATCTCCACGAACCCCGAGCCCGATACGGAGAAGAACGGCACGTGCGCCTCCCCGGCGACGGCGCGGGCGAGCAGGGTCTTGCCGGTGCCGGGCGGCCCGGCCATCAGCACGCCGCGCGGCCCGCGGGCCCCGGCCCGGTGGTAGCGGCCCGGGTCGCGCAGGTAGTCCACGACCTCGCTGATCTCGGTCTTCACCGTGGTATAGCCGGCCACGTCGGTGAACCGGGTGGCCGGCCGCTCACCGTCGATGACCCGCGCCTTGGCCTTGGTCAGGCTGGTCAGGTGGCCCATGCCGCCGCCCAGGCCGCCGGCCTGCCGGCGGGCGCCGCGGATAACGAAATAGATCAGGCCGCCGATCAGCAGCAGCGGCAGCAGCCCGGTCAGCACCGACGCCAGCGAGGAGGACGTGGCCGCGGCGGCGGTGGCGGTGACCTGGACGTGGTGGGCGGCTAGGTCTCCGGCCAGGCTATTGCTGCCGAGCGCGACCGGGATGGTGGTGGTGAACGGTTGCCCGCTGGTCAGGCTGCCGGTGACCTGGCCGGCCGGGCCGATGGTGACCGCGCGGACCGTCCCGGCGCCGACATCGGCCACGAACTGGGTGTAGGTCAGCGGCATGCCAGCGACTGCGCCGCGCGGCAGGGCAAACAGCGCCACGAAGAACGCTACGATAATCCCCGGCAGCAGCCACCGCTGCCACGGGGCCATGTTGGCCTGGCCAGGCGGCCCGGGCTGGGACGTGCGCATCTTAATGCTCCTTCTGATGCCCGGCGGCACGCCGGGCGGGGGGTCTAGCGGGGATTTAGCGGCCAGGGCATGAGGCTGTACTCGGACGCGCGCCGCGCGGCGCTGGCCGATAGTGATGTCATGTATGGACTTCTGGGCGCAGCCACAGGGCAATGCGCAGGGCCCGGCGTGGGCGGCGCCCGGTTCCCTCTGCGCCCCGGGACGCCCTGCCGAGCTCGCGGGCCTGACGCTGCTGGCCGGCCTGCGCCAGCATTTCGCGCTGCCGGTCGAAGGCGAGCTCCCTGCTGAAATGGAGGTTCGTAAACATGGTCTTCTCCTAATGTCGCCGGCCGTCCCCGCGGGCCTGGTGCCACGGCGGAGGGGGCGGTAATAGTTTCTCTTTCAACTACTAACACGCATAGGAGACCTGGCCGGTTCAGCTAGACCGAGCCAACGGGTGCGACGCTCATCACAGCGGCCGCAGTTACGCGGCGATGCGGCAGCGCATCCAGCCGAAGCCGCGGGGGTGGGCGGCCGCAGGCTACGGCCCGAACAGGCGGCCGGAGAATGACACCATGCGGCTCATATGTCCAGTTGGAGGAAACATGAGCACGTCATCACGATGCGGCGGCCAAGTCCGGGGATCCACTGGCGGGTTATCCACCTGGAGTCGATGACCCAGCTGCTGGTGATGAGTATGCGCGGGGAGCCGTCCGGCCGCGTGCCGCCAAGGTGCAGATCGAGGTGGCAGGCCAGTTCAGGCTCGGCGTTCTTGACCTGCAGGCGGCCGACAGCCCGCCATCCGGCCGGGACCCAGGCCAGGAACTCGGACCGGAAGCTGATCTCCGGGTAGGCGCCGGCATCCAGGAAGCCGGGCCCGGCCAGCAGCCGGTCCAGCACTGGTGACCCGGTACTGACCGCGCCCGCCCTGGCGGTCAGCCGCGCGGTTGAATCCTCGATCGGCTCGGTGATCAGCACCCGGCCAGTCAGGGGCAGGCGCCCTCGCACGGGCCGGCCGACGACCGATGCGGTAAACGAGGCATCCGACTGGGCTGGATCGACCCGCCAGCTGCCGGCGGCCAGCCGCTGTTGCCCTCCAGGTGGGACCTGCATGCCGGGCGTCATTGTGGTCACGACCACTCCTTCGCTTGCCGGGTCAGCCTGCTGCCGACTCTAAGAGCCAGGTGTCCGGCCCGTATGCCCAGCAGGCGCCCAGAGAGCGGATCTTTACTAACACGGATAGTAGGTTTCCTTGGTTCCTCGCCCAGCCCGGCGGGAATCCGATAACGCGGCCCCGGGTCCGGCCTACGACGGGAGGCCAGTTCCGCGGCATCCGGGTGCGGCCTCAGGCCGGTCACGCCGCCATGGCCTGACGCCGGGCCTGCCATGCGGCCTCGGCCTGTCCCATCGGGGTGGACGCCGGGCCTTGGACGAAGGGCCAGATTTCCTCGGCGATGGCGCGCCAGTCGGCGGTGGCGGACAGCTCGCCGAGCACGGCGAACAGCCCGAGGTTGATGCGCTGCAGGATCACGTAGGAGCGCGGGACGGCGATGTAGTCGGCGACCGGGCTGCGCAGGTCGAAGAAGCGGCGCACGACGGAGGAGGCGTACTCGCTGGTGATGGTCACTGGTCCCGGTTCGCGGATGGTGTCGTAGAAGACGGCCAGGTGCTCGACGATCGCCTCGGTGCTGAGCGGCGCGCCGGGGCGCAGAAATCCGGCGGTCTCCAGGCTGGCGCGGAACGCCTCGGGGTCGTGCTCGACGCAGATGGTGCGGGCCATCTGCATGAGCGGCTGCAGTTCGGCGGGGGTGAAGCGCTTGACCAGCCCGAAGTCCAGGAAGGTGACCTTGCCGCCGCGGTGGAACAGGTAGTTGCCCGGGTGCGGGTCGCCGTTGAAGGCGCCCACGTGGTACAGGCTGCGGAAGACGAAGCGGTAGATCGTCTCGGCGGCCAGGTCACGTTCGTGCTGGGACCAGCTGGCCAGTTCGGCGAAGCGGGCTCCGCCGGATAGCTCGCTGGTGATCACCTTGCGGGTGGACAGCCCGTCGATGATCGCGGGGATGTGGATGGTGGGGTGGCCGTCGTAGTAGGCGGCCAGCAGGCGCTGGCTGGCGGCCTCGCGGCGGTAGTCGAGTTCCTCGCTGATCCGGTCCCTCAGCTCGCTCAGCA
>PLDT01000463.1:0-12998 GCA_003136255.1 Actinomycetota bacterium
GAGCAGCTCGTTCCGGACCCTTTACCTGGAATGGTTCGCGCGGCTTAGCGCCCAGGATTTCGATGAGGGGGACGTGGCGGCGATCCTTGACGCAGCGGAGGCAGAATTGGCAGGCCGGACAACCGGGCGAGGCGCCGCGGACAGCGCCGGCAGTTCCGCGGCCGCCTACGCAGAGCCGAGCGCCGGGCTGGCCGCCGTGCGGTCCCGGAGCCGGGCCAGCTGGGTCTGGCTCAGCAGCGGGGCCGTGTCCGGCACCGTCACGTACCCGATCACGGGAAGCTTGCCGGTGATGGCCCAGCGCAGCAGCGCCCGCCCCGGTCTGGCACCGCTCCGAGTCACATAGCGGCTCCCCCGGTACCGGCTCCTGCCCGGCCAGGACGCTGGTCAGCAGCAGGTCACACGATGACCCCGCATCGAACGCCAGGCTCAGGCCCGCGTTCCATCAGCCGGGCCACGATGCCGCGCGGGTCTTCGGAGTCCTGGATCAGGTGCAGCACCCCGAGCAGCAGGACTGCCGTCGGCTGCCCGAAATCGAGCACCTCCGCCGCCCGGCGCAAAATCACCCCGGGATCACGCAGGTCAGCCTGCAGGTAACCGGTCGCGCCTTGCGGGGTGCTCTTGAGCAGCGCCTGTGCGTGCAAGGGTTTCTGAGCCGTCGATGAACGCCAGGGCCACGTCTGACAGGAGCAGGTTGCGGGTTCTGGCGTGGTCACGCAGGACGCTGAACGCCTGGTCGGTGTCCAGGCCGAGGCGCTCGGCGAGCTTGCCCTTGGCCTGCTCGATGATGACCCGGCTGTTCAGCGCGGTCTGCAACTGCTCATTCAGGGTGTCGCTGTGGCGCATGCTGCGCTCGTGCAGCAGGCTGATGGTGGCCACGTCGGCCAGCGCCTGCCCGATGCGTATGTCCGCGGGATCGAAGGCACCCGGGGCGGCGCGGAACAGGTTCAGCGCGCCGATGACCTGGTCGCGCAGCCTCATGGGCAGGGCCTGCACGGCGGCGAACCCGGCCTCCTGGGCGGCGGCGGCAAACCGGGGCCAGCGCTGCGCTTCGGCGGCCAGGTCCGCGGCGGCGACAGGCCGGCCACCCCGGAAGCAGTCCAGGCAGGGACCCTGGTCGTTCTGCAGCTGAAATAGCTCCAGCAGCCGCACTGCCTGGCTGGAGGCGGCGACCACGCGAAGCTCCCCGCGCGGGTCAGCCAGCAGCAGCCCGGCGGCGGAGACGTCCAGCAGCTGCACGCTACGGTCGGTCAGCACGTGCAGGAAGTCGATCACGTCGAAGCCGGCGACCATGGTGTCGGTCAGCTCAACGAAGGTTTCCGACAGCAGTTGTCCGTCCATTCCGGTTCACCCTCTCAGGAAACGCGGCATGATTCGCCGCGGGAGCCCGGGGCAGGCTGCGTTCGCGCTGGCGAGCGGGCGAGTGCTTCACGCCTCACCGTCCCGGGAGGGGTCAGGGTGCAGCCGCAGGCGGCGGGCCACGATGTCGCGGGCGACATCGGTCAGCCGCAGGTCACGTGCATAAGCATAGGCGCGCAGCCGCACGAATGCATCCCCGATGCCGGCGCCGAGCTGCTCGGTGAGCATCCCGGTGGCCTGGTCGATCTCGGCCCGGCGCAATGCCAGGTCCGGCTGGCCACCGGGGCCGGCCAGTGCCGCGAGGTCGCCCCCCGCCTGGTCCTGGGCGTCGAGCAGCAGCAAGGTGGCGGTATCGGCGAAGATCAGCGCATCGCCGAGCTGGAAGGCGGTCAGCGGGCCTGGCCGCTCCCGGTACAGGCCCAGCACCCCGGCGCGGATCGCCCCGATCTGCAGCGGGAACGCGAAGATCGCCGCCGCCCCCGCCTGACGTGCCGCCAGCGCGAAGACCGGCCAGCGGCGCCCGGATTCCCCGCCCGTCGAGGTCCCCGAACCGCTCGCCACGCGAATACGCGCTCTCGTCGGCCGCCGCCGCGGGCACGCCGCCATCGGTCACACAGACGACAACCCCTGGCTGTTCCCAGGCGGCCGGGCCGGCCAGGCCATCAGCGCCGCGCGTTTCCAGGTCCGCCTCACCCGGCTCGGCATCCCCGCCAGGGCCGGCCGGGCCGCGGCGCTCATGGACCTCGCCGCCCAGCTGCCCGCCGTCGTCCTGAGTTAGCTCCTCGGCATCAGCCTGGGAGCCGCCACCGGATGGAACCAGGCAGCAGGCAACACCCGCGCTGGCTACGCCGCCGAGATCGCACGCCGTCAGCACTCGTCATAATCGACTGCCCCCAACGGGCATTCACCGACGGTCACTGCAGATCCGCCAAGCCTAAGCAGAGTGGAGGTCGCTATTGAGCCGCACGTCTGTTGCCTGCAATCCCTTCGGCCCTGGGCCCACGACGAAAGTCACCGGGTCGCCTTCGTCCGGGACCCTGAAGCCATCCATCTGGATTGCTGTCTGATGGAAGTACAGATCATCAACCGAACCATCGTCATCGGGCGTGATGAACCCGTACCCCTTGCTGGCGTTAAACCACTTCACCCTGCCGCTTTGCCTCAGACCCGTCGGCCATCGCAGCCTCCCCAGGGAGAAATTCGCGCTCTGGCGCCGGGCCCGGTCCCAGAGCGATTCTTGCTGACGGGTAGTGGCTGTGGCCCGTCCGGCGTGGAATTCTGGGCATGAAACGTCGCCCCCGTACAGCGGCCACACCGTGTGGCCGCTGCACCGGGTGTTGTAACGGGGCTGTGCGGCCGGGGTGTCAGGAGGTGACGAGGTAGAAGGAGGTGGCGAAGAGGGTGCAGGGGCCGCTGACCGATGAGGTCCCGTCGCCGGTGACGTTGCTGCCGGGCTCAGGGATGAAGAAGCCTCCCATGTTGGCCTTGCATTCGCCCTGGATGCGCCAGACCTGGGATGCGGGCCGTGCAGTGCAGGTCATCGACTGGGCGGTGCCGCTGATCCAGGTGAACGCGCAGTCGAGCGGGACGTTGCCGCCCAGGATGGTCTCGGTCCCAGTGCCGGGTGAGAGGGTGACCGACGGTGTGGTGCTGGTGATTACGATGCTGAAGGACTTGCTGGTGCCGTACTGGTGCTCATTGACCAGCGGGATTGCAAAGTCGGGGTAGACGGTTTGCCCTGCGGGGATGATCACCTCGCCGGTGGCCGGGGTGTTGAAGTCGGTTCCGTTGACGGCAGTGCCGTTGACGATCTTGTAGAAGATGTCCAGGGCGCCCGAGGTGGACCCGGTGCGGGTGAACTGGACGTACAGGTCGTTCTGCTGCTGCTCGTTGCAGGTGCTGGCCGAGCTGCAGAACTGGAGGTACTGGTTCGCCGAGCCGCTGGAGACGCCTGCAGTGTTGCTGGTGGCGTAGGCGGGCGAGGCCGCGGTGAGTCCGGCGGCCAGCAGGCTGGCTGCAGCCAGCCCGGTCAAGAGGAGGCGAGTGCGCATGTGGGGGTCCCTTCCGTCGTGACTGCCAGGTAACCCAAAGTCAGCCCCCGGCTCTCACGCGCAACGTAACATCCGGCGTTCCAGCCCCCAAGACCCAGCGGCAATGTCCGCAAACTGGAACAAATCACCTGGTGTCCTGCACCTGAAATTGGTGAAGTAAATTCTTTGGCCTTATCGTCGGCGGCAGGCACGATCTTCTGCTGGTACCGGGCTAGGGATTCCAGGATCTCCTCGGCGGCAGGCAAACCTGACCTCGAACAAGATTTATGCCGCACTCGGCTACCAGCCGGTAGCCGACATGGCCAACCTTGTCATCGCCCGCTGACGCCGACCGATTCGCGGCAGATCCGGACGCCCGCTGGGGCGCTTCCCCACTCCCGCTCAGCAGTCAAATGCTGACCAGCAGATGTCGTTCCGCAAACGCTGGTCGTCAAGCACGAGCTCGCGAATGGCCTCCGGGAGCCGGTCACGCTGCCATTGGCACTCGAGTCGCCCTGCGGCCTCGCTCTCGCCTTCGGGTGCGGAAGCACGTGCGGCCTTGATCGCATAGGCGGCCGCACCGAGTTCGTGCGCGGCGACGTGTGCGACGGCCCCGGCCTGGCCAGCAGCGTACGCGGCATGCCGTGCTGTCCCTCGCAGGTTTCTGGCTGCGCCCATTGCATGGCCGCCCGCCGCCCGAGCCTGCATCATCGTGACCTCACCACGCACCCAGGCGCGAGCGTGCTCGATCGCTTCGCGTGGTCGTGGGTCATCAGGCTGAGCCGACTCGAAAAGGTGAAGGACGTGCTCTGCGCACGACGCCGCCCAAAGAGCAAGGAGATGGTGATCCGAATCAGTGAGGGTCCCACCGCGGCGAATCGTCACGAAGCGAGGGTCCCGAACCTTCGGAAGGATCATTGGCTGGGCGCTCCCCTCTGCCTGTGTCCGTCCAACCCTCGGGGCACCGAGGAGACAGGCCGCGCCCTTAACCGTAGCGTCGTTCCAGCATCTGAGCGGCCCTTCGGTGTCGTGCGGTCGGCTGGACACCCACCGTCTTGTACTCGGCAGTTCCGTGCTTTCACTCTTCGCGGCAGAAGCGGGCACTCGCGCCAAGCGCGGCGTTGCATAAATATACGGTCTGGCCACATGCCTGCCAGGCCTTAGTCGGCATTGTCAACAGTGCGAAGAGCTCTTGATAACCGCGCGCCGACCCGCCGTTAGGTATGGATGTTTACCTCGGCGAGGAGCGCCGATTTCGCTGTCTGCTCAAAGCATGCCGCGGAACCGCCCATCGCGCCGGCCGGAACGGCATGTGCGCCGGCCTCTCGTAGGTACGGGCCGCGGATGCCGCTCATCTGCCCGCCGCCGGTCTCGGCGACACTGGCTGCCAGCCCCGGCAGGCCGACGTTCTTCTCCAGGTCCGGCGCCCACTTATACGGGCCGAGCGCTGCCGGCAGCCACCGGGCAATCCTGCACATCGCCCGCTTATGCGCTGCGCCGGCGGCGATGAGGATCCCGGCGCCTCCAGACCGCGCCTCGCGCTCGTCCGCAGCAAAGGTGAGCTCATTCCCGCAGGCCGGAGCGGGGGACGGCGCGCTGATTACGAGTTCTATGGTCAGCGGTCCTGACGTGGCTGCGGGATTGCCCGCGAACTGCGGGTTGGTGCTACGGTGCGTCAGCAGGTCCGCTGAGACCACACAGTCAGGGCACGGATTCACGCACAGAAACAGGGCTCGCCGGCCCCGTACCTCGGGGATTGTCGGCCGCGTAGGGCTGGCTTTACCCTAAGTTGCCGGATGGGCATGATTGGGGATCAGGTGTCCGAGTCGCCTGCGGCGCCCTTTGGCAGCTTGCTGCGCTCGCTGCGGCTGGCGGCTGGCCTGACTCAGGAAGAGCTGGCGGACGCCGCCAAGCTCAGCTACCGGTCCATCAGCGACCTGGAACGCGGGCTCAGCCGGTCGCCGCGCCGGGGCACCACCTCGCAACTGGCAGCGGCTCTGGGGCTATCCGGAGATGATCGGGTCGGCTTCGAGGCTGCCGCACGAGGACGCGTCTCCGCGGCCGGGCGTGCGGGTCCCCCGCCGCTGCCCGGGGGCAGCGCCGCTGGGCAGGCGGCTCCCCCGCTGGTGATCAGGTACTCGCTGCCTCCGGATGCGACATTCACCGGCAGGGATGAGGAGCTGCGCCGCATCATGCCCGTGGCGGGCCAGGCCGGGGCCGGTGGGGTGGTGGCGATCCACGCGATCGGTGGGATGCCCGGGGCGGGCAAGACAGCTCTGGCCGTCCACGCCGCTCACCTGCTCCGGGACCGGTTCCCGGACCGGCAGCTGTTTATCGACCTGCACGCGCACACCCCTGGCCAGGAACCGATGACCTCCCAGGCAGCCCTGGCCGGGCTGCTCAGCGCCGTCGGTGTCGACGTCCGTCACCTCCCTGAAGATCTAGACGTGCGGGCAGGCTTGTGGCGGGATCGGATGGCCGGGCAGCAGGCCCTGCTGGTCCTGGACAACGCAGCCAGCAGCGCCCAGGTCGCCCCCTTGCTACCCGGTAGTGAGGGCTGCCTGGTGCTGGTCACTAGCCGCCGGCACCTCGCCGATCTGCCCGGGGCGGCGGTCCCGCTGGTGCTGGAAGCCCTGCCGTCAGGCCAGGCATGTGAGATGTTTGTGCGGCTGGCCCCCCGCGCCGCGGACGAGCCGGCCGAGGCGGTGGCAGAACTGGCTCAGCTGGCCGGGTGCCTGCCGCTGGCGATCTCACTGCTGGCCCGCGCATACGCACGGCACCCGTCCTGGACCCTGGCCGAACTGACCGCTGAGACCCAGGCGCGCATGCTCACCCTGGCGGCGGAAACGGACAGCGTCGCCGCCGCGTTCGAGGTGTCGTACCGGTACCTCGCACCCGGCCAGCAGGAATTGTTCCGCCTTCTCGGTTTGCACCCGGGCGCTACCATCGACGCCTATGCTGCCGCTGCGCTGGCCGGTAGCATTTTGCCCGACGCCGCCCGGCAGCTAGATGCCCTGCATGGCGAGGGACTGCTGACCGAGGTCAGTTACCACCGGTATCGCATGCACGACCTGATCCGCGGCTACGCTCGCGATCTCGCCGCCGCCGTCCCTGTCGCAGACCGAGAGCAGGCACTGGACCGGCTGCTGGACTACTACCAGCACACCGCGGAGATCATCGAGACCCGGCTGGCCCGCCGGGCCCGTACTAGCCCGGCCCCGGCGGCACCGCCAGCCGCCGTCCCCGACCTGCCCGATCAAGCCCGGGCGCTGACATGGGCACGGACCGAACGTACCAGCCTGCTGGGCTGCCTAGATCACGCCACCGGGACCGGCCAGCACGCCCGGATAGTAGCCCTGACCGCGGCGCTGTCCGCTTTCCTGCGCATCGATGGCCCCTTTGCCGACGCCGTCGTCCGGCACGCCGCCGCCGTGCAGGCGGCCCGGTACCTTGGCGACCGGCCCGGTCAGGCCAACGCCCTCACCGGCCTGGGGATGATGCGGCGGGTGACCGGGGACTATCCCGGTGCTGCCGAGGCGCTGCAGGAAGCGCTGAGCCTGTCCCGTGGTCTCGGCGACCGGCCCGGTCAGGCCAACGTCCTCCTTCACCTCGGAGCCGTGCGGTGGCAGACAGGAAACTACCCGGGCGCGGCCCAGGTGCTGCAGGAGGCATTGAGCCTGTCCTGCGACCTCAACGATCGGCTCGGCCAGGCCAACGCCCTCAGCTATCTGGGAGCCGCGCGGCGGCTTAGCGGCGACTATACGGGCGCGGCCGGTGCCCAGGAGGAAGCGCTGGAACTCTACACCAGCCTCAGCGACCGCGGCGGCCAGGCCAACGCCCTCCTCAACCTTGGGATCGTGCGGCGCGCGACCGGCGACTGCCCCGGTGCGGCCCAGGCGCTGCAGGACGCGCTCAGACTTTACCGCAACCTCGGCGACAGGGGAGGTGAGGCCGAAACCCTCAATGAAACAGGGACGCTGCACCGGGTCCGCGGCGACTACTCGGCGGCCACGATCTCCCACCACCAGGCCCTGGACCTAGCCCGTGAGCTCGGCAGCTTCTGGGACGAAGCCCACGCACTAGCCGGCCTGGGCCGCTGCTCCCTGGCCGTCGGCCAAGCAGCCGACGCGGAGACAACCCTGCAGCAAGCGTTGAAGATCTTCCGTCAAGCCGGCGCAGCTGAGGCCGACGGCATTTCCGCCGAACTGGACGCCTTCACGCAAGCCGGACCGGCCAGCACCGCCAGCAATGTCCCTCAGCCCCTCAGTCCCTCAGGCAGCACAGCCACGCACCCCGCCGACCAGGAGGCGAGCACGTTTGCCGACGATCTCGGCTACCAGAACGTCTCCCGCGGCTTGCGCCAGAACCTGGGATTCGCCGACCTCATCGACGGCGATCCCGGCAGTGCCCGCCGCTGCTTCCTCGACAGCCTGGAAACCGACCGGATCACCGGTGTCACGGCGTATGTCCACGGCGG
Organism: Actinomycetota bacterium; assembly: GCA_003136255.1. Classification (GTDB taxonomy): domain Bacteria; phylum Actinomycetota; class Actinomycetes; order Streptosporangiales; family Streptosporangiaceae; genus Palsa-504. The sequence goes on from PLDT01000463.1 coordinate 7,864, forward strand.
GCTCCTCGGCCTGGCCCTGGCGGCCGGCGCGGACGACGACCCTGCCGTCGCCGCCACCCTCCACGGCACCGCCGACGCACACTACGAGCGGGCCGGACGCCCTTTCGAGGTCCCCGAAGCGGGGCTGCGCGACGGCGACCACGCCCGGCTGCGCGCCACGCTGGGCGATGCCGCGTTCGAGGCCGCCTATACCCGCGGCCGAACGCTCAGCCGGTCCGACGCCATCACCCTGGCCATCGCCGCGGCCGGGCCCGGTCCCGCGGCCGCATCCGCCAGCGTGCCGCTCTCGGAACGAGAGCGGGAGATCCTGGCCCTGCTGGCCGGCGGGGCGACCGACGCCCAGATCGCCGCGCGGCTGTTCCTGTCGGTCAACACGGTCCGATCCCACCTGGAGCGGATCCGTGACAAGACCGGCGCCCGCCGCCGCCCCGACCTGGTCCGCTACGCCATCCAAGCCGGCATCCAGGCGATCGCCCCTGCTACCTGAAAGCTGGATACCTGGCCCGTTGCGGTCCGCGCCCAGGCAGTGAACGGGCCGTTCGGCGGGCACGCCCGCCACAATGCCATCAAGCGCACCTTCCCAGCTCCCGCAGTTCGGCCTCCACGGCAGCCATGCCCTCCACCTGCTTTCACCTTCCCGCCCACGGAGGACGGCCGCCTGTATCGCTCAAGAGCTCATCCCGCCGCCCCGGTCGTAGGCGGTAGGCGCTGGCCCCGCTTGACGATGACGAAGTTCTCAGTCAGATCAAGTCTGCGTTGCGCGATGGCCAACTGGCCTTACTTCGGGCCGGTCTGCGTGGCTTTGTCAACCTGATCCATTTCAGAGTGCTACGGCCAGTCTGCGCAACGGAGGTCCCAAGGACGGGATGATCTTGGCCTCTTACCCGTACTCAGGACCTCTGCTGTTTGCCGAGTTCGCCGGGCTCGACCTCCCGGTCTTGGGCCGGATAGAGGCTAGTTCCAGCGAGAGGTGGCGAGCCCGCCAGTGGTCCTGGCGGGTGCTGGGCTCATGTCACGGTCAGGGTTGCAGTACCCGAGGAGCTGGCATAGCCGCCACCACCAGAGTATGTCCCGGTCACGGTGTCGGTTCCCGCTGGCGCATTGGTGGCCCCGCAGGCGGCGACGCCACCGGACAGGACGGCCGTGCACAAGGTGGTGGAGCCGGTGGTGAGGGAGATCGTCCCGGTGGGCGTGCCGGTACCCGAGCCCGGGGTGACGACGACCAGGTAGACGACCCTGGTGCCAGCCGCGACTGTCGTCGGCTTAACGGTCACCGAGACTGTGGTGGGGTTCGTCAAACCCGCCTCCGCTGCTCCGATGGTGCAGCGGGTCTCACCTTGCCCGGGCCGGGCGACGCCGCGCTGGTCAGTGCCCGGGCACACCGCAACCCCCCGCAACGTGACGGAACCGGGAATCACATCTGCGGCCGGGCTGGTGGTGCCGGGCAGCAGGGTTTGCGTCGGGCCGCCGTTGCTGGCGAGAGGTCCCAGGAGCGGGTTCTGGTTCACCAGGTCGGTCGCGGCGGTGAAGGCGCAGGCGCTGCCGTTCGTGTCGTTGGTCAGGTTGTACCCGGCGCTAGACAGGCTCGCAGCGTCGTACGCGTAGCAGTTGGCCGCGGTGTTGCCGGCCACGATCGTGGCGCCGAGGGTGGCAGTGTCGCCCTGGCCGCTATAGATGCCGCCCCCGGTGTTCCCCGAGATGGTGCTGGCAATGACCGTCATCGTCCCGATGTTGTAGATGCCGGCGCCAACACTGGTGGACGAGTCGCCCGAGTTCTTCGTGATAGTGCTGTCGATGACAGTCGTGGTGCTGCCGTAGTAGTTCAAGATTCCGGCGTATGGTTCCGCCAAAGTAGCGTTCCCCGAAACGGTGCTATCGGTGAGCGTGAGGCCGCCTTCGCTGTTGAAGAGGCCCAGAGCGCCGTGCTCGATGGTCAGGTCGTTAATAGTTACGCCGGCCACATTGACGCGGACGACGGTCCCGCTCGCCGACCCGTCCAGGACCGCAGGCGAGCCGGCCGGGCCACCAGGCCACGTGGTGATGGTGACCGGGGACGAGATGCTCAGGTGGTCGTCGATCGTGCCCGAGACCTCGATAGTGGCGCCGGAGGCGGCCTGGGTGAGGGCGTAGCTGACGGTGGCGCAAGGACTCGCCGACGACGTGCAGGTGCCGCTGTCGAGACCTCCCTGCGACACGTACAAGGTCGTCGGCGCAGCGGCCTGCGCGGCGGCAGGGACCAACACGCCCAAGGCCAGCGCCGCCAAGGCCCCCAGCGCCGTCGCCACGTATCGTCGTGCCGGCCCGCCAAGGCAACCGCCTGACACTGCCAGGGCCTCGCGCTGTCCGCGCGGAACCTCAGCAGTGCTGAGGTGCTCTGAGTGTGTTCTTCGTATCGATCCCATGTCTGCCCCTCTGATTCACAGTCCCCGCCCATGTGGCGGAGGAGTAGACCCAGCCTGCGCCCGGCCGGAACTCGACAGCAGGGGCCGGACGGCCCCATCGAGCACGGCAGGTATGGGCGACCGGCCCACACCTGCCGTGAGGCCGGTCGCATCGGAGCAGCGAAGGGCCGGAGGTGCCTGGGTTCGGTCGCCAGGGGCGTTCGGCTCACGGCGGGCATCTCGCACGCGAGGACTTTGACCCCGGCCACGGTAACGCCCGGATAGCTTCTCCTCCCTGGCCGCCGGTGTGATGGCTTGGAAAGATATGGCTGACCATCCGAAGTTGGCTGGGTATCCGATAGCTCCGAACTGGTTAATCTGCGCGTGCCTGGCCGCCGGAAGTGCAACGGCACTAACCGCGCCGAATCGATCTGGCTCTATGCGTTCCTCAAAAGGTTGCGTAGCAATTGCTGCAGCGACGTTAGGGGATGAATCATGGAAGATTATGCATGCCTGTGCATAAACGCGGGCGGCAGCGACGACCTCATTTCGGCATGTGCGGTAAATCAGCCAGCACGCCGGCGCAAGCCGAGAACGCGCACCGGGCCAGCGGCGGGCGGCAGGATGTTCGATCCGACGGTGCAGAGCGGGATAGTTAACGAAGGCGTCAGCAGCGTAAGGAGCTTCGCGCGGGCAGGCTCTTCGGCGGGCACGCGGACCCTGCGCTCCCCATGCGGTCCGTCGTCCGCGGCCGGACGGGACCCACCAGCGGGCACCGGGGGGCATGCTGCGGCGTCCGTCTCGGCGGACGGGCACGGTCCGGCGGTCATTTCTCGGTCATGGTGATGCCTTTGAAGTCTCTTGCCTGCGGAAACACCGGGCTGCGGATGATGGGCCACAGGAAGAGAGCCACGACCATGACCGCACCGCAACCGCGTTCCCCGCAGCCCAAGCAGCTGGGCGCCGGGATACTCCAGCCCGAGATCACCTCGTTCGCCCTGCGGCTGGCCGCCGAGGGCAAGGCAGCCAAGACGATCCGGACCTACGCCGAGGCGGTGCAGTGGTTCGCCGCCGCCCGCCTGCCCGGCCGGGCCAGCTGGGAGCAGGTGGACCGGCAGGACATCCAGCAGTGGATGGCGCGACTGCTGGACTGGTACAGCAGCGCTTATGCCAGCAACCAGTACCGTGCCCTGCAGCAGTTCTTCAAGTGGCTGGCCGCCGAAGACGAGCTGCCCGACCCCATGCAAGGGCTGCAGCCGCCGCGGGTCACCGACAAGCTGGTCCCGGTCTTCACCGGCCAGGAGCTGGCCCGGCTGGACCATGCCTGTGCGGGCCGCAGCTTCGCGGAGCGCCGCGATACCGCGATCATCGCGGTGCTCCGGGCAACCGGGCTCCGGCTGGCCGAGCTGGCCGGCCTGCGGTATGACCCCGGTGACTTGCGGCGCAGCGACATCGACCTCGGGCAGCGGGAGATCACCGTCCGCGGCAAGGGCGGCAAGGACCGCATCGTCAAGATCGGCCACCAGACCGCCCGGAGCCTGGACCGGTACCTCCGCGCCCGCTCCCGGCACGCCCAGGCCTGGCGGCCGCAGCTGTGGCTGGGCGCAGGCAACCGGGAGCCGCTGACCGCCGCCGGCATCTACCAGATGATCACCCGCCGCGGCCACCAGTGCGGCGTGGACGCCTACCCGCACCGGTTCCGGCACCACTTCAGCCACACCTGGCTGGACCGCGAAGGCCCCGAGGGCGACCTGATGGAACTCAACGGCTGGACCTCCCCGCAGATGCTCCGCCGCTACGGTGCCAGCGCCCGCAGCGCCCGCGCCCGCCGCACCTACGACCGCATCATGACCGACACCTGAAACCGTCGGCCTGACCATGTGTGAGGTATTCGCTTAGGCGAACCTGAACGTGAGAGATATTCATTTCTCACGGGCGAACTCATGGCGATGGGTACGCGGTAGGGGTTGCTCACGCGCGGCCTAGCTTGTCGAGGTTTGCCAGCAGGCGTTCGCCGAAGGCGGGCATGCCCCGGGCCTGGAGGTAGGTGGCTATGTCCCGGGCTGTCATAGTCGGCCCGGATCTGCCGGTTCGCCCGGCGACGGCGTGGACCGCGCTGACGACCTGGCCGGGGTAAAGGTCGAGTGAGTCGAGCAGGAACTCATCCAGGGACTGCCTGATCAGCGGCGCGGGCAGTGCGCCGGACGGGAAATCGGCGACGTTGTCAGTGACGATGACGTCGGCGCGGCCTGCTCGTGCCGCTGCCACCACGTGGCGGTCACCCGGATCCGGTAGCTGGACGGCATCGAGGAGCGGTTCCCAATCCGTCACGAGCGCATCGGGAAAGGACGTCTCCATCTGCCGGAACAGCCGGACCAGGTAGGCATCCGTCTCCTCTGATGCTACGCCTCGCCTGGCTTGCAGCAGGCGCAGGGTGCGGTCGAGTTCGGCAAGGATCTCCGAGCTCCACAGGGGCCGGTAGACGCCCGCGGAGGCGACCTCGAGCAGCACGTCGCGGGCCCGGCTGGGTACCAGGACGCAGGTGTCGAGCAGGGCGCTGACCACTCCTGGTTAGTCCTGTGAGGCTCGGCGGGCGGCTTTCAGCGCCGCTTTCACCTCGGCGGGATCGGTGTCATACAAACCGAGACGTTCTGTGTCGGCGACCATATCCGCGAGGGCAAGTTCGGCCTGGCTCCGCTGCCGTCTGCGGTAGTCAAGGAGGTCATTGAGCCGTACCTTGCGGTGGCGGCTGGG
>PLDT01000463.1:13008-13267 GCA_003136255.1 Actinomycetota bacterium
GCCGACCAGCCGCGGCCGGGCACCGGCCGGCCGCCCGCCACGGTCCCGCAAGGCGCTGAGGAAATCGATGATCTCCGCATCGTCCGCGCGCGGAAGATAGGTCTCGTCGTGTACCGGTTCATCCCTCGCTGTCGCCGTCATGATGTCATCCCGAACGATCAATACGAGCATGCCGCTCGTTTTGATCGATTCTAGCTGTGATACCCGGGGACCGCAATCACCGCACTAGGCGCTGAGGCGCCCTCCGATGGACTGCGGC
>PLDT01000118.1:0-5898 GCA_003136255.1 Actinomycetota bacterium
CCGCAGGGCGGCTTCCGCTCCGACCCGTTCGCACCCCTCGTGCAGGCGCTGGAGGAATTCGACCCGGTCAGCCAGACCGCCGCCAAGGCCGCGATCTTCACCAGCCGCGTCGTCGCCCCCCGCAACCCCCGCCTGGGCGCNNCGCTGGCGATCTGCCTGGACGTCCTGGGGGAGGTCCGGCTGGACGCCATCGCCCGGCTGCTGGGAACCGACGAGGACCAGGCCCGCCGCGAGCTGGGCACCCTCGCCTTCGATGATCCCGGGAGCGGCCGGCTGGTCCCGGCCGCGGAGTACCTGTCCGGCAAGGTCCGCGACAAACTCGAGGCCGCCGAGCGGGCCGCCGCCGACGACCCCCGCTACGGCGTCAACGCCGAGGAACTGCGTAAGGTCATCCCGGCCGACCTGATGCCCAGCGAAATCGACGCCCGGCTGGGCGCCTCCTGGATCGACGCGTCCCACGTCCGGGACTTCCTCGCCGAGATCCTCGCCGACCCCGGCGTGCGGGTCGAGCATCCCGGCGGGCAGGTCTGGACCGTCCGCGGCAACCGGGACACGGTGCTGGCCACCTCCACCTGGGGCACCAGCCGCTACCCCGCCCCGGCCCTGGCCCAGGCGATCCTGGAGCAGCGCCGCATCGAGNNGCGGACGAGTCCTGGGTCCTGAACATGGACGACACCCTCGCCGCCCAGGAAAAAGCCGCCGAGCTGGCCGAGCGGTTCCGCGAATGGGCCTGGGAAGACCCGGCCCGCGCCGGGAAACTCGCTGCCGTCTACAACCGGCTGTTCAACGACGTCGTCCTGCGCTCCTACGACGACGCGTCGCTGTCGCTGCCCGGCCTGGCCCTGAGCTTCGAGCCCCGCCCGCACCAGGTCGCCGCCGTCGCCAGAATCATCCACGAGCCCGCCGTCGGGCTGTTCCACGAGGTCGGCGCCGGCAAAACCGCCGAGATGACCATGGGCGCGATGGAACTGCGCCGCCTCAAGATGGTCAACAAGCCCTGCATCGTGGTCCCCAACCACATGCTGGAGCAGTTCAGCCGCGAGTTCCTCCAGCTCTACCCCCAGGCGAAAGTCCTGGTCACCCAGCGCGAAGACCTCCAGGCCGGCCGACGGCGCCAGTTCGTCGCCCGCTGCGCGACCGGCGACTGGGACACGGTCATCATGTCCCGGTCGGCGTTCGAGCGGATCCCCATGAGCGCCGACGCCCAGAGCGAGTACCTCGGCGCCGAAGTGGACCGGATGAAGGACTTCATCAGCGCATCCAGGGAAAGCGACGGGATGAGCGTCAAGCGCCTGCAAGGCGCCCTGCTGCGCGCCGAGGAACGCATCAAGAAGAAACTGGACTCCGCCAAGGACCCCGGCATCACCTTCGAGGCCACCGGCATCGACTACCTGTTCATCGACGAAGCGCACGGCTACAAGAACCTGCGCACCCCGTCCAACATCCCCGACGCCGCGATCGACGGGTCGATGCGCGCCTCGGACCTGGACATGAAGATCAGCTACCTGGCCAAGCGCAACGGCAGGCGGGTGGTCACCTTTGCCACCGCCACCCCCATCGCCAACAGCATCACCGAAGCGTACGTCATGCAGCACTACCTGCGGCCCGACCTGCTGGAATCCGCCGGGATCACCGACTTCGACACCTGGGCCGCCACCTTCGGCGAAACCGTCGACCAGATCGAGATGGCCCCCGAAGGCGGCAACAGCTTCCGGCAGAAAACCCGGTTCGCCCGGTTCACCAACGTCCCGGAGATGCTCCGCCGCTGGCACGTCTCCGCCGACATCAAAACCGCCGAGGACCTCAAGCTGCCCGTCCCGGCCCTGGCCCAGCGCCCCGCCGACGGCCAGCGCGCCCCGGAAACCGTCATCAGCCAGCCCTGCGACGGCCAGCTCGACGTGATGACCGAGCTGGGCGACCGGGCCGACGCGATCCGCAAGCGGGAGGTGATGCCCGAAGAGGACAACATGCTCAAGGTCTGCATGGACGGCCGCAAGGCCGCCCTGGACCTGCGGCTCCTCGGCCGGCCCATGACCGTCCCCGGCAAGATCGGCACCGCCGCCGGCCGGATCGCGGACCTGTGGCACGCCCACCGCGACGACGTCTACCCAGGCCCCGACGGACAGGCCGCCCCCGTGCGCGGCAGCCTGCAACTGGTGTTCTGCGACATCGGCACCCCCGGCGACGGCTGGAACGTCTACGGCGAACTCCGCGACCAGCTCACCGACCGCGGCATGCCCCGGGAAGCCATCCGGTTCGTGCACGACGCGAAAACCGACCGGGACAAAGGCGAGCTGTTCGCCGCCTGCCGCGCCGGGACCGTCGCCGTCCTGCTCGGCAGCACCGAGAAAATGGGAGTCGGGACCAACGTCCAGTTCCGCGCCATCGCCCTGCACCATCTCGACTGCCCGTGGCGGCCCGCCGACGTCGCCCAGCGCGAGGGCCGCATCCTGCGCCAGGGCAACCACAACGGCGAAGTGCAGATCCTCCGCTACGTCACCGAGCGCTCCTTCGACGGCTACATGTGGCAGACCGTCGAACGCAAAGCCCGGTTCATCGCCCAGGTCATGCGGGGCCGGCTCGATGTCCGCGAGATCGAGGACATCGGCGACGCCGCCCTGTCCTATAGCGAGGTCAAGGCCCTGGCCACCGGGAACCCGCTGCTCATGGACAAGGCCGAAGCCGACGCCGAGCTGACCCGGCTGGAACGCACCGAGCGCGCCTGGCTCCGCAACCACGACGCGCTCCGCCAGAAGGTAGCCGCGAACCTCCGCCGCGCCGGCGAACTGCAGGCACTCACCGGCCAGATCGACACCGCGATCAGCCGCCGCCGCAACACCCGCGGAGACGCGTTCAGCATGACCCTCGGCACTACCCGGTTCACCAAGCGGAACGACGCCGGCGAGCAGCTCAAGAACCTCATCGCCGCACTGCACGAAGCCCTCATGAAAAGCAGCCACAGGCAGCTCGGCGAGCGACCCGGCCAGCTCGGAGGCTTCGACGTCACTGTCGTCGTGGAACGCGTCCTGGGCACCACCAACGTCACCATCGCCCTCGACGGCGCGCCCGGCGCCGAACTGCGGATGGAACCCGCCGACATCCGGGCGCACGACCCAGGCAAGCTCATCGTCCGGCTGGAAGGCCGCCTAGCGGGCCTGGAATCCCTCAAGACCAGGACCCTCACCGACATCGACCGGCTGACCACCGAAGCCGACCGCGCCCGCGACGACCTGGACAAGCCCTTCACCCAGGCCGGCCAGCTCACAGCCGCACGCGAGCGCGTCCGGGAGATCGGCGAGAAGCTCAGGCACGAAGCGGCACCGCCGCGCCGGGACGCGGACTGGGCAGCCAGGACGCTCCAGAACCCGGACGACCCCGACTGGCTGGCCGCCGCAGCGATGCACGATGGCGCGGCGATGGCCGGGATGATGCCCGGCTCCTCCGTCGTCGTGCTCACCCATCACGGGCGGTCGCAGGAGCCCGTCGAAGCTGCGCGCCGCGACTTCCCCGAAACCAACCCGCTGGCAGCACCAGCACCAGACGGATCACCTGCACCGCGACCGCCAGGACTGCCCGCCCGGGGTCCCCGTCCCGGCCTGTAAGGCGGGCCACACCAGCCACGGCGATGCGCTCATGCTGGCGGGCGGGCGGTCAGAGCGTTTGGCCAATGAGAAGGACGGCTCCGTTCAAGGCGCCGTTGCCCGGCGGCTCTGCGGTGATCTCCATCGTGCGGAACTGCCGGGGGTCGACTCCGGTCGTCATCGTGAGGGTGGCCGATCCGGAGTTGCCCACCACGAACGAACCGCCGGTGGCCACCTGCGGGCGGAGCTTGGTGCTGCCGGGCGCGGCCCACCAGCACACGTAAACGTCGTTGCCGGGGAGTGGCTTGAGGCCGTGCACGGTCAGCTCGAAGGTCCAGCTCTCGCCGGTCTGGCGGGCCGTTGCTTGCCCGGTGGCGTCGCCGACGCCGAAGACCTTGGCCGCAGCGGTGGCATGAAGCGGGATTACCACGGTTACCACGGCCGGTCCCCGGCCCAGGCTGAGCGGAACGACGATAGCGGCGGCGATGATGGCAGCGGCGACGGCAGCTATGGCCGCCAGGCGGCGAGGGTAACGCCGCCACACCGGCAGGGGAGCGACTGCCCGCGGGGCCTCCGGCTCGGCCGGTGCGGGCCGGCCGGCGGGCGATTGGCGGAGCCCGGCCTCGTCCCCGGCCGGAGCCCGAAGCGGGGAAATCGGCTGGACCTGGGTCTCGGGCTCAGCCGGAGGCTGGAGCCCGGGTACCGGGTAGGCCCGGGTGGCGGCTTGGTCCTCGGCGTCAGTCCGGCGATCGGTCTTGGCGCGCTGGTCGGCCAGGGCGGCGACCATTGCGGCGACCGTCCGGTCTTCGAGGCCGCCTGGCGGCTCGACATGCGGCGGAAGGTTGCTGACGATCCGGCCGACGTCGCTGTATTCCGCGACGACGCCTTGACAGTAGCGGCACCCGCCCAGATGGCGGTCGAACTCGGCTCGCTGGGCCTGGGGCAGGTTGCCGAATACGAAGTCGAAGGCCTCGGGATGGGCCAGCTCGATGTCCCGCTCAGAAGGCATCGTCGCCCCCTCGCANNCTCGGACTGGGTCAAGCCGTCCCGGACCAGGCGCATCACGTCACCGTAGATCGAGGGCAGCTTGTCCAGGGCCTGGTCCACCGTGAGGACCGTGAGCGCTTCATCGACGGTGTCATATTGGGGTGGCAGCTGGAAGTCCTCGACCGGGAGCAACGGCCGGGATGAGGGACGCCGGGCTATGTCGATGGCGGCCGAGCGGGCCATCGTGAACAGCCACGCCCGCACCGCGCCCCGGGTGGCGTCATAGCTCCCGGCCCGCTGGCAGAACTTGATGAAGGTCTCTTGCACCATCTCTTCGGCTAGCCCCTGGTCGTTGAGCACATGGACGCCGAATCTGAACAGCTCCATGCGGTACTTNNTATCTCTTGAGGACCGGTGGGTGCTCCGCTGTCGGTCCACGACACGGTTCACCCCGCCTCTGCCAAGTACTACGTGATTCAGCTGCCGATCGTTCACTCAGGTTTCGTCGCCTTTTTCAGTATGAGGGGCTATCCATCCCGAGGAAAAACTGTTTCCGAGCGAACCGAACCGTTGCCTGGTCCCGTAGGTGAAGCGCATATGGCACAAAGCGGACTTTAAGGAGGGTCTCGGGCCGTCGGCGCCTTCGACGGCCTCGCGGTGCGCCAGTTGCCCGGTATCAACATCAAGGGGTCTATTCCTGTTCGGGGGTTCTACACGTGATGACCGGCCTGTACTGGACTGCTGCAGTGCTGGCCCTGGTATGGGCCGGGTACACCGCGGTCCGGCTGCGGCGCGACCGGTCAGCCCTGGTAGTGGCGTCTTTGCTGTGCCTGGCATCCGCGGCCGCCACGATGGGGATCGCCGCGGTCTGGCCGGAGCTGATGTGGGCCGGGCCCGCTCACCCGTTTATCGCGTGGCTCCTAGTGTCACTGGGCCTGCTGGCCACCTGGACTTTCCTGGGCGTCCTCGCTGCCGTCACCGGCCAGACCGCTCGTCCGCTCGCGCTGGTGGCGGTGCCGCTCGCGGCAGCCGCCGCGGGACGGCTGATCCTGGCCGGGGTACCGCAGGCCTGGGCGGTTGGCCCGGCGCCTGATGCGTGGGGCGTCCCCGCCCTGGCCAGCCAGTGCTTGCTGGGGGCCTGCTGCTGCCCGGCTGAGGGACGGATCACCGTCATCGCGTGGCGGTTCTCCCGCCGGGTGCGGGTCTGGCATATCCGCTGGGGCATGCGCGCAGTGGCGGCAGGTGCAGCGGCTGAGTTTGCCCTGATCCTGGCCAGGGCCGCCATGATCGGCAGCTACGCCGGCGGTGAGGAGGCAGCCGGGCGCGCGGC
>PLDT01000281.1:0-232 GCA_003136255.1 Actinomycetota bacterium
CGGGTACGGGCGGGAGATCACCGACAACGTCCGGGGGTTCGTCACGGTGCGGATCTCCAGCTTGCGCCAGGGCACCACCGGCCGGTTCCTGCAAGGCGGCCACCCGCTGGACTTCGGCCGGCTGCTGGCGGCCAACGTGGTGTTCGAGATCGAGGACACCGGCGATGACCGGGACAAGGCGTTCTTGATGGGCACCGTGCTGATCCGCCTGGCCGAGCACCTGCGGCTCCGG
>PLDT01000281.1:307-17829 GCA_003136255.1 Actinomycetota bacterium
GCCGCCGATGACCGCCAAGCGGTCGGCGCGACGATGAACCTGACCGACGATCAGTCCGCCTACCTGGTCACCCTGCTCCCGGGCGAGGCCGCGGTGTTCACCGACGGGATGGACTACCCGATCTTGACCCGGATGCCCGACGGCACTAGCCGGGAGATCACCAGCCCGGCCCGGGCCTGCTCCCCCGGTGCGTTGATCACCTCCCGCAGCCCCGCCTGCGGGCCGGACTGCCGGGCGGCGCCGTGCACGCTGCGGCAGGTCAGGGCCGCTCAGCGGGCCGCGATCACTGATCCGCGGATCACCGTGTGGGCCGAACTGTCCGTGCTGGCCCACCTGACCGGCTGGCTCATGCCCATGCCAGGCCCGGCCTTCGCCGCGGCCCTGGCCGCGATGACCTCCCGGCTGCGGGAGTGCGCCCTGTCCCACGCGGTCGATGCCGCCATCGCCTCGCGTATCCCGGTCATCTCCGCCCGGACCAGCGGTCCCGCGCTCGCCGTTCACGTCACCGCCGCGATGCACGCCGCCCTGCACGACGGCCGCTGGCTGTGCGACCAGCAAGAACCCCAATGGCTAGGGCCGCCCTACCGGTGGGCGCTGGTCCTGGACAGCCTGCAGGCCCTCCATCGCCGCGACCCGGCCGCCGGGCCGCATNNGTCCAGCGCTGGTACGACGCCGACCAGCGCGACCAGCAGCGGGTCCGCGCGGTCGGCTACGGCACCCGCCCGGCCAGCGCCATCGAGCAGTCCGTCGGCGCCCGCGCCGCCGACCCCGACTGGGAGCAGCGCCTGGCCGACGCCCTCACCACTTTCTACGACTGCCGCTGGCCCCTGGACTACCTGCACCCTGCGTCCGGGACGTGACATCGGTGTACTGATCAGCGCTAGGTGAGAGATTATGGACGGAACGTCACGACCCGTATCGTCGGTGAGAACGACCCAGAAGAAGGTCAGCGGGCTGGCGGGTCGGCGGGGTGCTCGTTGAAGAAGCGGATGAGCTCGGCGCTGGCGTCCGGGCCGCGGGGGTCGGTGTAGGAGCCGTGCGGGACGCCACCGGACCAGGCGTGCCCGCCCTGGTGGATAGTCCAGAGCTCGGCCAGGGCCGCGCCCGCGGGGTCTTGGTAACAGGTGCGGGTATAGGTATGCCCGCCGGGCACCTGCCCTGTGGTCACCGTGGTAGTGGGGGCGCCTGGGCGGCCGTCCGGACTGGCTGCCGTCAGGGCGTCGTCGATGAGGCCGGCGGCGTTTGCTGGGGCCACGGTGGCATCCAGGTCACCATGGAAGACGATCAGCGGCACGTGGCGGGCCGGGGGCCGGGCCGACCGTGACGCACCCCGCTTCATGGCCACGAACCCGGAGGCTGCGTTGCTGGCGGCAGCGTAGCGCACCCCGGAGTGCACGCCGACGGCGGCGTAGAGATCGGGGTAGGCGGCGGCCATCACCGCAGCCATCGCGCCCCCGGCGGAAAACCCGGCCACGTATACCCGGGCGGCATCCGCCCCGTAGCGATCGATGACCTGGCGGGTGATCCCGGCGATCAGCGATGGCTCACCGGCGCCCCGACGCTGGTGGCCGGGGACAAACCAGTTCCAGAACTTGCCTGGGTTCGCCGAGGAAGGCTGTTCCGGGTAGGCGACGAGGAATCCGTGACGCTCGGCGAGGTCGTTCATGCCGGTAGCGGCGGCGAAGGTGGCGGCGTCTTGGGTGCCGCCGTGCAGCATCACGACCAAAGGCAAGGAAGCGCCCGTGTGGCTGGCGGGGACATAGAGCCGGTAGGCGCGGGTGCCGGCGGCGTTGGTGTAGGAGAAGGCGTCAAACTGGGCCGCCGACCCCTTCACACCCGGGGTCGCGGGCCGGTGCAGATCCGGTGCGCTTCGGCTGGGGACGGTGCGGCGGCGGGGAATCCAGCGGGGAAGGATCCGCCTTGGCCGGGTGGCCTCGCCGGCGGATGGTGCATCCATCGCGGTGTCCCTTCTCGTGGTGGTCTTCGCAGGTCTGCTGGCCGGATGACCGGTACGTCGCTGGGGCCGACGGTTCGGGCGGCCGGGTGAGCACGACGGCTTAGGCGGTGCGAGGCGCCAGGGCGGCCTTCACTGCTGCGGGGGCCCGGAAGGCGCCGAGCACCTCCACCGAGGCAATCGTGGCCAGCGCCAGCTGGGGGGAGACATCGGCGGCGATGCTCGCCAGCCCCAGCACCCGGATATGGATCATCTGCCCGGCGTCGCGGATTTCCTCCAGGTCGCGACGGGTGTAGTGACAACTGCCCAGGGTGAGAGTGCGTCGGGCGGCCGTCTGGTCGAGCGCGTCGCCCCGCGTGGCGAGCTGGGTGCGGATGGCCGTGCGGATGAAATCGGTGCGGTTGGCGTAGAAGCCTTCCTGGACCAGCAGATCGATCTGTCCGAGGTCTACCAGTCCCAGGTTGATAGTGATCTTCTCGGTCTTTTCACTCTCACCCTTGGCCATCTTCCTACCATCCCCTGACCATCTACATGGATGGTACTTCAGGAGCGGCGTGGGCGCCAACCGGCCCGCGGCAGTTTACGGGGGCGGGATCGAAGGCAACCGGGTGAGCTCGGCTAGCACGTCATGGGCGATAGCGTCCGGGCGCCGGCCGTCGGTATCGATGGTGATAACCGAGACATCTTCGTATATCGGCAGGCGCTGCTGGTATAGGGCATCCAGACCCGGCCGGCTCAGCATCGGCCGGAAGCTGTCGTCTTGGATCCGCGACATGGCCGCGTCGTAGCTCACGCGCAGATAGATGACNNCGGCGACCGTGGCGTGCTCAAGCTCACGGAAGTAAGCCTCGCCCTCGGTGGCAAAAATGTCCCGGATCTCGCGGCCAAGGCGCTGCTCGATCAGCACGTCACTGTCCACGAAGGGTTGACCAAGGCGCTCGGCGATGATGCGTCCGACCGTGGTCTTGCCAGCGCCCATGAAACCGACGAGTACCGCGACCACTGGCCCTCCTGCTTTCCTCGCCTGCCTGGGCGCGATGCGATGATCAGGGGAATGCTATCGCTGGTACCTAGAGGGAGCGGAGCTTGACAACTGGCGAGAACCCGGCGATCGGCGCGAGCGCGGACGCTAACGGCATAAAGACCAACTATCTCGAGGCAGGCAAGGGCGATCCGGTGGTCCTGATTCATGGATCAGGACCTGGAGTCACCTCCTACGCCAACTGGCGTCTGGTGCTGCCTGCCCTCGCGGAGAACTTCCGGGTGCTGGCGCCGGATATGGTCGGCTTCGGCTTCTCGCAGCGGCCGACGAACATCGAATACGGCGTGCAGACCTGGGCTGACCAGGTGGTTGGCCTGATGGACACGCTGGGATTGCCGACGGCCCACCTGGTCGGCAACAGCTTTGGCGGCGCGATCGCGCTGCGTATTGCGACCCAGCATCCCGACCGGGTCGGCAAGCTGGTGCTGATGGGGAGCATGGGCGTCCCGTTTCCCATCACCGAGGGCCTCGAACGCGTCTGGGGTTACCAGCCGTCGTTCGAGAACATGCGCAAGGTACTGGACGTCTTCGCCTACTCCAGGGAACTCGTGAACGACGAACTCGCGGAGGTGCGGTACCGCGGTAGCATCCAGCCCGGCTTCCAGGAGTCCTTCGCCGCGATGTTTCCCGCCCCGCGGCAGCGCTGGGTGGAGGCTATGTGTACCCCCGAGGACGACATCCGTCGGCTCCCGCACCGGACGCTAATCGTCCATGGCCGGGAGGACCAGGTCATCCCGGTCCAGACCTCCCTGCGGCTGATGGAGTTGATCGACAATGCCGATCTCAGCGTGTTCTCCCACTGCGGGCACTGGTCAATGATCGAGCGCACCGCAGACTTCAACCGGAGCGTAAGCGAGTTCTTCAGCGGCTGATGCCGAGCGGCTGTTTACGCCGTGCCATCAGCCACCGTTAAGATGGCTGGCCGGGCCCTGGCCGATCAGCGGCCCGACATACCCGCCTTGGGGCAGGCTTCGAGATAGGTTAAGTGAACGTGGACGCTACCACCACCGCGGTGGACCAGATGGTGCGGCGGGCGGCCGTGCTTGGCTATCCGATCGAGCATTCGCTCTCCCCCATACTGCACGGAGCGGCCTACCAGGCGCTTGACCTGCATGGCTGGCACTACGACAAGATCGAGTGCGACGAGGCGGGGCTGCCGAGCCTGGTGGACAGCATGGGACCCGAGTGGGCGGGCCTGTCGCTGACGATGCCGCTCAAGCGGGTGGCCCTGACCGTCGCCGACGAGGTATCGCCGCTGGCTCAGGCGGTCGGGGCTGCGAACACACTGGTGTTCTCTCCGGACGGCGGCAGGCGGGCGGACAACATCGATGTGGCCGGAATGGTCTCGGCGCTGCGGGAGGCCGGACTGGCCCGGGTCGAGCAGGCGGTCATTCTCGGCGCAGGCGGCACGGCGCAAAGTGCCCTCGCCGCAGTACGCGAACTGGGCCACCGGTCGCCGACGGTCCTGGTGCGCAACCTGGCCCGTACCCGCGAGCTACGCGAGACCGCCGAGCGACTCGGGATGCAGCCGACGATCTCCGATGGCCTGTTCACCGAGCCGCTGCCCGCCGCCGACTTGGTCATCTCCACGCTGCCGGGCGGTGCAGCCGATCCGCTGAGCGCCACCCGCTGGAAACCAGACACCATGGTGCTTGATGTCGTATACACGCCGTGGCCGACCTCCTTCGCCGGGTCAGCCCTGGCCGCCGGCTGCCCGGTGGTCAGCGGTCTGACCGTGCTGCTGTACCAGGCGGTTGCGCAGGTGGAGCTGATGACTGGTCATCCCGGCCCGGTTGAGGCGATGCGGACCGCCCTGGTCGCCGCCGTGGCGGCCCGCCAGGGCTGAGGCGCGGGTATATCCGGCGGGCGTTGAGCTCGTAGACCCGGTCCCGGACGGCAGGAACCAAGCCCAGCGCGTCGACGTACCGCCGGGTGTCGTCGAAATGATGCCCGGTCTGCGGGTCGATGCCACGGACCGCTCCGATCATCTCCGAGCCGAACACGATATTGCCCGGGTCGATGACCTTGAACAGCAGGTCGATACCGGCTTGGTGGTACACGCAGGTGTCGAAGAAGACGTTGCCCATCACCGACTGCTCCAGCGGGGGCCGGCCGAGCATGTCGGCTAGCCCGCGAAAGCGTCCCCAGTGGTACGGCACGGCGCCACCGCCGTGCGGGATGATCAACCGCAGCGTCGGGAAGTCCGTGAACAGGTCTGCCTGCATGAGCTGCATGAACGCGGTGGTGTCGGCGTTCAGGTAGTGCGAGCCGGTGGCGTGGAAGTTGGGGTTGGTCACCGCGGACACGTGGACCATAGCGGGCACGTCGAGCTCGACCATCGCCTCGTAGAACGGGTACCAGGACCGGTCAGTCAGCGGCGGGGAGGTCCAGTGGCCCCCGCTGGGATCGGGGTTGAGGTTGCAGCCCACGAAGCCGAGCTCGAGAACGCAACGACGCAGCTCCGCGACGGCCCGCGCGATCGGAACGCCAGGGGACTGCGGCAGCTGGCAGACCCCCGCGAAGCGGCCCGGGTACAGCTGGACAACACGAGCGATGAGGTCATTGCTTACCTCGGCCCACCGGGCGCTGACCGCCTCGTCGCCGAAGTGATGCTCCATGGCCGACGCGCGCGGTGAGAAGATCGTCAGGTCGATGCCTCGTTCGGTCATGAGCTTCAGCTGGCTGCCGTCGATCGACGCGCGGATATCGTCGTCGGAGATGTCCGGGTAGGGCGGCGGCATCACGCCGGCCGTGAAGGCGGCCTTCTGCGCCGTCCGCCAGTCGGTATGAGACTGCGGCGCGGTGGTGTAGTGACCGTGGCAGTCAATGATCATCGCGTCTCCCGGCTATCCGCAACGCGCTCGACCGTTGAGACGAGTACCTCGGACTCCAGCGTGCGATGAACCGGGCAGCGTTCGGCAATATCCATAAGCCGGGCGCGCTGCTCGTCGGTGAGCTCACCTTCGAACTGCAGCTCGCGCTCGATCTGGTCCAGCTGACCCAGCGTCGTTTCGCAGGCGGCGCAGTCTTTGGCGTGGATGCGCTGATGTCGCAGCCGCACCGTGGTTTGACGCAGCGGCCAGCCCTTGCGGTCGGCGTACATGCGCACTGTGATGGCGGTGCAGGCGCCAAGCCCGGCCAGGAGCAGGTCGTAGGGGGTGGGGCCGCTGTCGGCGCCGCCGATGGCGGCCGGCTCGTCAGCGATCAGCTGGTGACCGCCGGCGGTAATGCGCTGGCCGTACGGGCGCGCGCCCGACTCGGTCACGACCACAACATCACGCAGGGCAGGCTCGGCGGTGTCTGGGCCTCCAGGTACGGGCAGGTAGCGCACCGCCCACGCGGCGATGACGCCGGCCGCATAGGCGGCATCGGCGAGGCGGCTCAGCTGATGATCCGCGCCGTCCAGGCTGATGAAGGACTTAGGGTGGCTCGCCGCCTCGAAGATGACCCAGGCATTGGCGAAGCTCACCACCTCGTCGTCCGGCGAGTGCATGACCAGCAGCGCCCGGCCCAACGCGGCGATCTGCTCGCGCAGGACCTGGACGCCGCGCTGGCCCGTATCGCCCGCTTGAGCGGCATCGGCCGGCGCCGCGAGGGTTACCACGGCGCGTGCCTCGGGCACCCGGGCGGCGATCGCCAAGACCGCTGCCCCGCCGAGTGAATGGCCGACGAGGATGCTCGGCGCGGCCACGGTGGAACGAAGCTGGGCAACGGCGAGGGCCAGGTCATCGACGACCGAGCTGAACGCGGCGGTGGCCAGCTTCTCGCAGGCGTAAGCAAGATCCAGGCTGAGCACGGCCATGCCTTGCTCGCTGAAGGCCCGCGCGAATTGGGCCGCGGCGGGACCTGCGTTACCGCCGCTGCAGCAGTGAGCGACCAGGACCACTGCCCGTGGCTTCCCGTCTGGCAGATCCAGTCGCCCGGCCAGCCGGTCTCCGCGCGCACCGGNNGTCTCGGTCACGGTGACACCTTTCTTCGCTCGGCGGCGGCTGGCCCGCACCACCGTTCCATTTTGCGGATGCCTGTGGCAGGGTCCGGCAACTTGAGCCACGGCCGTTCGGCTCAAGTGATTTTCTCCCGAACGGACCGTGATGCATGTCACCGGGGTGAAGGGGTGCAGCCGACCGCCTGCGGTCAAGTTGCTGTCAGCTGATCGCGGCCGTCTTGATACGGGTCTGCTGGACGTCGGAGTCGAGTACGCCGCTGATGCCAGGCCTCACGCGCGGCCGGGAATGGTCTTCGCGCGAGGGCGCTGNNCTAGGCTCCCGCGCCAAGACTCGAACTTGGAACCTGTCGGTTAACAGCCGAACGCTCTGCCGATTGAGCTACGCGGGATCGACGCGGATAAGAATAGCGCACTCCGGGCAGACGTGTGACGCCCCGCGTGTGGGCCACCTCTCGTTCACCTCGCGCTCATCACGATGAGTACCCTCGTGCTAGCGGGGAAGATCCTGACTGCACAGGACGAACCTGCGTGAAAGGGGTACCAGATGCGGACACGGATAACGTTCCTGGCGGGATTCGCGGCCGGCTTCGTGGCCGGCA
Organism: Actinomycetota bacterium; assembly: GCA_003136255.1. Lineage (GTDB taxonomy): Bacteria > Actinomycetota > Actinomycetes > Streptosporangiales > Streptosporangiaceae > Palsa-504. The sequence goes on from PLDT01000281.1 coordinate 7,849, forward strand.
CGCGGGCCGGCCGTGAGCGCTACGAGCAGATGGTGAAGCTCGGCCGCAAGGCGGTCGAAAACCCGACCGTGCGGCGGGCCACCCGGGCCGCGGGAGTCAAGGCGACCGAGCTGACCAAGACCGCCGGGCAGAAGGCCGCCGACCGCATGCCGAAGCTGGCCGAGACGGCCAAGAACACCGCGAGCAAGGTGCGGATCCCCGGCCGGAACTCCGGCGACGACGATACCTCCGCGGTGAACGGCGCACGTCCCGTCGACTAGAGCGCCGCGCGAGCTTTAGTCCAGGTACTCGCGCAGCATCTGCGCGCGGCTGGGGTGGCGGAGCTTAGCCAGGGTCTTGGACTCGATCTGGCGGATCCGCTCCCGGGTCACGCCGAACTCCCGGCCGACCTCCTCCAGCGTNNAGGACCCGCTCCAGCTGGTCCTGCAACATGATGAACGCCGCGGCCTCTATGGGCACCACGGCGTCTGCATCTTCGATGAAGTCCCCGAGGTCGGACTCTTCCTCGCCGATCGGGGACTGGAGCGATACCGGCTCCTGGGCGATCCGCTGGATCTCCGCGACNNGCTCAAGCCCCATCTCCGCGGCGACCTCTTCGGGGCTGGCTTCCCGGCCCAGTTCCTGATGCAGCTGCCGCTGCACCCGGGCCAGCTTGTTGATCGTCTCGACCATATGTACTGGCACCCGGATGGTCCGCGCCTGATCGGCGATGGCCCGGGTGATGGCCTGCCGGATCCACCACGTGGCATACGTGGAGAACTTGTACCCGCGGGTGTAGTCGAACTTCTCCACCGCGCGGATCAGCCCGAGGTTCCCCTCCTGGATNNGCCTCGATGGCCTTGGCCAGCTCTACCTCGTCCTCAGCGGTCAGCAGCGGCACCCGGCCGATTTCCCGCAGGTAGATCCGCACCAGATCGCTGGTGACGGCCCGCCTGCCGCTGTCGGCTCCTTTGTCGGCTAGCCGGAGCTCCGCTTCGGTATCGTCCTCGCGCGGCACGTCGAGCACGTCCACGCCCTCATCGGCGAGCGTGCGCACCGCCGCGTCGATAGCCTCCGGCGGGAGGTCGGCGCGGTCCAGCGCCACCATGACGTCAGCCATGGTCAGGGAACCTCGTTCCCGCCCTAGCGCCACGAGATCGGTCAGCTGATCCGCTGGTGATGGTCCATTCGTTAGCACCGTGAGGGTCACGGGACCAGTCTGCGTCACAAACCCGTGGTTACGGGGGACCTAATTTTGTCACCCCTGCGCTACTAAGCAGTACGGTCCGCAACCGTATAATCGCGGCTTATCCCGGCCTAGCCGCCCGCGGCGCGATCCAGCAGCGCCCGGCGGCGGGTTTCCAGCGCCATGAGATCTCCGAACATCCGGTTGTATCCCGCCTGCTCTTCCACTGGATTCATGCGCTGCAGCCGGGCCTTGACCGAGCTGATCTGACGGCTGACCGCGAGCTCGCCGACCCGGGCCAGGACGACATCGGCGTACTTAGCGTCCGGCTCCCCGTTGATCACCGGCTGCTGCACCGCGAGCCCGGTGACGAAGGCCTGGGCCCGTTCGTTCGGCGCCTCTTCGCGCAGCCGGGCGGCCCACTGTTTGACGCTGCCGCCGCCCGCCGCCGTGCCGCCGCACGCGGCGATCAGCGTGAACACCGCCCGGTGCACCGGTGCGGTGAACGCGTCGGCGCCGAGCGCGTCGAACTCCGGCCCGCACAGCCCGGGCCGCTGCACAGCGAGCTGGAGCGCCTGCCGTTCCAGCTGCACCACCGGATCATGGGGGTCGTACGGGCTTTCTTGATTTTGACCGAACGGCCCGTGGTGCCCGTTTCCGTTCTCCTGCGCGTCAGCCGGGCTCGACGATCCCCGCGGCCTGCCAGTGGCCTTCACGGTCCTGGTGTCCCCCGCATGCGCCCGGACCCTGGCCATGACGAACTCCTCATCCATCAGGCCGAGCCAGCGGTCCAGGTTGACCGCGTACCTGCCACGCAGGCCCTTGTCCTTGATCTTGGCCAGGATCGGCGCGGCCTCGTCCAGTGCCGCGAGCTGGCCTTCGGTGGTGTTCAGGTCGTGGTGCGCGAGCACGCCTTTGATCGCGAACTCGAACAGCGGGACCCGGCGGGCGATCAGGTCGCGGACCGCCGCGTCGCCGTGGGCCAGCCGCACGTCGCAGGGGTCCAGGCCGTCGGGCTGTACGGTGACGAAGGTCTGGGTGACGAACTTCTCCTCCATGCCGAACGCGCGCAGCGCGGCCCGCTGCCCGGCCGCGTCGCCGTCGAAGGTGAAGATCACCTCGCCCGTCGCCCCTTCGGTGTCCATGATGAGCCGGCGCAGTACCTTGATGTGATCCTCGCCGAACGAGGTGCCGCTGGTCGCCACCGCGGTGGGCACCCCAGCCAGGTGGCAGGCCATCACGTCGGTGTAGCCCTCCACGATGACCGCCTGCCGGCGCTGGGCGATCTCCCGCTTGGCCAGGTCCGCCCCGTACAGCACGGTGCTCTTGCGGAACAGCGAGGTCTCCGGGGTGTTCAGGTACTTGGGCCCGTCGTCGTCGGGGTCGAGCTTGCGCGCGCCGAACGCGATGACGTCGCCGGACAGGTCCCGGATGGGCCACATCAGCCGATCGCGGAACCGATCCCGCGCGCCGCGGTTGCCCTCCCGGGCCAGGCCCGCGCCGATCAGCTCGCCGTCGGTGAAACCGCGTCCGCGCAGGTGCCGGGTCAGGTCCTCCCAGGCCTTCGGCGAGTAGCCGACACCGAACCGCTCGGCGTCCTTGAGCTCGAAGCCGCGCTCGGACAAGAATTTCCTGCCGTGTTCGGCCTGCGGCTGCTGTAGTTGCTCCGCGTAGAACTCGGCCGCGGCCCGGTGCGCGTCGATCAGCCGGCGGCGCTGGCTCTGCTCCTGGCCCGGCACGTAGCCGCCCTGCTCATAGCGCAGCTCGATGCCGGCCCGGCCTGCCAGCCGCTCGACCGCCTCGACGAAACTGAGCCCGTCGATCTTCTGCACGAACTTGATGACGTCGCCGCCCTCGGAGCAACTGAAGCAGTAGAAAAGTCCTCGCGCCGGGGTGACGTTGAACGAGGGCGTCTTCTCATCGTGGAACGGGCACAGCCCCTTGAGCGAGCCGCCGCCCGCATTCTTCAGCTGCAGGTACTCCCCGACCACCTCGTCGATCGGCGACCGCTCGCGAACCGCCGCGATGTCCTCGTCGCGGATCCGCCCCGCCATCGCCCACCTCCGCCGACGTTTTGAGGGCCGCGGGACTCCCGCCACCCCGGGTATCCCGTCGCGGTGAGTCTAGTCCGCCTGCGCGCCGCTCGCGGGGATAGACGCGGCTAGCCTGGGTTCGTGGCCGATCTGCTCGTGCTGTGGGACGTCGACTACACGCTGCTGAGCGCCGGCGGGCTAGGCAATCGCTTGTATGAGGCAGTATTCAAGGACCTGTTCGGACGCGACCTGACCGCGATCGCGCCCAAGGCCGGGCGGACCGATCGGGCCATCCTGCTCGACACCCTAGCGCTGGCCGGGGTGGCCGAGCCGCAGGCGCACGTGGATGACTTCCTCGCCGCGCTGGCCCGCCAGGTAACCGAGATCGACGGCAGCGCGGCGGCTCACGTCCACGCCCTCCCCGGCGCGGCGGCCGCGATCGCTTCGCTGGCCGGAGCCGGTTTGCGGCAATCGGTGCTCACCGGCAACATCAGGCCGCTCGCGGCTTTGAAGCTGGCCGCGGCCGGGCTGGGCGAGCACCTCGATCTGGACGTCGGCGCTTACGGGGACATGCACGAGGTCCGGGCCGAGCTTGTGCCAGTGGCCAGGCGGGCGGCCCGGGCGGCGTACGGGACGGACTTCGGCGGCCGGTCGACGGTGCTGGTCGGCGACACGCCGCTCGACGTGGCCGCCGCGCTGGCCACCGGGGCCCGTGCGGTCGGCGTGGCCACGGGCAGCTTCCCCGCGGCCGACCTCGCCGCGGCGGGCGCGCACATCGTCCTGCCCGACCTGACCGACACCTCGCTGGTACTCGCCGCCGTCACCGGCCAGCCTTTACCGGTAGGCGGGCGAGAGCGCGCTCGACTGGGCAGCCCGGTGAGCACGGCCGTGGCCAGCCAACCCAGCCGTGGCGGCGGAGCACCGCGGCGACTTGCAGGGCAGTCGCGCACGGATGCCACCGGACGTGCGTCCAGCCGTATCTGAGGGACTGCTGCCCGTCCACGGCAGCGGCGTTGTCCCGGTCCTTGTCCCGCCACTGGTCCTCACGCCCGTGTCCCAGCCGCCCGTCCAACTCGACCACCACGCCATAGCCCCGGTAAAGGCGATCCCGGCGGCCGCTGCGTCCGTCCGGGCCCGCGAACGACGCCTGCCGGACCGGCTCCGGCAGGCCGTGCGCCCGTTCCACGTCCCGCTCGTAGCGAAACTCCAGCACTGAGTGGTCGCCGCTAGCTGCGGCGGCGATGAGTTCATGCAGGTCAGCCCGCCAGCGCAACTTTGTACGCTGGTGCATGGCCGCGCTCAGCCGCTCCTGGTCGGTCAGCTCCCGCGCGAACGCGCGAGTCACCCAGCCGCACACGTCATCAAACGTGGCCGCCGTCTGCGTCAGGTCAAGCACCGTCTCCTCGACCCTGGTCCGCGGCGGATTGCTGTCCCGCTGCACCGCCTCGACCGCCCGCCCAGACCGGTGAATGCTGAGTCCTTCAGCCGCAAGCACGCGGCGTTGGCCAGGAACTGTCACGTGAATCGTTTCGACCGGCTTGTCGGTGAGCCGCTGGATCTCGGCTGCTGTTTCATGACTGAGCATTGCGCCTCGCCCGGCCGAAAGGACTGCGGCCCACAGCTGCGCGCCACGGCCGGGCGCTCCCGTGAACGTCGTGTACACACCGGGATGAACCTGCTGCCAGCGGCCGCTGCTGACCCTGAACTTGATCACGCCCTCGGAAAGCCCTGCCTTGCGGGCCTGCGAGCGGGAAACGACTCCGCTCTGGTGATGAGCCAGGCCACGCAGCGTAGAAGGAACCTCGCTTGCCATGCCCCAAAGTGTCGCTCCCCCCACCGACATTCACCCGGCAACCGAATAGCGTGGAAGATCCGGCTTACGCGGAGACTTCAGGCAACTGGGGTTGCCCGGATCCTCCTCGAAGGCCGGATCCACCGCGTAAATGGGACGTATGGGATCAACGGGGCCGACGGGACGGGTGCCGACGCGGTTGTGGGCGCGGGCGTGGGCCGGGTGTGAGTTTAGGGGCCAGGGCGGTTGTAGAGGACAGGCGTGACTGGGAGGCGGGGCTGGGGGGCGGACCCGGCGGGGCTGGGGGACCGGCGGGGCGGGGGTCGGGAAAGTCAGACTTCGGGGAGGGGGATTTCGGGGTTGGTTAGGCGGGTGAGGTCGACCGGGTGTTTGGAGCGGATTAGGGACTGGATGTCGTCGTTGACGTCCCAGACGTTGACGTTCATTCCAGCGACGACGATTCCGCGGGAGAGCCAGAAGGCGATGAACTCGCCGGAGGCGCGGTCGCCGCGGTAGGCGACCTCGTCGTAGGTGCCGGGTGAGGGCAGGCCCGCGCACTCCATGCCGAGGTCGTACTGGTCGCTGTAGAAGTAGGGCACCGGGTCGTACACGACCGGCTGGCCGAGCATGGACCGGGCTGCGGCCGGACCGCCGTTCAGGGCGTTGGCCCAGTGCTCGACCCGGATCTGGCGGCCCAGCAACGGGCTGAACCAGTTCGCCACGTCACCGGCGGCGAAGATGTTCTCGTCGGAGGTGCGCAGGGCTTCGTCGGTGAGCACGCCGTTCTCGACTTCCAGGCCCGCGGCGACGGCCACCTGGTCGTTCGGGGCCGCGCCGATGCCGACGACGAGCACGTCGGCGGGCACTTCGGCGCCGGCGGAGGTGATAACCAGGCCGGGACGGAACTCGGCCGCGCTCTCGCCGAAGCGGAACTCCACGCCGTGCGAGCGATGCAGGTCGGCGAAGACGCTGCCGAGCTCGGGACCGAGCTGGCTTTGCAGCGCGCCCGGCTGCGGCTCCAGCACGGTGACCGGGCAGCCGTAGGAGCGAGCGGCGGCGGTGGTCTCCAGGCCGATCCAGCCGGCCCCGGCCACCACGACCCGCGGGGTGGCCTGGAAGGCGGCGCGCAGCCGCTCTGAATCGGCCGTGGTGCGTAGGTAGAGCACCTCGTCCCGGTCGGAGCCGGGGAAGGTCAGCCGCCGGGGCGACGCGCCGGTAGTGAGGAGCAGCTTGTCGTAGTGAAACGTGCTGCCGTCTGAGGTGAGTACGGCGGAGGCGGCGCGGTCGATGCCGGTGACGGTCACCCCCATCCGCAACTCGACGTCGTGCTCGGCGTACCACTCAACCGGGTGCACGTAGACCGAGTCCAGGTCGTCGTTGCCGAGCAGGTAACCCTTGGACAGCGGCGGTCGCTCGTAGGGGCGTTCCAGCTCGGAGCCGAGGAGCACGATCTGTCCGTCGAAGCCCTCGTCGCGCAGCGTCTCGGCGGCCTTGGCCCCGGCCAGGCTGGCGCCAGCGATCACAAAGGTAGGCATGCGCCCTAGGTTATGACGCGCCGGGCCGCCGAGAGTGCTATTCAGAACCGACTAAGGCACACAGGCGGTGATGCCAGGCGATAGCGGACGTGTCGGTGAGGCTGGCGATCTGGTCGATAACGACGCGGCGGCGCTCCGTGTCGGTCTGGGCGGCATGCCAGGACGGGCGCAGCAGCGGATCGAGCGTCCCCGGCGCGCCGCGCTCGACCGCGACGGCCAGCTCGGCCAGCAGTTCCCGTTCCAGGGCCTGGGCCGCGATCACCCCGGCGCGGGTCATCACGTAGTGCGCGGTGATCCCCTTGAGCAGGGCGCACTCCAGCCGCTGCTGGCGCGGCACGATGAGGTCCGCGGCGTAGCGGGTGTGCCGGCCGGGGTGGGCGTCGAGGGTGGCGTCCTGGGCGGCGACGCAAAAGCGGCCGATCAGCTCGCTGGTCACGTTCTTCAGCGCGGCGGCGGATTCCGGGCCGCCGTCGTAGGAGGCGGGCCAGACGTCCAGCGCGAGCAGCGCGTCGAGGATCTCGGTAAGTTCGGCCACCGAGACGTCTTCGCCGAGATACATGGTGGCTGTGGTCTGTGATACCACGGTCCGTTCGATCGGAGAATTGAGGTTCTTAAAGGTGATGAGGCCGGCTACGAAGCCGTCCTCCAGGTCGTGGACCGAGTAGGCCACGTCGTCGGCCCAGTCCATGACCTGGGCCTCCAGGCAGCGGTGCCCGGCCGGGGCGCCCTGGCGGATCCAGCTGAAGACTTCGGCGTCCTCCGCGTAGACGCCGAACTTGGTGCCGGGGCCCTGGGTGAACCAGGGGTACTTGAGGGTGGCGTCCAGGGTGGCGCGGGTCAGGTTCAGGCCGGCGCCGGGGACCTTTGGCTCGAGCCGGGTGAGCAGGCGCAGGGACTGGGCGTTGCCCTCGAACCCGCCGACGTCGGCGGCCAGTTCGTTGAGGGCGGTCTCGCCGTTGTGGCCGAACGGGCTGTGGCCGATGTCGTGCGCGAGGCACGCCGCGTCGACTAGATCGGGGTCGCAGCCGATCTCGCGGCCCAGCTCCCGCCCGATCTGCGCGCACTCCAGGGAGTGGGTGAGCCTGGTGCGGGGGAAGTCGGCCGAGCCAGCGGCGACCACCTGGGTCTTGGCCGCCAGCCGACGCAGCGCGGCGCTGTGCAGGACGCGGGCGCGGTCCCGCTCGAACTCGCCGCGCCCGGCCCGCTTGGGCGGCTCTGCTACCCAGCGGGCCGTGGCGCAGCCATCGTAAGCGCCGTCGTCGTATCTCGTCGTCACCTGCTGTCGGAGCCGCCGCCGACCAGCACGGCGCGGCCTGCCTCCAGGCGAGCGATCGGGACGCGGAACGGCGAGCAGGACACGTAGTCCAGGCCGACCTGGTGGAAGAAGTGCACCGAGTCCGGGTCGCCGCCGTGCTCGCCGCAGACGCCGAGGTGCAGGTCGGGCCGGGCAGCCCGGCCTTCCTTGACCGCGATGTCGACCAGGCGGCCGACGCCGTCCCGGTCGATCGTCTCGAACGGCGACACGCCGAAGATGCCCAGCTCGATGTACCTGCTGAAGAACGAGCCCTCCACGTCGTCACGGGAAAAGCCCCAGGTCATCTGGGTCAGGTCGTTCGTGCCGAAGGAGAAGAACTCCGCGCTCCCGGCGATCGGGCCCGCGTTCAGGGCCGCCCTCGGCACCTCGATCATGGTGCCGATCGGGGTGTCCACGTGGGTGCCAGTCTCGGCCTCCACCTCGCGCAGGACCTTCTCGGCCCGCTCGCGGCTGATCTCCATCTCCTGCACGGTCGCGGTGAGCGGGATCATGACCTCCGGTTGCGGGTCCTTGCCCGCCTGCTTGAGTTCGGCGGCCGCATGCGCGATCGCGCGGACCTGCATGTCGGTCAGGCCGGGGATGACCAGGCCCAGCCGGACGCCGCGCAGGCCGAGCATGGGGTTCTGCTCATGGAGCCGGCGCACCGCGGCCAGCAGATCCTTGTCCTTCTCGGTAGCCGCGTCGCCGGCCAGCGCGATCCTGACGGACAGTTCGGTCAGGTCGGGGAGGAACTCGTGCAGCGGCGGGTCGATCAGCCGGATCGTCACCGGCAGGCCGTCCATGGCGTCCAGGATCTCCACGAAGTCACCGCGCTGCAGCGGCTCCAGCGCGTCGAGCGCGTGCTGGCGCTCGTCGTCGGTGGTGGCCAGGATCAGGTCCTCGATCAGCTGGCGGCGCTCGCCGAGGAACATGTGCTCGGTGCGGACCAGGCCGACGCCACCGGCGCCGAACCGGCGGGCCCGGGCGCAGTCCGGGCCGTTGTCGGCGTTGGCGTGCACGCCGAGCCGACGCTTGTGATCGGCGTGCACCATCATCGAGTGCACGGCCCGGATCAGGTCGTCGGCCTCGTCGGCGTGCGGGTGCAACTCGCCCTCGAAGTAACGCACGACCTCGGAGGAGACGACCGGGATCTCGCCCAGGTAGACAACACCGCTGGTGCCGTCGATGGAAATCACGTCGCCCTCGCTGACCGTGATGCCGCCCGGGGCGGTGAACTTCTTCGCCTTGGTGTCCACCTCGAGTTGTTCGGCGCCGCAGACGCAGGTCTTGCCCATGCCGCGAGCGACCACCGCCGCGTGGCTGGTCTTACCGCCCCGGCTGGTCAAGATGCCCTGGGCGGCGATCATGCCGTGCAGGTCGTCCGGGTTGGTCTCGCGCCGGACCAGGATGACCTTCTCGCCCGCAGCGGCGAGCTCGACCGCGCGGGCCGAGTCGAAGACGACCTTGCCGACCGCCGCGCCCGGCGACGCGCTGATCCCGGTGGCGATCTTGGTGACCTCACCGCTGGTGTCGAACCGGGGGAACATCAGGCGGGCCAGCTCCTCGCCGGAGACCCGGCGGAGCGCCTCGTCCATGTCGATCAAGCCTTGGTCGACGAGCTGCATGGCGATGCGGAAGGCTGCCGCGGCGGTGCGCTTGCCGACCCGGGTCTGCAGCATCCACAGCTTGCCGCGCTCGACGGTGAACTCGATGTCGCACAGGTCGCGGTAGTGATTCTCCAGCGTCCGCATGATCTCCATGAGCTGGTCGTAGGAGGCCTTGTCGATGCTCTCCAGATCCTGCAGCGGGACGGTGTTCCTGATCCCGGCCACCACGTCCTCGCCCTGGGCGTTCTGCAGGTAGTCGCCGTAGACGCCCTCGGCGCCGGTGCCGGGGTCGCGGGTGAAGGCCACGCCGGTGCCCGAGTCCATGCCCAGATTGCCGAACACCATCGCGACCACGTTCACGGCCGTGCCCAGGTCGGTGGGGATGCGCTCCTGGCGGCGGTACAGGATGGCGCGGGGCGAGTTCCAGGAGTTGAACACGGCCTTGATGGCCAGGTCCAGCTGCTCCCTGGGGTCCTGCGGGAATTCCCCTCCGGTCTGCGTCTTGACGATGCCCTTGAACGTCTCGACCAGGTTCTGCAGGTCGGCCGCGTCCAG
>PLDT01000324.1:0-7891 GCA_003136255.1 Actinomycetota bacterium
CACCGTGAACCGGGTGCCCCGCTGGCTGCTGCCCGCCGTACTCGCGTTGCTGGTGCTGGTGGTGGTGATCGGCGCGATCATCCGCTAGCCGCCGTGCGCTCGACGACGTAGTCGATGCAGGCGGTGAGCGCCGCCACGTCCGCGGGATCGACGGCCGGGAACATGCCGATGCGCAGCTGGTTCCGGCCTAGCTTGCGATAGGACTCCGTATCGACGATTCCGTTCGCCCGCAGTGTTGCCGCCACGTGGTCGGCGGACAGTCCATCGGCCAGGTCGATGGTGCCGACCACCTGCGAGCGGTGCGCGGGATCGGCGACGAACGGATCTGCGTAGGCCGCCTGCTCCGCCCACGTATACAGTATGGCAGCCGATCGCGCGGTGCGGGCCGTGGTCCACTCCAGGCCGCCCTGGCCCAGCATCCACTCGACCTGATCGGCCAGCAGGAACAGCGTCGCCACCGCGGGGGTGTTGTACGTCTGGTCCAGGACCGAGTTCTCCAGCGCCACCCGCAGCGACAGGAAGTCGGGGATGTACCGCCCGCTGGCCGCGATCTCGTGCACCCGCTCCACCGCCGCCGGGGACAGCAGGGCCAGCCACAGCCCGCCGTCGGAGCCCAGCCCCTTCTGCGGGGCGAAGTAGTACGCGTCGAACTCGGCGGCCTGGACCGGCAGGCCGGCCGCGGCGCTGGTCGCGTCGACCAGGACCAGCGATCCCGGGTCGGCGCCGGGCACCCGGCGCACCGGCATGGCCACGCCGGTCGAGGTCTCGTTGTGGGTCAGCGCGTACGCGTCCGCCCCGGGCTCCGGCCAGGGCGCCGGGTGCGTGCCGGGCGGGGACTCCACCACGGTCGGCGCGGCCAGCCAGGGGGCCCGCCCGGTGATGGCGGCGAACCGGGCCGAGAACTCGCCGAAGCTCAGGTGCTGGGCGTGCCGCCGGACCAGCCCGAACGCGGCCGCGTCCCAGAACGCGCTGGTGCCTCCGTTGCCGAGCACGACGGTGTAGTCACCGGGCAGCCCGAACAGCTCGGCCAGCCCGGCGCGGACCCGGTGCACCAGCGACCGGACCGGCGGCTGGCGGTGCGACGTGCCCAGGTAGGCCGAGCTGGCCAGCGCGGCCAGCTGCTCGGGGCGGATCTTGGCCGGACCGCTGCCGAACCTGCCGTCCTTCGGTCGCAGGCCCGCCGGGATCACCAGTTCGCTCATCACCGCAGCTTACCGGGGGGCCGAAGGGCTAAGTCTTGCTGGTCAAGGACCGCCGCGGCGCCGGGTACGTCGGCGACCGACCGCGACGCGGGACCGATGTAGCGCGCGGCCGGCCTGACCAGCCGGCCCGTCCGCTTCTGCTCCAGGATGTGCGCGGCCCAGCCCGCCGTCCGGGCGCAGGTGAACATCGAGGTGAACATGTGCGCCGGGACTTCGGCGAAGTCCAGCACGATGGCCGCCCAGAACTCCACGTTGGTCTCCAGCACCCGGTCCGGCCGCCGGGCCCGCAGCTCGGCCAGGGCCGCGTTCTCCAGGGCCAGCGCCACCTCGTAGCGGGGTGCGTCGAGTTCCTTGGCCGTTCGGCGGAGTACCCGCGCCCGGGGGTCCTCGGCCCGGTACACCCGGTGCCCGAAGCCCATCAGCCGTTCCCCGGCGTCCAGTGCCGACGTCACGTACCGCTGGGCGTCGCCGGTCCGCTCGACCTCCTCGATCATGCCCAGGACCCGGGCCGGCGCGCCGCCGTGCAGCGGTCCGGACATGGCGCCGACCGCCCCGGACAGCGCGGCCGCTACGTCCGCGCCGGTCGACGCGATGACCCGGGCGGTGAAGGTGGACGCGTTCATGCCGTGCTCGGCCGCCGACGTCCAGTACGAGTCGACCGCCTTGACGTGCGCCGGATCGGGGTCGCCGCGCCAGCGGATCATGAACCGCTCGGTGATCGTGCGGGCCTCGTCGACCTGCCGCTGCGGCACCATCGGCAGCCCCGGCCCGCGCGCGGACTGGGCCACGAACGACAGCGCCATGACCGAGGCCCGGGCCAGGTCGTCGCGGGCCTGCTCGTCGCTGATGTCGAGCAGCGGGTGCAGCCCCCAGGCGGGCGCCAGCATGGCCAGGGCGCTCTGCACGTCGACCCGGATGTCGCCGGAATGGACCGGGATGGGATAAGGCTCGGCCGGCGGCAGGCCGGGCGCGAACGCATTGTCGACCAGCAGACCCCAGACATGCCCGTAAGAGACATGGCCGACGAGTTCCTCGATGTTGACGCCCCGGTAACGGAGCGCACCGCCCTCTTTGTCAGGTTCCGCGATCTCGGTCTCGAAGGCGATAACTCCTTCAAGGCCCGGCTTGAAATCCGACATCGGCGTTCCTCTCTTCCTCGTGGGATCCTCGGGGGAGCCGACGGCACTTCGCGGCGTGCGCGGGGCTGAGCTCGTAACGCCCCATGAGAACCATAAGACTCGAAGCGGCCCAAGGCACCGCCGGCCTGCTTCCAGCGCCCAGATGCGAGGATCATTACCCATGGACACCCTGTCCGAGGACACGATGGCCGGCGACCCGATGACCCAGTTCGCCGGGTGGCTGGCGCAGGCCCGCCAGCAGGGCCTGCCCGAACCCACCGCGATGGTGCTGGCCACCACGTCCGCCGCGGGCCGGCCGCGGGCCCGGACCGTGCTGCTCAAGGCGCACGACGCCGACGGCTTCACGTTCTACACCAACCGGACCTCGCGCAAGGGCCAGGACCTGCAGGCCCATCCCCAGGCGTCCGCGGTCTTCCCCTGGTACGCCCTGGGCCGGCAGGTGATCGCCGAGGGCCCGGTGCGCACGCTGTCGCAGGCCGACAGCGAGCCGTACTACCGGTCCCGGCCGCGCGGATCGCAGATCGGGGCCTGGGCCAGCAGGCAGTCCCAGGTCATCGGCTCGCGTGCGGAGCTCGAGCGGCGCGTGGCGGAACTGGAGCAGCGCTGGCCGCCGCCGGCCGACGTCCCGATGCCGGACTTCTGGGGCGGGTACCTGCTCATCCCGGAAACGGTCGAGTTCTGGCAGTCGGGCGCCTACCGGCTGCACGACCGGCTGCGCTACCGGCGCGAGGGTGACGGCTGGGTCATCGAGCGGCTTTCTCCCTAGGGCCGGCTTTCTCCCTAGGGCCACAAGGCATCGGCATCTCCCGCATAGCATCTCAGGCAGGAGGGATGAGAAGTTGACCGCCCATGGGCTCATCGACACCACGGAGATGTACCTCCGGACCATCTTCGAGCTCGAGGAAGAGGACGTCATCCCGTTGCGCGCCCGGATCGCCGAGCGGCTGGGGCAGACCGGACCGACGGTCAGCCAGACGGTGGCGAGGATGGAGCGCGACGGCCTGCTGCACGTCCTCGGCGACCGGCAGCTCGCGCTGAGNNTGCCGCTGGGAACACGTGATCTCGGAAAGCGTCGAACGCCGCGTGGTGGAACTGCTCGGTTACCCGGTCCGGTGCCCGCACGGCAACCTCATTCCCGGCCTGGCCGAGCTGGGGCTCCCGGGCGAGGCGCAGGAGAAGATGCGCGCGGCAACGAACGAGGCGGGTGAGGCGATGACCAAGGTCGCGCCCGCGGACCCCGCGCGAGTTGTCATCCGGCGAATTGGCGAGCAAATTCAAAGCGACCTCGAGCTGATGCTTAAACTCAAGCGCGCCGGGATACAACCCGGACGCGAGGTGATACTCATGGCGAGCCACGATGGTGTGCGCGTGACAGCTGGCGACTCGACGGACGTCACCTCCACGGACCTTCCCGGCGCTATTGCCGCGCATATCTTCGTGTCCATACCCGGCCGGTACGATGAATAGCTGGAGTAAGGCGGCGTTCGACGCGTACCTCCCCGCCGACATGGTGCTCGGCCAGGCCGATATCGGGGTCGTGGTCGCCGACCGGCTCAGCAATCTGCTGTATCTCAACGAGTACGCCGCCCGGCTGTTCCGGGTCCCGGGCGACGTGAGCCAGCTGGCGGGCTCTTCGGTGCTGTCCCTCGGCCTGTTCGCCGACGATGACCTGCGCAAGCTGGAGGACGTCTCCGGGCAGGTGCTGCGCGGCCGGTCCTGGGAAGGGACCCTCGAGAGCATCCGTGGCGACGGGTCACACGCGCTGCTGCGGATCCTGGCCGTGCCGCTGCGCCATCCGGGTGGCGACATCGACGGGATGGTGATCCTGGCCCGCGAGGTGAGCAGGCGGGACGGTCAGCTCCAGCAGGACCGGATCGCCCTGCTGGAGCGCGTGGGCGAGCGGCTGTCCGGCTCGCTCGAGATCGTCACCACGCTCAAGAGCGTGGCGGAGATACTGGTCCCGCAGTTCGCCGACCACTGCTTCATCGACCTGTTCCAGGGCGACCAGCTCTTCCGCCGGGTGCAGCGGCACGCCAGCAACTGGGTGCCGCCGGCCGGTACCTGGGCCGAGATCGGCGAGCAGATCCACTACCCGGAGGGCCACTTCTGCCAGCAGGCCATGGCCCGCCTGGACACGATCGTGGTCACGGACATGGACCTCGAGCGGTACCCGGCACCGAACGCCGAGAGCATGGCGGCGGCCCACGAGGCCGGGCTGACGTCGGTGGTGGTCGCGCCGCTGTGCGCTCGCGGCGAGCTGCTCGGCGTGATGAGCCTGGCCCTGTCCCGGCTCACCGAGCGTGAGGACCGCAACTACGACGCGCCCGACCGTGATCTGATCGGCGCGATCGCCAGCCGGGTGGCCGTCGCGATCGACAACTCGATGCTGTTCGAGACGGAGCGGCAGACCGCCCTGGCGTTCCAGAAGAGCCTGCTCCCGCAGGTGATCCCGGACCTGGACGGGCTCGAGGTGGCCTGCCGGTACGTGCCGGCCAAGCCGCTGGAAACCCAGGGCCAGGGGATCCAGACGCAGGTCGGCGGCGACTGGTACGACATCATCCCGCTGGCCGTCGGCCGGGTCGGCATCGTGATCGGCGACGTGGAGGGCCGCGGTGCGCGGGCGGCGGCCATCATGGGCCAGCTGCGCGCCGCGCTGCGGGCCTTCGCGCAGGACGAGAAGTCCCCGGCCGACATCATGCGCAAGCTCGACGAATGGTGCCGGGCCCTGGCGCCCGCCGACGACGCCGGCGTCCCGCTGGCCGGCGATCCGCCCACGGTCAGCTGTATCTACATGGTCTACGACGCGTGGTCACGGGAGCTGACCTTCGCCAACGCGGGCCACGACGCCCCGCTCGTGATCAGCGGCGGCCAGGTCCGGCAGCTGGAGTTCGAGCACAAGGGCGTCCTGCTGGGCGTGCGCGGCAAGGGGATCCGCGGGCTGCCCACCTACAAGGAGCAGACCATCCTCGTGCCGCCCGGGGCGATCCTGGTCTTCTTCACCGACGGCCTGACCGACCGGCGGACGCGCGCCGACGGCTCCGGGCACTACAGCGAGGACGAAGCGGTCGAGATGCTGTCGCACGCGGTGCGGGCCGCGGCGGCCAGCGGGGATGCCGACGCCGTGGCCACCGCCGCCGAGTTCGCGGTGCCGGGGGACATCGACGACGACATGGCCATATTGGTGGTCAAGTCCTCATTCGCCGAGCTCGCCTCGATCGAGCGCACGTTCCCCGCCGAGCCGATCATGGTGTCCGAGGCCCGGCGGCTGGCCGCCCAGACCTTCCGGTCGTGGGGCATGGAAACCGAGCAGATCAACCTGGCCTGCCTGCTGGTCTCGGAGGTGGTCACCAACGCGGTACTGCACGCGTCGATCTCCCCGAGCCCGCGCCGCGCGCTCGACTTCGACCTCGACCCGGTGATCATGTCCGCTCCGGTCGGCGTGTCCCGGACCCCGGAACCGGTCCCCGCCCACCCGCGAGGCCGGCCCCCGGCGGCGGTGCAGACGCCCTGGGACGACGACGGGCTGGACGACGGCGGGCTGGACGCCGGCCGGACCGGGCGCCGGGAGTTCGCGCTGCGCCTGCGGCGGGGCGCGACCGCCGTGTGGGTCGAGGTCTTCGACCCCGACCTGCGGCTGCCCCGGATCCGGACGGCCGCGGAAACCGACGAGGGCGGGCGCGGCCTGTACCTGGTCGAGCAGCTCGCGACCCGGTGGGGATCGCGGCCCACGGCCGACGGCAAGGCGGTCTGGTTCGAGATGCCGCGCAGCGGCCACCGGCCCTGAGACGAGGCCTCAGGCCGCTTAGTGCGTGTGGTGGCCGTTGGCGTTGGCCCACAGCAAGAGCACGACAATGACCACGACGACGATTGGCCCGAGCCAGTGCTTGCCCGAGATGCTCAGCTTCATCTTGCCGCGCAGCCGCGTGTAGCCAAACGCGACCAGGGCGGCGATGAGCACCAGCAAGATGAGTCCGGTCATACCGCCTCCTGAAGCCGCGGTTCTTGCGAGCCCCGCTTCGAGCGTACGACATCCGCGCGCGCAGCGCGAAGCAGACCGCGAACGCGCCGGTTAGACCCTCTACGTGGTGAGATCACCGGGGCGCGGCGAGGTACCGTGGACATAAGACCTGGATCCGGCCCGGCCGGGCGGGACAGGCGATGGGCAGGCGGAGGCATGATGGCGGAGGCGTTCATAGTCGGTGCGGTGCGCACCCCGATCGGCAGGCGAAAGGGCGCGCTGGCCGGGGTTCACCCGGTTGA
Source organism: Actinomycetota bacterium (assembly GCA_003136255.1). Taxonomy (GTDB): domain Bacteria; phylum Actinomycetota; class Actinomycetes; order Streptosporangiales; family Streptosporangiaceae; genus Palsa-504. The sequence goes on from PLDT01000324.1 coordinate 6,602, forward strand.
CCTAGGCGCGCACGCCCTGCGGGCGCTGGTCGACCGGACCGGAATCGACCCCGCCACGGTAGACGACGTGATCATGGGCTGCGTCTCGCAGATCGGCCCGCAGACCCTCGACATCGCCCGCAACGCCTGGCTGTCGGCGGGCCTGCCGGAGAGCGTGCCCGGCGTCACCATCGACCGGCAGTGCGGATCCTCTCAGCAGGCCGTGCACTTCGCCGCGCAGGGTGTGATGTCCGGCACACAGGACCTGGTGATCGCGGCCGGGGTAGAGAGCATGAGCGTGGTCACCATGGGCTCGACGGTGGCCCTGGCGGTCCAGGCGGGCATGCCCGCGCCGTGGGGTCAGGGCTGGCTCGAGCGCTACGGCGACCAGGAGATCTCCCAGTTCCGCGGCGCCCAGATGATGTGCGAGCGCTGGGACCTCAAGCGGAGCCAGCTGGAGGAGTTCTCGCTGGAAAGCCACCAGCGCGCGATCCGCGCCATCGACGAGGGCCGGTTCGAGCAGCAGATCGCGCCGCTGGCCGGCCTCAGCCAGGACGAGGGCCCGCGCCGGGACACCTCGCTGGAGAAGATGGCCGGGCTCGCGCCGCTGCGCGAGGGCTGGGAGATCACCGCGGCGGTCGCCTCGCAGATCTCCGACGGGGCGGGCGCGCTGCTGATCGCCTCGCAGGCGGCGGTGGACCGGTACGGCCTGACGCCGATGGCCCGGGTGCACGCGCTGGCCGTGGTCGGGTCCGACCCGGTCATGATGCTGAGCGGTCCGATCGCCGCGACCCAGAAGGTCCTGGCCAAGGCCGGGATGACGGTCGCCGACATCGACGTGTTCGAGATCAACGAGGCGTTCGCGCCGGTCGTGCTGGCCTGGTCCGACGAGCTCGGCGCCCCGCTGGAGCGGACCAACCCCAACGGCGGGGCCATCGCGCTCGGCCACCCGCTCGGGGCCACGGGCGCGGTCTTGATGACCAAGCTGGTGTACGAGCTCGAGCGCAGCGGCGGCCGGTTCGGCCTGCAGACCATGTGCGAGGGCGGCGGCCAGGCCAACGCCACCATCATCGAGCGGGTCTGACGCGCTGATAACGGGTCACGCAGCACGTAGCCGACGCCGCGGTAGGTGTGGATGAGCGGCGGGCCGAGCTGGCCGAGCTTGCGCCGCAGGTAGCTCACGTACGTCTCGACGACCGCGGACTGGCCGGTGTAGCCCCAGCCCCAGACGCTGTGCAGCAGCCTGCCCTTGGACAGCACCGTGCCCTGGTGCCGCATCAGGCAGGCCAGCAGCCGGAACTCGGTGGGCGA
>PLDT01000418.1:0-9352 GCA_003136255.1 Actinomycetota bacterium
CGTGACTGCTGTAATGCGCGGCGACGTCCGGGGTGCTGATCATCCGGGCCAGGAACTGGCGGGATTCCTTGGCCCAGCCCGGCGTGGCGCTGTAGAGCGGGTAGCAGACGCGGTTGAACTCAGCCTGGAGATCCTCGGGGTCCTTGGCGTAGATGCGCTCGATGATGGCAGCCGCTTCGGGGCCTCCGACGCGGCCGAACGCCTCGATGACGCGCGGCCCGCCCCAGTGGCCACCAGTCGTGTTGGCCAGGATGATGCCGCCAGGGTGATCGGGGAACAGCGCCGCGTAGGTGAGCGCCACGTCCCCGCCGAAGCTGCTGCCGAGGACGACCGGCTTGCGCAGTCCGAGCGCGTCGCACAGCCGCCGCAGGTCATCGGCCCAGGTCCGCATGTTCCAGAACCCGGCGCTGCTGCGGTCGCTGCGGCCGTGGCCGCGCAGGTCGAAGTACAGGACCTGGAAATCGGCGGCCAGCGGCTCCAGCGCGGACTTCACCGTCATGTGGTCCAGGCCGGGGCCGCCGTGGACGGCCACCAGGACCGGGCGCTCTACCGTCGTGTCCCCCTGCGGGATGACTGACGGGCCGGAGACATCGAACCACAGGGACACATCGCCAAGGCTGATGCGCACGCGACCTCCAGGAGGACTGCGGCGGGCCGGTTCAGAGGCCCACAATAATCTCCAGGACGCCGCCCACGCACCCCCGGCACCGCCATGTCGACTGGTTTCGCGGGCGTCAGCGCCAGAAATCGGTGAGCTGCTCGGCCAGGGCTCTGCCTTGGTTGTAACCGGCTCGAGCGGCGGGCGCACGCGTCGACGGATCCATCAGATTGACGCCGAATGCGTCGCGGGACTCGCTGTCCGGGACGATCGTTTCGACTCTGCTGCCGCGTGCGCGTAGTTCGTCGGCCTGCGCGGCAAGATGCATGCCCCAGTCCAGCGGCGCCCGTGTTCTGCCGCCGAGTGGTGACAGCACCAGCACCCGCCCGTATCCGGCGGCCAGATCGGCATTCTCGGGGGATCGGTAGCCGCCGTCGATGTACCGGCTGTCGCCGATACTGTGCGCAGGGGCGCCGGGCCCGGCACAGCTGGCGGTGACGGCGTCCGCCAGGTCGACTCCGCTGTGCCGGTCGAACACGACCGGTTCACCGGTACGGGCATCGACCGCCACGATGAGCATCGGTCGTTGCGGCCAGTGCTGGCTGGGCAGCCGGGCGGCGACGGTGGCGCGCCGCTGCGTTTGCCCGGAGCTGTCCGGCCCCGCGTCCATTTCGAGCGCCGCCGCGCCCATTCTGCGGCGCATGTCGGCCGCATCCTCAGCGGCAGCGATGATCCGGCTCGTCCTGTCCATATGGTCCGCCGCCGGCACATTCGGAGCACGTCCGCGGTCGGATCCGGCCGGACCAGTCCGTGGCTGGGGCGCAGCGGCCAGGATGCCGGCCAGCAGTTCGGACGGCTGGGTCGCGCTCGTTATCTGGGCTGCGGCCGTCGATCCGGCCGACGTCCCGATGATCAGATCGGCCTGGGTCACGTCCAGCCCGGCATCAACCAGGCCGGCGATGACGCCGATCTCCCACGCATTGCCTGCCGATCCGCCACCACCGAAGACCAACGCTCGCTCGCCCGCGGCGGGCACCCGCCTTATGGCGTCGAGCGTAAGGGTGCGCTCGGCGATGCCATCGGAGGTCGTCGCCGAGGTGAAGTGCAGAGTTGAAGAAGGTGTTGTGTTCATGGGAGTCGCCTTTCGCGAGTTGCCTGTCGGGGCGCTCCCGGTGGCGACTACCTCAGTCGCGCGATCGTGGACTGCAGGGGAGCACCCACTGCGGATACTGCGTTCATGGGTCTCACCTCCTGCCGATGGATCACGATCGGCGGAACGCTAGCACGCGGCGACGCGGTGCGCAACCGGCATCATGCCGGGCGCCGACGCCGACTGACATGCCCACTGATCTGGCCCAGCTCGGCCGCGCGGACCTGCAGGTCGCTCAGGGCCGCTGCGGCGTGGAGCGGGAAGGGTTCGTCGTTGCCGGCCTTCATCCAGCGCTCGACGGCGATGCTGAAGGCGAGCATCCCCACTTCGGCCCCCAGCCGGGCGGTCAGCTCGTCCGCGCCCCGCTCGCGCAGAGCGGCGCTGATCGACCTGGCGATCCGGGCGTGCTTGAGCAGTCCCCGCTCTTGCAGTTCGGTGTTCGCCGCGACCACCAGCACGCGCTGGGCGGCCTTAGCCCGCTGCTGCGGGGTCATCGCGGCCCCGGCGGCCGCGAACGCCGCCTGCAGGCACCCGGTGAGCGTCGCGTCGGGGGAGGCAGCCCGGATGCCGTCGGCGAACAGGCCGGCCAGCACGTCTTCACCGCCGAACAGCACCTCCCGCTTATCGGCGAAGTGCCGGAAGAACGTGGCCCGGTTCAGGCCGGCGCGCTCCGCGATCTGCGCGACGGTCGTTTCCTCGTACCCGTTCTCCGCGAACAGGTCCAGCGCGGCGGTCTCCAGGCGCTCACGCGCGTCCGGTGCCCATCTGCTCACCGTCCCAGCCTAAGCGAGGCGACCGGATCGCATCACCCCGGCAAGTGATGCGACAGCGTCGCGTGATGGTGTTAGGATTGATGCGACCGGATCGCATCGGCGTTCCGGCGGCGGCGCCCGCGCCGCGCATGTGCTGCGCGCCGGCACCCTCCACGGCGACGCAGCCCCGCGCTCAGGTGCGCACTGACCGGGAGAATCAGCCACCATACGCGGGCATGCTTTAACGGCTCGCGGCGTGACCGCCCGGCGAAAAGGCTGAATCCCGCTTCTGGCTGGCTTCTTCGGCTGGGAATGGACGCCGACTGACCCGTCGGCCCGGAGACCAGCCCATGCTCGATCTGAGCCAATTCCGTTCGGCCTCTTCTGCCAGGGCGTTCAGCGCGGCCCAGGGTCCGTCTTGTCACGAGGCAGCAGGGTGAAACTTCCGCCCGACAGCGGGGCGACCGCGCGGAAGTCGCGTTCGTCGAACGTCAGCAGCCGTCTTGTCCGGAACCGGTGCGCGAGAATCACCACAGAAAGGTCAGCCAGCCCAAGATCAAGGTCGGCATATTGCTCATCCAGCCTGGCCACGGTGCCGTGCTCATCCGCGGTCAGTCCCTCAACCCGGAACCGCCCGGCCGCCACGTCGCGCAGAAATGCCCGGGCAGCCAGCGTGCTCCCGCGTCTGCGGATGAGATAGTCCACCTCCGCGGACACTGGCGCCGGCACCACCAGGTCGCCGTCTTCGGCACGCAGCAAATCACCCACGGCGCTGTGGAGCCGGTCACGGGAATCCCCGAGAGCGACCAGCGGCGCGGCGTCTACGATCAGCATTACCCGCCGAACCCGGCGAGCAGCTCCTCCTCCGGCACATCGGCGACCGAAGAGCCGTCCCCCTGCCAAGAGCCCTCAAGAGCGAAGACCCGCGGGACAGCACGTGCTCGCTCATACGCTGACAGCGCAGCCCGCACGACCTCCGCCTGGCTGCGGCCCTCTTCGGCAGCGATCCGGCGGAGCCGTTCCACGTCCGCGTCGTCAAGGTAGACACTGGTCTTCTTCACCCATGTAGGGTACCACGTAGGGTGGCTAATGAGCAGTTCTCACCGCGTCGGCCCCGCACAACGTGACAAAACGGGCGCTGACTGGCAAAGCGAGCGCCCTTCCGGCCCGGCCGGATCCCAGCCCATAGAAGCAGCGCCATCGCACGGCCGGTGCGCGCTGAGGACGACTGGGCGATCGCGTGGCGCGATACCTGCGGCGGTGAACTGTGTCCGGTGGCGGCTGGACTCCCAAGGTCATCATGATGGATTAGTCTGTTTCTGCAGGTGGCTCACTGCCATCGACTGTGATTCTGACTCTTAGCTGCTCCGGACCCTGGCGGCGGATTCCATGAGACCCGCTGTGACGCAGGCGATTTGGACAGGGACGCCGCTGAGGAGCGCCTGGGATTGACCTGCGACGTCCGCGCCTTGCTGGTGTCTCACTAACTAGGAGCCGTCAATGCCCCCTCCCGGACTGACGGTTATTACCGACGGCCTTACAAAGCGTTTCGGTGATCTCGTGGCCGTCGACCACATCGACCTGCAGGTCGAGCCAGGAACCGTCTTTTCCCTCCTCGGCCCCAACGGAGCTGGCAAGACCACCGTGGTCCGGATGCTCGCCACCTTGTCCGAGCCGACGAGCGGCACAGCGATCGTCTGCGGCCATGACGTGGTGCGTGAGGCAGACGCTGTACGGCGCGCGATCTCCCTGACCGGGCAGTTCGCCGCTCTTGAGGACAACCTGACCGCGCGGGAGAACCTGCTGCTGATGGCCCGGCTGCGCGGTTACGGCAAGGCTGCGGCCAGCCTGCTGGTTGACTCCCTCGTCGACCGCTTCGACATCGGCGAGTTCCGGGACAAGCTCATCAAGGCGGTCTCGGGCGGTCAGCGGCGGCGCGTCGACCTGGCCGCCAGCCTGGTCGTCCAGCCTCAGCTCCTGGTCCTCGACGAGCCGACTACCGGGCTTGACCCCCGCAGCCGCCAGGTTGTGTGGTCGACCGTGCGCGACCTGGTCGACGACGGCGTCACGGTGCTGCTCACCACGCAGTACCTTGAAGAGGCTGACGCGCTGGCCGATGACATCGTCCTGATCGACCATGGCCGGGCGGTGGCCGCCGGCTCGCCCAGCGACCTCAAGGCGCGGATCGGCGACCAGCGCGTGGATGTCGTCGCCGTCGATCACCAGGGCCTGGACGACCTGGTCACCGCCCTCTCAGGTGTGTTCCACATCAGCATCTCGCGGGAGCGCCGGACAATATCGGTCCCCGCGCCGGGCGAGATCGACGACCTGACGAGTGTTGCGGCCGCCGTGCGCTCAAGCGGGATACCGATCGACGAGATTGCCCTGCGGCGGCCCACCCTGGACGACGCCTTCCTGGCTCTCACCGGCCAGCCGCCGGCTACGAGTACCCCGGCCGATGAAACCCCCGCGGAGGTGGCGTCATGACTACCGTCACTACCTCACCTGCTGGCGGCGCCCAGCGCATCGCCGGACCCCTGCCGCCGCGGCCCCGGCGGTTCGTCCGCTACTTGCGCGAGACCGGCCTGCTCGTCGGCCGGGGCCTGCGCACCATACCCAGGGTCCCGGAGCGGCTGAGCGACGTGACCATCCAGCCGATCATGTTCACCTTGCTGTTCTTGTACGTGTTCGGCTCGGCCATCCATGTTCCTGGCAGCTACCAGGACTACCTGCTGCCCGGCTTGCTCGGCCAGAGCGTGGCCTTCGGCGTGATTGGCGCCGGCGTGGCCACCTCGACCGATTTCTCGAGCGGCGTGGTGGACCGCTTCCGGTCGCTGCCGGTCATCCGGATGTCGGTCATCTCCGCTCAGGTGATCGGCCAGATCATTGAGCAGATCCTCGGCATCGTGATCGTGGCCGGGGTGGGGCTCGCCCTCGGCTGGCGCCCGCACCTGGGCGGCGGCCGGGCCGTGGAGCTAGTGGCCCTGATGCTGCTCGGGCTGTTCGCCTTCACCTGGGTCGGGGTCCTCGCGGGCATGCTGATCCGCAGCTCCGACGCCATGCAGGGCATCGGGTTCGCCGTCATGCTGCCGCTGTCGTTTCTGGCCGGCACGTTCGTGCCGATCTCCGGGATGAAGCTCGTGCCCCGCGCCATCGCTGAATGGGATCCGCTGTCGGCGCTGGTGGCGGCCGTCCGCCAGGTCTGCCAGGGGACCCAGTCAAGTGGCTCCCTGCAGCTCGACCATCCGGTGCCGGCCATGATCGCCTGGTGCTTGCTGATTATCGCGGTCTGCGTGCCCCTGGCCCTGCGCCGGTTCAGGACCGCCAGCGCATGAGACAAGTCGGGGCGTCCCGCGATCATCTCCTGTGCCGCCGGAAACTCGATCACGTCTTTGAACTGCCGAGATGCCCCGAACCGGGACGGCCTGGGCCGCCNNACCCAGCATCACCCCCAGAACACGACCAAGGAGAATCTCAGTGCGCATCTTCGTCACCGGCGCTTCCGGCTGGATCGGCTCCGCCGTCGTCCCCGAACTCACCAGCGCCGGCCACCAGGTCCTCGGACTAGCCCGCTCGGACGCCTCCGCCAAAGCCGTCGCCGACATGGGCGCCGAGGTGCTCCGCGGCGACCTGACCGACACTGGCGTGCTGCGCGCCGGCACCCTGGATAGCGACGGCGTCATCCACCTCGCCTTCGTCGTGCCCAGCGTGAGCGAGGCCGCGACGCAGACCGACGCCAACGCCATCGAGACGTTCGCCGCCGGACTCGCCGGCTCCGGCCAACCCCTGGTGATCTCCGGCGCCACCCTGGTCACGCCCGGCCGGCCCGCGACCGAACGCGACGAACTCATCGCGGCCGGGCCCATCGCGGCCCGCATCACCAACATGCAGGCCGCCCTCGCGGCCGCAGACAAAGGCGTCCGCTCCTGCCTGATCATGCTGCCCCGCTCGGTGCACGGCCAGGGAGACCGTCACGGCTTCGTCCCCCAGCTCATCGCCGCGGCCCGGGCCAAGGGCGTCGCCGGCTACATCGGCGACGGGACCAGCCGCTGGCCCGCCGTCCACGTCAAGGACGCCGCGCTTCTTTACCGGCTGGCCGTCGAGCAGGCTCCCGCCGGCGCCGTGCTCAACGCCGTCGGTGACGAAGGCGTGCCCGTCCGCGAGATCGCCGAGGCCATCGGCCGGCACCTGAACGTGCCCGCCCGGTCCCTGCCCGCCGAAGACTTCAGCGGCATGCTCGCGCGCGTCCTCAGCACCGACATGCCCGCCTCCAGCCACATCACCCAGGAACTCCTGGGCTGGAAGCCCACCCACCCCGGCCTCATCGAGGACCTCGACCAGGGCCACTACTTCATCTGAACCGCCCCGGACAGCAGGCCAGACGTTACGGGTGGGTGCGCGGCCGCTGCGACCGTGCAGGCGGCGCGCACGAAGGCGGCGACGGCCGGCGAGCGCGCGTCCTGCCGCCAGGCGACGGCCAGCGTGGCGCCCGGGAGGTCGCCGACCGGCCGGTAGGCGATCCCGGGTCGCGGGTAGCGCCGGGCCACCGAGGCAGGCGCGAAGAACACGACGCTGCCCGTCTCGACGAGGCTGAAGATCTCGGCCAGGTTCGAGGCCAGCAGCGCCACGCCGGCCCGGCGAGGTCCGGCGGGCGGGCCGTGGCTGGCCGGGGAACCGCCGGGGAGCCTGCGCCCGGCCAGGTCGGCCAGGCACAGCCGCGTCCGGGCGGCCAGTGGGTCGGCAGCGGCCAGGGCAGCCAGGAGCGGCTCGGTCAGCAGCGGCTCGCTGTCCAGGCCGCGGTCATCGAAGGGGCACAGCAGGAGTCCCACGTCGGCACGGCCGTCACGCAGCGCCTGCGCCTGCTCGCCGAGTCCTCCGAGGACCAGCTCCGGCGGCAGTGCCGCGTCGTCGGCGCAGTAGGCATCGAGGATCTGCGGCAGCAGGCCACCGTCGACGTCGGCCTTGAGCGCGACCCGCAGCCGCGGCGACTGACTGCCCGCCTGCCGGGCCCTGTCGGCGGCGGCGGTCACCGCCTCAAGCGCGGTCCGGGCATCACGCAGCAGGACCTCCCCGGCCGCGGTGAGCCTGACCTGCCGGGTGGTCCGCTCAAGCAGCGCCACGCCGAGCTGCCGTTCAAGGTTCCGGATCGCGCGGGACAGCGGGGGCTGCGCCATGCCCAGCCGGCCGGCGGCGCGCCCGAAGTGCAGTTCCTCGGCGACCGCGACGAAATACCGGAGTTGCCGCACTTCCAGGTCATTCATACTTCCAGGGTATCAACGGCAACCGGATCGGTCCTTCACCTGCACCGCCGCGCCCGGCAAGCTGGGCACTACCCGGCTGCCGCCCGCGACGTTCCCGTCGCCAGCCGTCTCCCACGGAGGTTTTCATGATCGTCATCACCACGCCGACCGGGCAGATCGGCCGGCCGGTCCTGGACCGCGTCCTGGACAGCGGCGAGGCGGTCCGCGTGATCGCCCGCGATCCCTCCGGGCTGTCTCCGCACGTGCGCGCCCACGCCGAGGTGGTGCAGGGCTCCCACGGCGACACCGGCGCGATCACGAAGGCGCTCGCCGACGCGGACCGCATGTTCTGGCTCGTGCCCCCGCCTCCGTTCAGCCACCCCGGCCGCGCAGAACAGTATTACCTGGACTTCACCCGGCCTGCCTGCCAGGCCATCGCGAGTCAGGCAGTCCGGGTGGTAGGCGTCTCGACCCTTGGCCACGGGTACCAGGGCCAGGCCGGGCTCCTGTCGGCCGCACTGGCCATGGACAAGCTGATCGAGGGCACCGGCGCCGCCTACCGGGCCCTGGCCCTGCCGTTCTTCATGGAAAACCTGCTCCGCCAGGCCCGGGAGATCAAGGAGCAGGGAACGTTCACCATGGCGAACACCGCAGGCCGGCCGCTGCCGACCGTCGCCATCCGCGACATCGCCGCCGCCGCGGCGGCGCTCCTCCTCGACACCTCCTGGAGCGGCCAGGCCAGCGTCCCCGTGGCCGGCCCCGACAACCTGACCCCCGACGGCATGGCCGAGGTCATCTCCGGCACCCTGGGCCGCACGATCCGCTACCGCCAGGTCCCGGTCGCGGACCGCCAGGAGGCGATGCTGCAACGCGGCGCCAGCCAGGCCATAGCGCAGGACATGGCGGACATGACCGAGGCGCAGAACAACGGAATCTACGACGCCGAGCCCCGCGACCCGCACTCCGCCACCGCCACCAGCTTCCGCCAGTGGTGCCAGGACATCCTCAAGCCAGCCGTCCAGGCCTGACCTGCCATCCGCGGATAATCAGGCCATGACCATCGCCATCGTCGGAGCCGGCNNCGCGGCCAGGGCGGCATGCTCGACCTGCACTCCGGGACCGGGCAGCGGGCGCTGCGCGAGGCCGGCCTGATCGAGCAGTTCCACGCGATTGCCCGTCGCGCAGGGCAGGACCTGCGCCTTCTGGAGCCGGACGGCACCCTGCTGCTCCAGGAGGACACACCCGACGACGCTCCGCTCGAGCGGCCTGAGGTCGACCGTGCCGACCTGCGCAACCTGCTGCTGGACTCGCTCCCCGGACACGCGGTGCGCTGGGGCCACGCGTACGAATCCGCCGACGACGGCCTGCTGCACTTCGCCGACGGCCGCAGTGCGACGTACGACCTGCTGGTCGGCGCCGACGGCGCGGACTCCCGGGTCCGCGCACTGCTCACCGACGCCCGGCCAGCGCACACCGGCCAGAACGTCCTCGAGCTCGGCATACCCGACATCGACCGCACCCACCCCGACCTCGCGGCGATGGTCGGGCGCGGCAACTACTGGGTGCTCGGCAACCGGCAATCCCTGTCGGCGCAGCGCAACGGCGACGGCCG
>PLDT01000008.1:0-2894 GCA_003136255.1 Actinomycetota bacterium
GCGGCTCGATGCGGTACACCTGCTGTTGCCGGTCATTCAGGGTGAGCGTGGCGGCGTCATCGCTGGTGAGCGTGGGTGAGATGTGAAGGCCCCGCCTGGCTGTGCCGGGCGGGGCCTGGTGCTCGGGGTGTCGCGGGGACGCTCAGCCTGTCGCGGTGACCTCGGCGATTGCGGCCCTGGCGGAGGCGTGGTCGACGAGGTTCTTGCCGGCGCCGGCGGTGGCGATCAGGGCGGCGGTGGCGATGTTGTTGATGGTGCGGGGCTTGCCGCGGGCGGCCTGGTGGATCTGGGTGATCGCCTCGTCGGTGAACAGCTCGGCGGTGCGGCCTGCCTGCTCGAGGTGATGGCGGATGTAGCCGGCGGTCTCGCCGGGGGTCATGCCCTTCATCTGGTAGCGGACGGTGATCCGCTGCTCGAGGGCTGCTAGCACTCCGAGCCTGACGGAGTGGCGGAGTGCGGGCTGGCCGGCCAGGATGGTCGCGAACGGGGTGAAGGAGTCCATGTCGTGGTTAGTCATGAGCCTGATCGACTCCAGCTGGTCATGGTCGAGGAGGTGCGCCTCGTCGATGACCAGCACCGGGGTCCGCCCGCGCTCGGCTGCCTCGCCGGCCAGGACGTTCCAGGCCTGGACGGCGAGGGCGGCGGTGCCGTGGACGGGCTTGCCGCCGAGGGCGGTGACCACGTGCGCGAGGATGCCCCGCACGCCGGTGGAGGGGTTGCCGACGTAGATGACGGTGTGGCTGGCGGGGTCGAGGTCGGCGACGGCGGCGCGGATCGCGACCGTCTTCCCGGTCCCGACCTCGCCCGTGACCATGCCGGTCGTCTTGCCGGCGACGGCCCAGGCGATGCGGGCGGCGGCCTCGCCGCAGTCGCGGTGGCGGTGGCGCCTTGAGGGGGGCAGGTCGCGGCCGGACGGCATGCGGGCGAGCCCGGACGTGGTGACGACGGTGTCGATCATGAGCTTTCTCCTTCTTCTTGTGGTGCGGGGCCGCCGTGGACGGCGGCGAGCTGCTGCTGGGCGCAGCCGAGGTCGCGGGCCAGGGCTGCGGCGGTGTTCCGGGCGCCGGACAGGGACAGGCGGGCGCCGCTGACCGCGCCGGCCGGGTCGGTGCCGTCGTCGCAGCCGAGCCGGCCGGCGGCGAGGGCGGATGCGAGCCACCGGCCGACCTGGGCCAGCAGCTGGGGCAGGCCGGCCGCGGCGAGCGCCAGCTCGCCGATGAGCTCGTAGGCGTCGGCGGGCCAGTCCAGGCCCTGGCCGCCGAGGGTGGCGTGGTTCAGGGAGCGGACCGCCCCGGCCGCGGTGCGGGCCAGGGCCAGGGTCTGGTCGCGGGAGTCAGTCACGGCCTTCCTCCCGCTCTTCCTGCTTGTGTTCTGGTTCTTCCTTCGTCTGCGGTTCCTCCGGGCCGCTGACGAGGAACTGGTAGGAGACCTGCTCGCGCAGGGCCTGGTCGTGGCTGTCGCCGAGGGCGGCCAGGTAGTCGATCCCGGTCGGGGCCGGCTCGGTGCGGGCCTGCCCGTCCGGGGTGCGGGTCTTGGGGTGGCGGTGCCGGCCCATGACGAACGGGACGGCGGTCCCGGCGGGCTTCCCGGCGAGGCGGACCTCGATCCGGTCCAGGTCGAACGGGGAGAACAGCAGCTCGAGCATCCGCCCGGCCAGCCACGCGTCGACCTGGTAGACGTTGCCGTGCAGGCGGACCAGGGCGGTCTTGTCGGCCTTGCGCCGCTCGGACCACAAGAACGCCTCCCGCAGCAGGGCGGGCTCGGGGACGGCCCGCTCTTGCGGCGTGGCCTTCTCCCACCGGGCGGCCGGGGCCTGGCCGGTCTCGGAGTGGACCGCCCGGTGGTAGGAGGTTTCCGTCCAGGCCTGGAACAGGCGGTTCATCTCCGCCAGGTCCGCAACGCCGGCCCCGTCGCCGGCCTCGACCAGGAACTGCTCCCGCACAGTCCTGAAAAAACGTTCGATTTTACCTCTGCCTTCTGGTTTGCCGGGCCGGGAGTGGATGAGCTTGATGCCGAGGACGGCGCAGCCGCGCAGCAGCCACGCGTCGACGAACGGGCTGCCGTTGTCCAGGTAGCAGGCCCGGGGGACGCCGCGGGCCTGCAGGGCCGGGCGGAACGCCGCGGCCATCCGGACCACGTCGTCGTGGTGCGCCCAGCGGGCGCCCATCACGGCGCGGGAGTGGTCGTCCAGGAACGCGAAAAGGTACGATTTCGCCCCGCCGATCACGGGGCCGTGGAGAGTGTCGCCCGTCCACATCTCGTTCGGCCTGGTGCACTCGAACCGCCCGAAGGCCCGCTGTTCTTCGGCCGGCCCCGGGGCCGGCCGGTTCAGCTCCAGCCGCTCGAACAGCCGCTGCAGGGTCCGGTCCGACGGCGCCCACCCCGACGTGACCTGCAGGACCCGCCGGACCTGCGCCGCCGTCCGCCCGGGCTTCTCCCTTTTCAGGGCCTCCGCCAGCGCGAGGACCTCCTCCGGGGTCCGCGGCGCGGGCTGGCGCGGGGACGGCACCAGAGCGTCGAACCCGCCCTCCTGGTAAGCGCGCCGCCAGCGGGTCAGCGTCGAGTACGACACCGTGACCCGCCGCCCGCCCGGCCCCTGGTGGACGCGCGCCGCCATCTCCCTGGCCCGCCAGCCTCGCTCCGCCAGGCTCAGCCCCGGCTCGGCGAGCTCCTGCACCAGCGAGTACCGGAACAGGCCCGTCTCCCGGGCCCGCTCCACCCGCGCCTTNNGGTCAGAGGGGAAGTCGCGTTGAACCGTCACGCCAGGGCAAGCAGCGGCATGTCACCGCCAACCCGGCGGAACGCGACGGACGGGGACAGGAGCGACCCCGCCGTGACCACCGCCGCGAGCTCCCAGCCCGACACCGCGAGCGCCGGCCACCGGCCCGCCGCCG
>PLDT01000251.1:0-994 GCA_003136255.1 Actinomycetota bacterium
GGGCCGTAGGACCGGGAGAACCGGACGTCGAGTTCCTTGTCGTAGTAGGCGTTCCAGGGCAGGTCCAGCTTGGTCTTGCCGATGTCGACGACCCGGGCCCGGTCGCGGGCCAGCTTGGCCGCGGTCTCGACCGGCCCGTTGGAGGAGCCGCCCGCGGCCAGGAACACGTGGTCGGCACCGCGGCCGCTGGTCAGCTCGTCCAGCGCGGCGGTCACGACGGCCAGGCCCTCGTCGTCCGGGGCGGCGCAGGCTACCGCGCCCGCCTGCTCGGCCAGCTTGCAGCGGGCCTCGATCATGTCCAGGCCGACCACCCGGATGCCCGCCGCGACCAGCAGCCGGACCACCAGCTGGCCGATCAGGCCCAGCCCGATGACCAGGGAGGTCTCGCCGAGCTGCGGCTCGGCCCGGCGCACGCCCTGCATGGCGATGGCGCCCACGGTGGTGAACGCGGCGTGCTCGGGGGCCACGCCGCGCGGCACCGCGGCGCACAGGTTGACCGGGATCCAGTTGTACTCGGCGTGCAGGGCGAACTCGTTGCCCGCCGCCGCGACCAGCTGGCCGACCTTGAACTCCTCGGCTCCCGCGCCCACCTCGACGACCACGCCGCACAGCGAGTAGCCCAGCGGGGTGTAGGAGTCGAGCTTGTTCATCACCTTCTTGTAGGTGGCCATCGCGCCCTGCTGCGCCACCGTGTCCAGCACCTTGCGCACCTGCTCGGGCCGGGCCCGCGCCTTGCCGACCAGGGACAGGTTGGCCTCGTGCACCTTCATCATCTCGGTGCCGGTGGAGATGAGCGAGAACAGCGTCTGGACCAGCACACCGCCCGGACGGCACGCCGGGACCGGCGCGTCCAGGACGATGAGCTCGCCGGACTTGTAGTTCTGCGCGATCTGCTTCATGGTGTCCTCGTCGGTCATGCCGCCACGCCCATGGACCGCGCGTTGCGGTACCACAGCTCCATGGACAGCAGCTGCCAGATCTGCTTTGCGTTGTC
>PLDT01000251.1:1038-32030 GCA_003136255.1 Actinomycetota bacterium
CCGCGGATCTTGTCCCGGCCCGGGATGGCGAACGCCGCCTGGGCCACCACCGGGTCCACGAACGGCACCCGGACCTCCACCGAGGCGGCCATGCTGGCCCGGTCGGAGTAGGACAGGTTGAGCCCGGGCAGGAACAGCCGCGAGTCGGCCAGGCACATCCGGTTGACCTCGTCGTCCAGGTCGTTGTCGGTGTAGATCGCGCGGTGGCTGTCGACCACCCGGTCCACCTGGCCGCGCAGGTCCGGGTTGAGCAGGCCGGCCAGGTCGTCCGGGTCGTAGAGCGTGTAACTGCGCCGGAACCGGGGCTCCTCGGGCAGTTCGGCGAAGCTCAGGAAGCGCTTGGCCCAGCGGGCGTAGCGCAGCCCGCGACCGCCCACGCTGACCGGGGTCCGGTCAACCGCGAACCGCGCGGCGGCCCGGGCCGGGCCGGGCAGGCGGCCGTAGCGGCTGGCCATCAGGCAGGCCATCTGCTTGCGGTAGCCGCCGAACAGCTCGTCGGCGCCCATCCCGGACAAGATCACCTTGACCCCGCGGTCGCGGGCCGCCTGGCACATCAGCAGGGTGTTGATCGCCGCCGGGTCGCCGATCGGCTCGTCCAGCGCGTCCACCATCCGCGGCAGCAGGTCCACGATGTCCGGCGAGATCTCGATCTCGTGCAGCTTCACGCCGTACTGCGCCGCGACCTTGCGGGCGTAGACCGCGTCGTCGGGCATGGCCTCCAGCCGCTGGTCCTCGGGCCGGAACGTGATCGTGTAGGCGTCGATCTCCTGGGCGGCGCGGTGCGCCAGCACGGTGACGATGCTGGAGTCCAGCCCGCCGGACAAGAAGCTGGACACCGGCACGTCGGCGACCAGGTGGGCGGTGACGGACTCCTCGATGACCCGGCGCAGGTCCGGCGCGGGTCCGGCGGCCGCGGTCTTGGCGACGTCGGCGATGTTCCAGTACTGCTCGACCTGGAGGTGGCCGTCCGGGCCCAGCCGGGCCCAGGAGCCGGCCGGCAGCTTGCGGACGCCCTCGATCGCGCAGAACTGCTCGGGCACCCAGTAATAGAGCATCGACGCGACCAGCGCGCCCGGCTCGACGCGCAGTTCCGGGCCGACCGCCGAGACCAGCGCCTTGAGCTCCGAGGCGAACATCGCGCCGTTGCCTCGCGGCAGGTAGAACAGCGGCTTGATGCCAAGCGGGTCGCGGGCCAGGAACAGCTCGCCGGTCGCGGTGTCGGCCAGCGCGAACGCGAACATGCCGCGGAAGCGCTGGAGCGCCTTCGGGCCCCACAGGCGCCAGGCCTCGACGACGACCTCGGTGTCGGAGTTCGTCCGGAAGCGGACGCCGCGGCCGGCCAGCTCTTTCTTGAGCTCCCGGTAGTTGTACAGCTCGCCGTTGTAGACCATGACCAGGTTGTCCTTGATCATCGGCTGGTCGGCGGCGGCGGACAGGTCGATGATCGACAGCCGCCGGTGGCCGAGGTGGATGGCGACCCGGTCGTCCTCGTGGGACCAGACGCCGCCGGCGTCCGGGCCGCGGTGGGCGATCCGGTCGGTCATCACCTGGGCGAGCCGGTAACCGTCCGGCTGCTGGTAGCAGCCCGCAATCCCGCACATGGCTCAGCGCTCCGATTTTCTGTTCGTGAGGCTGTCGTAGACGTCGAGGTAGGCGCGCAGCTGGTGGCTCCAGGCCAGTTCCTGCTCGACCCGTTCCCGGCCGAGCTTGCCCAGCTCGGACCGCTTGGCCTCGTCGTCCATCAGCGCGACGATGGCCTCGGCGTACTCTCGTACGTCGTTGGGCCGGACGTACACCCCGGCGTCGGCCACCGAGACCCGGGTCTCGTGCAGGTCGAACGACACCACCGGCAGCTCGAAGGCCATGTACTCCATCGACTTGTTCATCGTGGACACGTCGTTGAGCGGGTTCTTCGGGTCCGGGGACAGGCCCGCGTCGGCGGTGGACATGATGCGGGTGACCAGCTCGTCAGGCGCGCGGCCGGTGAACTCCACGTGCCCGGCCAGGCCCAGCTCGTCGCGCAGCGCTACTAGATCGTCGAAGCAGTCGCCCTTGCCGATCAGCGTGAACGCGATATCGTCCCGGCCGAGCTCGCGGACGACGATGCCGGCCGCCCGGATCACGATGTCCACCCCGTCCTGGGGGCCCATGACGCCGATGTAGGCGGCCAGGTGCTTGTGGCCGCGGCGCAGTTCCGGCTCCTCGGGCCCGCGCTTGAGCTTGTCCGGGTCCGGGCCGGTGCGCACGATCGTGACGTCCTCGGGGGCCTTGCCGCTGCGGTTGATCGCGATGTCCCGGTACGAGGCGTTGGTCGAGATGACGTGGTCCGCGGACCGGTGGGTGCGGCGCTCCAGCGCCCGCAGGCCCCGGTAGGGCAGCCTCGGCCCGTCGGGGAAGCGGGACTGGAACAGCTCCGGGCACAGGTCGTGGTGGTCGAACACGAACTTGGTTCGCTCGAGCGCGCGAAAGAAGAGGGCGATCGGCCAGAAGATGTCCGGCGGGTTGCAGGCCTGGATGACGGCGAACCGGCCCTTGCGGCGGGCCTTGAGCGTCTGCCAGGCGGTGGCCGCGAACGAGTAGGCGTACTCGGCGATGAAGCTGAGCTTGTTGCCGCCGGGCGCGTAGGGCCGGTACTTGTACAGCTCCACCCCGTCGATGACCTGGTAGGACGGGTCTCCGCTGGCTTTCGGGCAGACCGCGGCCACCCGGTAGCCGGCCGAGAGCAGGGCCTGGCATTCGAGCCAGACCCGGCGGTCGAAGGGCAGCGGGAGATTCTGCACGATGATCAGGATGCGCGGCTTATGCACCCCTACTAGAGGGTCGAGGTGGTATCCCTGATACGCCCGGAACAGGTCGCTGCGGAGGTATCAAAACGGACCCGGCGCAGGTCTCTTAGGTGTGGCAATTTGTCTGGCCGCTTGTCTGGCCGCGCATCGAACNNAACCCGATCACCGAAGCGTGGGGGTAGCTAGTGAGAGTCCTGGTTTCCGGCGACCGCGGCTACATCGGCACCGTCCTGGTGCCGTTCCTGCGAGCGGCCGGACACGAGGTCGACGGGCTCGACCTCGGCCTGTACGAGGGGTGCGACCTCGGCCCCGGCCCGGCCGATGCGTACCCGGGCCCGCGGGACATGCGCGACGCCGGGCCCGGCCAGCTGGCCGGCTACGACGCGGTGGTATGCCTGGCCGCGCTGTCCAACGACCCGCTCGGGGACCTCAATCCGGCCGCGACCTACTCGGTCAACCTGGACGGCACCTTGCAGCTGGCCCGGGCGGCCAAGCAGGCCGGCGTGCCGCGTTTCCTGTTCGCGTCGTCCTGCAGCCTGTACGGCGCGGCGGGATCGGCGGCGGTGACCGAGGACGCCGACCTGTTTCCGGTCACACCGTACGGCGAGAGCAAGGTGGACGGTGAGCGCGGCCTGTCCGAGCTGGCCGACGACGACTTCAGCCCGACCTACCTGCGCAACGCCACCGCGTACGGCGCGTCGCCCCGGCTGCGCCTCGACATCGTGGTGAACAACCTCAGCGCGGTCGCGCTGACCACCGGCGAGGTCCGGCTGCAAAGCGACGGGACCCCGTGGCGGCCGCTGGTGCACATCGAGGACATCAGCCGCGCGTTCGCCGCGGTGCTGGCGGCGCCGCGCGAGCTGGTGCACGACCAGGCGTTCAACGTCGGGCTGCCCGACGGCAACATGCAGGTCCGCGACATCGCCGAGATGGTCCGCGAGGCGGTGCCCGGCTCGACCTTGTCGCTGGCGGACAACGCCGGACCCGACCTGCGCGACTACCGCGTCGACTTCTCCAAGCTGGCGCAGACCTTCCCCGATCTGCGTCTGCAGTGGAGCGTCCGGGACGGTATCGACGAGCTCATCGCGGCCTACACCAAGTACGACCTGACCTACGACGATTTCATGTCGTCGCGGTTCGTCCGGCTGCGCCGGATCCACGAGCTGCTGGAGGCCGGGCAGGTCGACGAGATGCTGCGCAGACTCCGTGGCTAACCGTTTCACCGCCAAGATCGGGGCCGTCCCGCGCCGGGTCGCCCAGCGGTTCGGCTGGGGCCTGGCGGACCAGGCGATGTCCAGCCTGAGCAACGCGGCGATGAGCTTCTACGTCGCCCGCGAGCTCGGCGCGTCGCGGTTCGGCGCGTTCAGCCTGGCCTACGTGACCTACTCGTTCATGCTCACCGCCTCGCGCGGCCTGGCCACCGACCCGATGCTGGTCAGGTTCAGCGGCGTCAACCCGGCCGCCTGGCGGCGGGTCACCGCGCGGACCACCGGGACGGCCCTGGTGGTCGGGCTGATCGCCGGCACCGCCGCGCTGGCCGCCGCGGCCGCCCTGCACGGCGGGCCCCGGCCGGCCTTCCTGGCCCTCGGCCTGATCCTGCCCGGCCTGCTCGTGCAGGACAGCTGGCGGTATTCGTTCTTCGCGCTCGGCCAAGGCAGCAAGGCGTTCATCAACGACACGGTCTGGACCGTGGGGCTGGTGCCGCTGCTGCTGGTCCTGCGGATACTGCACCAGAACAGCGTGTTCTGGCTCATGATGGCCTGGGGCGGCGCGGCGGCCCTCGCCGCCTGCGTCGGGCCGTTCCAGGCCCGGGTCATCCCCCGGCCCTCGCTCGGCTGGCAGTGGGTGGTCCGGCACCGCGACCTGGGGCTGAGGTACCTGTTCGAGAACACCGCCAACAGCGGCGCCGGGCAGCTGCGCACCTACGGGCTGAGCTTCATCGCGGGCCTGGCCGCGGTCGGCTACGTGCAGGCGGCCGGCCTGCTGATGGGTCCCTTCCAGGTCATCTTCCTCGGCATCTCGCTGGTGACCGTGCCGGAGGCGGCGCGGATCCTGCGGCACTCCCCCCGGCACCTGCGGCTGTACTGCGTGCTGGTCGGCGTCGGGCTCGCCACCCTGGGGGTGGCCTGGGGCAGCCTGATGCTGATCTTGCTGCCGAAAGGCCTCGGGAACGTGCTGCTGGGCGCGCATCTGTGGCGTCAGGCCTACCGGCTGGTGCTGCCCTCCACGCTGTCCATCGTGGGGTACTGCCTCATCGCCGGGGCCACCGCGGGCTTGCACGCGCTGGGCGCCGCCAAGGCCAGCCTGCGCGCCATGATCATCTCTTCGGTTATGTACCTGAGCTTCACCCTGACCGGGGCCTACCTCGGCGGGGCCGTCGGGACGGTCCGCGGGGCGGCCCTGGCCACCTGCAGCGGGGCCGTGGTGTGGTGGTGGCACCTGCGAGTGGCGATGCGGGATTCCGACAAGATCCCGGCCCGCGGTCCGGGCCGGTTCGGGCGCCGTGGCGGGGGTTCCGGGCCGCGCGCCGCCGTCCCCGCCGTCCCCGCCGTCCCCGCCGAGGTCGCTGTCCCCGCCCTGTCCGGCGCGGCCGGCGCGTCCGGCGCGGCCGGCGCGGCCGAGCGGCCTGCGCCGAGGCCAGGCGATCAGGGATGATGATCATTTGCCTCGGTTTCATTCCAGCAGCGCGTCATGGGGGTAACACGATATGATATGCGAGGTTCGTGTTATCTTTGTTTTTAGTTGAAGTCCTCGGAGAGAGGTCAACACCTTGCCCGGCAAAACAATTGCTAAATTTGTTGATCCTGACCGTGCGGGATCCTTTACTCATCGTTTCCGTCAGCAGCGCACTGAAGAATTCAAGCGCCGTTTCCCGGGCCTTGCGGACATGCGAGTCCTTGACCTCGGGGGCACGACCGTCTCTTGGAGCGTCCTTGGATTGCGGCCGGCCAGCGTCACGATTGTGAACCTCGATCACGACGGCAAGGCCCCTTGCGAGCCGTGGATGAAGATGATTGACGCAGACGCGTGCGAGGGCGGCTTCGGCCAGTACGATCTGGTCTTCAGCAACAGCCTCATGGAGCACCTCGGCGGCCACGCCCGGCGCCAGCAATTCGCGAACGTGGTCCGGGAATCCGCACCAGCGTGGTGGATACAGACGCCATATCGTTACTTTCCGATCGAGCCGCACTGGGTCTTTCCAGGCATGCAGTTCCTGCCCTTCCGGATGCGGGTCATGATCTGCCAGCACTGGAGCATGCTGGATATGCCAGCCTGCAAAGACGCGAACGAAGCAGCCGATCTGGTTGCCTCGACAGAACTGATCTCCGCCACTGAGATGCGGACCTACTTTCCGACCAGCGAAATCTGGTTCGAGCGTATCGCGGGCATACCGAAATCGCTCGTGGCGATCAGCGCCTAGCTAACTTTCGGCCGCCCGGCCACGACGCTTTCGACCAGGCCGTCCACGTGCGCCGGGAGGTCCGCCTCATATAGTACGACGTGGCCTTTCTTGGCCCGGCTGGCGAACCACTCGACCAGGTACCGATAGCACTGCCGGCGGTCCTGCGCCGACAGCGGCGCGCGGTGGATCGCCCGGACGAACGCCCAGATGTATTCGGTGTATAGCCGGACCGCCGGATGGCGCAGCCGGTTAGCCCGGCGCGGGTCCATGTTGGCACAGCGGCTGCGCACCGTCGGATTGGCCCGCTCCGCGCGGTCGGGATGATCCCGCCGGAAGAACAGCCAGTCCGGGACCTGGTAAAACCGGCCATGAAGGGCCAGTTCGGCGATGATCGTGCGGTCCGCGTGGTGGTAGCTCTCCTTCATCGCCGTGCGGCGCAGAACCTTGGTCCTGATGACGCCGTAGTCGTCGTCACCCCCGCTGCCGAACAGCAGGCTCCGGAAGCGCTCCGGCGCCTGGGCCGACGACGTGTTGAGCGGATATTTGTACACGTGGGTCACCGCGCCCGAGCCGTCGATCCGCGCGCTCCAGGAATGCGCCAGCACGACGTCCGGGTGCTCGTCGAGCGCATCGACACAGCGCTCGATCAGCTCGCGGGCGTACAGGTCATCGCTCGCCGCCCACTTGAACAGTTCACCCCGCGCCTGCTCGACGACCACGTTGTGGTTCGGGGCGAGCCCGACGTTCTGCGGCTGGCGGAGGTAGCGCACCCGCGAGTCCTGCTGCGCGTAGCGCTGGCAGATATCAGCGGTGCCGTCGGTCGATGCGTTGTCGGCAATGATCAGCTCGAAATCGGTGTAGGTCTGACCGAGCAGAGCATCGAGCGACTCGGCGAGATACTTTTCGCCGTTATAGACCGGAAGGCCAATGGTAAGCCTGGGCGTCAAGCTCATTTCGCCTGCGCCTTGGCTGCAAATACCCTGAAGGAAACCTGAACATTTGTGGCCTTTGACCGCATTTCTTTCTCCGAATTCTGCCGTACCGAACTCAGGCCATTGAACGACACGACTTCACAAGATTTCAGATCTACCGTACTATATCTCATTTTGGCTACGCCGGCCATTTATCATGGCTGTTACGGGACTGAGACCGGCGGGCGGGTCGGACCCGGCGCCGACGGCACCGGGGTGATGTTGTACGTGCTGCCCGCGTCCTGGCCGAACGGCCCGGTGCAGGTTCCGCTCGAACGCTCATCCGACGAGCTGCATTTGTTCCCTTGTGATACTTGCCCCGTCCACTGCGACCAGCTGACCGAATTGCCCTGGTTCCAGGCGTAGAAGGGCGACGGCCCGTCGTAGACATTGCGCGACCAGGTGTCGTTCTCGAAAAACGTGACCTGGCTGAGGATCGGCCAGCCCCGCGGCTGGTCGTAGGGCTTGGCGATGCCGTACTCGGCGAACACCCCGCCTGCCCCGCAGTCGGGCCAGTCGGTCTTGTTGCAGTCCGGGATCTGCGCCGGGTCGAAATAGATGGTGTTCTGGCTGACCGTGACGTTCGAGGTCCACCACATGCAGCCGTCCCACCAGTCCTGCGCCGGGGACCCGCTACGCGCGCTGGCGTACGTGGTCGTGTTGACCGACGCCGACGGCAGGTTGGCCTTGCAGGCCGACATCGTGAACGGTCCGGAGTTCGCCCCGTCGACCAGCGTGCAGAAGCTGTCGTAGCCGGCCGAGCAGAAGCGGTCCGAATTCTGCCACAGGAACACGTTCCCGCCGTTGTTGACGAAGGTGTTCTTGCTGATCACGGACTCGCTGGAGTACGCGGGCTGATCCGAGCACGAGGCTTCCGGGCAGCGCGGCACCCCGCCGAACTTCCGGTCGCTGCCGCTCTGGCTGACGTAGATGGCCGGGCTGGGGAATCCCGCGTTGCTCAGCCCGCCGGCCCAGTCGTTGTCGGCCATGTAGTTGCCGGTGATCGAGAAGTTGTAGGAGATCTCCTCGATGATCGCGTCGCCGTCGTTGCCGGTGATCGTGTTGCCGGTGTACGTCGTGTTCGCGTTGTCCGTGTCGGCCCAGATGCCCGGGCCCCAGTTGTTGTGGATGTAGTTGCCCATGATCGTCACGCCGTCGGTCTTCCAGAGCTTGAAGCCGCCCTCGTTCCCGTCCGGGTTGACCTGGCCGCAGTGCGCGTTGCGGTACCGGGCTGGCACCGGGTTGTACTTCGACCAGCCGATGGCCGCGTTGGTCAGCGTGCCCTCGAAGTCGCAGGTGTCGTTGTAGCTGATCTCGTTGTCCTCGATCGTCACGTTATAGGGTCCGCCGGTCAGCGCGTCCAGGCCCCAGGAGTTGACGTCGGAAGACTGAAATCCGTACTGGCCGTTCAGCGTCATGCAATTGTGCTCGAGCGTGTTGTCGGCGCCGGCGATCATCCCCGCGCCGGGTGCGTTCAGCGTGAGCGTGTCGTACCGCAGGGTCCAGCCGGTGTTGGCGTTCTGGTTGATCGCCGCGCCCTGGGCCTGGGCCAGGAACTTCTCGATGGTCAGGTACTCAATGGTCACGCCGGGCTGGTTTCCGTCGGAGAAATTCGAGTCGAAGGCCTCGTTCTCGGTGTAGCTGCCGGACAGGACGCTGGCCGTGCCGCCGGAAAGGCCGCCCACGAAGGCGTCGCCGCGGTCCGCCTGAAACGTCCCGACGTGCACGCCGGGCAGCAGGTAGTAGACGGTGTCCGGATCGAGCTGGTAGGAGGCATAGCGCTGGGTCCCGGGCGCCACGACCACGCCCGCCTTCGCGTGCGGGAAGTCCGATCCGGCCGTCCCGTAGCTGGGCAGGCCGGCTTTGCCGCTGGCGTACCGGCCCGCGGGGCCGGTGTAGCTGAACGGGGAGTTCAGCGCGGCGCTGCCGCAGACCTGGCTCGCCTTGGGCGCCGCGGCCACCGGAGCGGCGACGGCCGGGGCCGAACCGGAGGTGCTGGCCGGCGTGCCGGAGGTGCAGCCGGACACGGCCGCGCAGCCGGTCACGGCGACCAGCAGGACCAATTTCCTGGCCGCCGGGACGGACCTCTTGAACGGCCTCATTTCCCCCAGGCCACTCCGATACCGTCTCCGGGCCACCAGTGACGGCGCGGCTGCTCCTTAAAGAACAGGTAGTGGCGTCCGGTCCGTTCGGCCCACTCGGAGAGGGCGGATGAGTCATGGGCGTTGTCGGACATGACGATGGAGCCGGGCCGCAGGTTCGGCTCGGCGGCCGCGAGCTCACTGTTCTCGTATTCATAGGTGTGCAGGCTGTCGTGCAGGAAGATGCCGATGTCCCGCAACGAGGCGAGCTCGTCGACTGAGCTCCCGATCTTGCGGTCGATGACGCCCGCCCACGGCTCGCTGATGAGGTACCCGGCGTCGGCGTCGACGTCGATCGTGGTCAGGTGGCCGTGCCCGTTGCGCAGCAGGGCGGCGGCGATGATGCAGGAGCCCAGGCCCAGATGGGTGCCTGTCTCCACCACGTGCTCCGGCTCGGTCGCGCGGACCAGGGCGTACCAGCCGGCCCGGCGGCCCCAGTGCGGTTCGGTAGCGGCGACGCTCCGGAACGGATTGGCCGACAGCCGCCGGGTCAGCTCGCTTCTGAGGTCCTCGTCCTTGTCCAGTTCCTCCATCCAGGCCCGGACCTGCTTGATCTCGGCCCCGGTGACCGCGGCCACGAACCAGCAGAGCTGATCCAGGTTGCGGTCCTCCAGGTCGTAGGAGTAGTTGTGTCTCTCGCGGTCGTGCACCAGCCAGTTGATCGACCGTCCGATGACGCGAGCGTCGTAACGCGCCACGGCCATGGTCCGCAGCGGCAGCGCGGCACCCCGGCCAAACGGCGACGCGGCGAGCCGGCGCCGCAGATTCGATTGCATCGCTGCAGTCCTCCTAAGGACGTGTGATCTGGCATCTGCTCCACGACGGCCGGCCCCCACGCTGGGTACGTCATCGCGAAGCTGTAGATCTCGAGCAGATGCTTGAGGCTGTCATCCGGGTTGAACTTCTGCTCATAGCTCTCGCGGGCCCGTCGCCCGTAGCTCTCGTACTTCTCCGGGTGCGCCGCGACGTCGGCCACGGCGCCGGCCAGCGCGTCCGGGTCACCCGGCCGGAACAGCACGCCGTCGGCTCCCGGCGTGACCAGCTCGGTAAACGAGCCGTGCCCGGCGGCGATCGCGGGCGTGCCCGCCGCCATGGCCTCGACGACCACCAGGCCGAACGGCTCCTCCCAGACCGACGGCGCCAGCACCGCGCGGGCCCGTGACATCAGCTCCCGGACCTGGCCGGCCGGGATGAGCCCGAGCATGTCGACCGAGGGGCGGGCCGCGGCCCAGGCGGCCACCTCGCGGTCGAGCGAGCCGGCCCCCGCGATGACCAGGCGCAGGCCCGGGTCGCGGGATGAGGCGAGGTAACGGTCCCAGGCCGTCATCAGCAGCCGCACGCCCTTGTTCTCTTCGAGCCGGCCGACGTAAGCCACCACCGGATCGCGCGGCACCGGCTGGATGCCCCGGTAGGGAACCATGTTGTGCCGGACGAAGACCCGGCTGGGCGGCAGGCGCAGACCCACGTGCAGGTCCCGCTGGGCGGCGGAGATGAACGCGTAGGCCGAGACCAGCGACCGCCACGCCTTGCGGTGCGCGATGTTGGCCACGACCAGCGGGGCGGTAGCGGCCCGCGATCCGCGGTAACACCCGTGCACCACCCCGCGGACCGGCAGCTTGTCCATGCAGTCGTGACAGACCGCGCCCTGGCGCATGAAGTCGCCGGGTGCGCACATCAGCCGGTAGTTGTGCAAGGTGGCCACCACCGGCACCGAAGCGTCCCGGCAGGCGTACAGCACAGCGGCGCTGACCAGCGGGAACGTATTGTGCACATGGACGACGTCGGGGCGGTAGGCACGCAGTGTCGCGGCCAGCTCACGGTGGGACTCGCGGCTCCAGACCACCCGGGCGGGCAGCAGCGCCTTGCGCGCAGCGGACCAGTGCTCGATCTCGTCGCTGTCCTTCTCGAAACGCCTGACCTCGTGCCCGGCGCGCGCGAGCTCCTCGCTCTCCTGGTCCACGACGCGGTTCTCGCCGCTCGGGGTGGCCGAGCGATACCGGCTATGGACCAGCAGCACTCGCATACCAGCCTCCTTCCGGGTCGGGCGGGATGAGCAGCGAGGCGGCCACGGCCAACTCGAGCAGGTACATCGAGGCGTCGCTGAGGCCGGTCTCGGTGTAGGACGTGATGATGAGGTAGGTGACCAGGAACAGGGCCAGGGCCCGGCGTACCCCGCGCGGCTGGAACAGGGCGTCCACCAGGACGAACAACAGGAACGCGGCGATGATGGTCACCCCGACCAGGCCCAGGTCGAAGTAGCCGGACATCCAGTTGCTGTCGATGGGCAGCCCGTTGAACGCCTTGCTGGACAGTCCGTAACCGAAGGTCATCTGCCAGAAGTCACGCGGGTCGTTGACCACCGAAGTCCAGACGTTCGTCCGGCCGGTCAGGTTCGACAGCTGCGAGGAGTTCTCGCCCCGAGCCAGCCAGGCGGTCAGCACGCCGGAAAACGCGAGGACCGCGACCGAGACCGTGATGGCCACGCTGCCGAACAGCCGGCGGACCCGGACCCGGACCGCGAACATGCTCAGGCCGGCCACGAGCAGGCCCGCCGCCAGCGCGATGACCTCGGTCCTGGTATGCGACAGCAGCAGCATGACGACGAGCACGCCCGAGACGGGCGCGGCGCGGCGCCCGGACATCTCACCGCAGAACCACAGCACGACCACCAGCCCGAGGGCGACCGCCGAGTAGTCCGCCACCTGCACCGGGGTGATCGGCCAGAACTCACCGGAGAGCCGGCCTCTGGCCAGCGCCCGGTGCGGGACGATCAGCAGGCCGAGCAGCACCGAGCCCAGCACGACAAAGAGCGAGTTCAGCTGGCACTTGACCAGGAGCAGGTCGCGCCGGCCCGCGAACGGCGTGACCAGCCAGAGGAAGGCCACGAACTCGCCGAGCCGGAGGCTGCGGTACAGCATCCCATCCAGGTGCGTCCCGGCCAGGTGCTCGTTCAGGTTGGCGGCCGAGACGAGCGACTCGATGAGCAGCAAGGTCAGCAGGCTGAGGAACACGTTCGGGCGGATGAGCATCCGCCGGTTCACCGACCAGGCCAACAGCACCGCGGCGGGCAGCGAGCCCTGGGTCAGGAGCTGGCCGATCTTCGACGGGATCGGGATGATCAACGGCAGCAGGTTCCAGGTGCCCTTGTAGAACGTCAGGACGTTGAGGAAAACCAGGCCCCAGGCGAGGCCGACCCGGAACCGGACCAGCCGCTCGTCGGCTTCCACCGGGCGCGCCAGCCGGGCGGCCCGGCGGCCCTGGAAGGAAAGCACCGTGGTGGTCATAGCGTCACGTATTTCTCGCCCTAGCCCAGGTCAGCCAGGCTCGTATGGGCGGCAAGCCCGTCCGTCACACCCAGGCTCTCGTCGTTGCGGTCCGCGCCGACCAGCACCGCGGAGGTGATCGAGAGGCCGGCCAGCCGCGACATCTCGCCCGCCGCCGCGATCTTGGCCCAGGACGACCGCCCGGCGGTGACCACCGCGACCGCGCTGGTGGCCCAGCTCGCCACGTAGTCGGCGCCGACCGAGGGATCGAGGGTGACCAGCGTGAGCAGCAGGTCCGCGGAGGCGAAGGCCTCCTGGACCGCGGCGGTGAACTCCGTGTGCTGAGCGTCAGCCGGAACCCGGCCGACCGGCCCGGCCGGCGCCAGGTCATCGCGGCCGGGGACGGCCAGGGTCAGCTGCGCACCGCTCGCCGTGACCGTGCGCACACCCGGACCGCGGGCGTGCAGCAGAGCCGCCACCGGCGCGCCTTCGGCCAGGTCCGCCAGCACGACCCGGCGTCCCTCCTTGGCGCAGGACACGGCCAGGGACACCAGGGACAGCGCCGCGACCTGGGTGTCGTCGACGGGCACGACCGCCAGAGCGGCGGTGCCCTTGAGGGGCTGCGGCACCGAGGCGCGCAGGTACGCGGTGATCCGGCGGACGGCGGGCTGGCCCGCGGCGCCCAGCCCGTGGCGGCCCGGCCGCCACCGGCTCAGCCGCACGGCCCCCACGCTGTACCTGACCGGAGCGCCCAGGGCTCTGGTCACGTCGTCGCGCCGCCGCAGCCGGTCCGACGCGATCGTCTGCACGATCACGAGCCCCATGCCCACGAGCAGGCCCAGGATCAGCCCGACGACCGCGTAGATGATCTCGGTCTTGTGCTTGGAGGACGTCAGGGCGACGGCGGGGTCGAGGATTACGCTGCCGGACACGGCCGATAGCGCACTGGTGTTGACCTTGTTCTCCGCCAGCGTCTGCTCGTCGACATTGAGGGTGACCTGCGCCTGGGTGAGCTGAGCGTTGAGGTCCTTGAGCTCCTTGGTCCGCTCGGAGGACGGCAACTCCGCGGTGGTCTGGCTGATCTTGGTGTTGATCGTGGAGACCGCCTGCTGCGCCTGGTTAACCACGGCCTGGACTGACTGCAGCACGAGCTTGTTATCGGTCTCGATCTCGCTGGCGTGCAGCGCGAGGAACGAAGTCGCCACGGCGTTCGCCCGGCTGACCGCCTCGGCGGCCGTCTTCGCGCTCACGGTGATGGTCAGGATCCGCTCGGTGACCACCGTCACGACGGTGCCCGCGGCGAAACTGCTGACGCTCTGGTGCAGGCCCAGCTTGGCCATGGCCATCTCGGCGACCGTGCGGCTCGCCGCGATGCCCTGGTTATTGAGCACCTCGCTGCTGGGGTCCTGGCCCGATTCATAGGTGATCAGCACCGAGGTGGACGCCTTGACGGCCGGCGGGCGCGCCTTGATCACGGCGATGCCGAGCACCAGTCCCACTACGGCCAGCACAGCGCAGAACTTTTTCCTGCGGCGCAGGGCGCCGCGGAGATATCCCAGGCTCACCAGGGCGGTGGACGCGGCCGCGGGCCGGTCCTGCACCGGGTTGAAATCGTCGAAGGCCCCGAGCCGCCCGGGCAGGCCGCCGTTCCCGTTCGGGGAGAACAGGACCTCCTGGTCCTTGTCGGTCACTGTATTGTCTCCGTCACTGCCGTGGTCATGCGGGTGGGCATCGGTCGTGACCCGAGCCGGGCCAGCTGGGGAAGACGACCGGTGGTCGGGTCGTCGGGGTCTGGGTCCGCCACCAGGATGCCGGTAATGTCACGGCCGTCTCCGGCCGCGCTGGCGGCGACCCGGGTGAGCTGCCGGGCCGTGACCGCACCTGAGGTGGCGCCCAGAATCGTCGTGGTCGCGCGGATGGTGGCCGCCACCCGGGGTGCCTTCCCGTCGACGACGACGGCGGCGATGACCAGCCCGCCGGCCGGCAGGCCAGCATCGTCGGGATTGATCACGGCGACGGCCGGCCGTCCCGGACCGGCCGGGCCCGCGCCCGCGCCCGCGGCGCACGCGGCGCGCAGCGCCTTGGTGACCTTGCCGCCATGCCGGGAGTCGACCACCAGGGTGACGGGAATGCCCTGCTTGGCGGCGAAGGCCGCCAACTGGGGGCCGAGCGCGAGCGCCTTGCGGTCCTGCACCAGTGACAGCACGGCGACCGAGGAACCGTCGCCCGCGGGGTCTAGCTCGCGCAGCACGTTGCCCAGCCGCCATGCGTCGGCGGCCCCGGGCTGGTAGGCGCCGAGGAGCTTGGTCCAGCCCGCCCGCCGGGCGGGATGGCTGACCCGCACCGAGGCCATGACCGGCACCCCGATGGAGTCGGCGAAGTCGTCACGCTCACGCAGCCACCGGTTGCCGCGACCGACGGCCACCGCCACGCTCAGTCCGAGCAAGGCGCCGGCCAGCACACCGGTGCCCGCGGCGTAGAACAGCCGCCAGCGCAGCGAGGTACCCGAGGCACCCGTCGCGAGCCGGAACAGCTGTACCGGCACCACCGAGCCGCTCGCCGGGGCGTTCGCCGCGGTGGTGACGGCGACGTAGCTACGGGCGACGACGTTGGCGGTGCTTATCGCCTGGCTGGCCGTGCCGGCCTCGGCGACCACCATCATCAGCCCGGCGTCCGCCGTCAGGGCGAAGACGCGGTTGCGCAGGGTGGTCAGCGGCACGCCGCGGTCGACGCCGTTGAGCGCTGGCGCCAGCACCAGCGGGCTGTTCACCAGCGCCTCCTGTTTGGCGATCGAGACCGACTGCGAGATCGCGACGAAGGCATCAGCCTGGTAGACCGCCGGGCTGACCGCAGTGTAAACCGCGCCACCGAGGAAGCCCAGCGCTAGAAACGCAGCGACGAGCCCCCGTAGCCGCCATACGATCTGCGCGGACCGTACCAGGTCCAGCGCCTGCCCGCTCATCCAGCCTCCGCTCGGCTCCTTTTCGCTCTGTTACGAGAGCAGTCCGGGGGGCACTTTGATACTCCCCGGCGCGTTTGCTATCCGTGAGCGGATGTATCACGGCCATGAAGTCCGGGGTCTTGATGATGGCAGGCCTGTACGGGTCCGCCAACCCAGCAAGTCCTGGGGAAGTCTTGGGGGCAACATGATGTGGATCGGTGTTGTGGGCGTCGTGGCCGGTGGCCGGCGGTGAGCCGCCGAGTCGGGCTGTTCGGCCTGATCGGTTCGGGCAACTCCGGTAACGACGCCTCCATGGAGACGGTGCTCGCCTACCTGCGGACCGCCCATCCCGACGTGGTCGTGGATGCTATGTGCGGCGGGCCGGACGCGGTCCGGGCCCGCTACCGCATCGACGGGGTGCCGATCTTGTGGTACCAGAAATACGAGCAGCGCAAGACGGCCGTGCCGACCGCGGTGCTCAAGGTGTTCGGCAAGGGTGTCGACACGTTCCGGCTGGCCCGGTGGGTCCGCCGGCACGACGCGGTGATCGTGCCCGGCGCGGGCGCCTTCGAGACGACGTTGCCGGTGCGGGCCTGGGGCTTCCCGTACGCGCTGTTCGTGCTCAGTCTGTCCGGGAAGGTCTTCGGGACCAAGGTGGCCTTCGTCAGCGTGGGCGCCGACGACATCGGGAAGCCGGTCACCCGGTGGCTGTCCAACTCGACCGCCCGGCGGGCCTACTACCGGTCGTACCGGGACACGTTCTCCCGGGACAAGATGCGGCAGCGGGGCATCGACACCGCCGCGGACCGGGTCTACCCGGACCTGGCCTTCGGCGTTCCGGCGCCCCCCTACACTCCGGGCGACCCGGAGGTCGTCGGGGTGGGGGTGATGGATTATCACGGCGGAAACGACGACCGCAAGCAGGCCGGCCAGATCCACTCCGCTTACACCACGAACATGACCCGCTTTGTCCGGTGGCTGATCGACAGCGGTCACCGGGTCCGCCTGTTCTACGGCGATGCCAAGTTTGACGGCGCTATCGCCGAAACGATCGTGGCCGACGTGCGTCGCCAGCTGCCCGGCATGGACGAGTCGCGGGTCACGGTCGTGCCCGCCTTGACCTACGCGGAACTCATGGCGGCGATGGCGCCGTGCGGCACCGTCGTGGCGACGCGGTACCACAACGTGATATGCGCCCTCAAGCTGGGCAAGCCCACCATCTCGCTGGGCTACTCACACAAGTTCGTCGCGCTGATGGAGAGCATGGGGCAGGCCGATTTCACCGCGCCCGCCGCCGCGCCGGATGTGGACCGGCTGATCGCGCTGTTCGAGGAGATGCAGAACCGCCGCGCGGAACTCACCGAAGAACTGGCGGCGGCCAACGCGGCCAACCGGGATCAGCTGGCCGACCAGTTCGCCCTGCTGTCCGACCGGCTCCTGCCGGGCAGTAAGCCCGTCACAGCGCAATCACTGACTTGGAGCAGGTGAACGCCTCGGCGTAACGCGCCCGGCACTCCATCCCGCGCAGCCGGGCCAGACCGAGAAAGACCTCGTCGTCCCACCAATCGCGCCCTCGCTGCGACGGGAAGCACTTGTGCAGCAGCTCCACCTTGCGCCGCATGATCTGGTCCGGGAGCGGAACGTACATCGACGGCCGGCCGAGGTCACCGTCCCATTTGGGTATCTCGTAGGCGAGATAGAGCTGGTCCCGGAAGACGGTCGGCACGATCTCGGCGATGGTGCGATGGTCCTGGTGCGCGTCGGCGGACGACGGCGCGAGAATAAGATCAGGCGAGAACGACCCGGCCACCCCCTCGAGGATCTCCTTCACGCTGCTCCACGAGCCGGGCAGCCGTCCCTCGGGCAGGTCGAAGAACTCCACGGTCAGGTCGGCGCCGGGCATGAACGAACGCGCCGCGTCCCGCGCCTCCGGCCGGCGTTCCTCGGTCCCGGTCAGCACCACGTAGCGAGCCCGCAGCCCGCGCTCGGCCAGACGCAGCAGCAGGCCGCCCGCGCCGATCTCGATGTCGTCCGGATGCGCGCCGATGGCGAGCACGGACAGCGGCTCACCCGCGGGGGCGGTCAGGGGCAGCGACAGCATGGCGCGTCCCGTTACCGCGCGACGGTGGCGGCCGCCGCGGTGGCGGCCTTGTTGGCACCCGAGCGTTCCGGATCCCAGACCATCCACGGGCAGTTGCCCTGCTGGTACATCTCCTCGAGCTGGGCCCGCTCCTTGACCGTGTCGGCGGGTGACCAGTAGCCCTTGTAGGGATAGGCCAGCACCCGGCGCTGGGCGATCAGCCGGGGCAGCGCGTCCTCCACCAGGTCTTCGCCCTCGTTGAGGTAATCGAAAATCTCCGGACGGAGCAGGAAGTAGCCGCCGTTCTCCCACTGGCGCAGGTCCCGCACCGGGGTGACCTGGGTGATCAGGCCGTCCTCGCCCACGTCGACCACGTGGTGGGAGGACTGCGGCGGCACCGCGAGCAGGCTGGCCACCGCGCTGCCCGCCTCGAACCGCTTGATCATGTCCGGCAGCGGCGCGTCGGTGAAGACGTCCGCGTAGTTGGCCAGGAACATCGGCTCCTCGTCGACGAACCGGCGGACCCGCCGCAGGCGCTCCCCGATGGCCGAGTTCAGGCCGGTGTCGACGAAGGTGATCCGCCAGTCCGAGATGTCGGTCCGGAACAGCTTCACCTCGCGGTCGCCGCCCTCCAGGACGAAATCATTCGACCGGGTCTCGTCGTAGTTGAGGAAGAAGTCCTTGACGTACGAGGCGCCGTACCCGAGGCAGAGGACGAAATCGGTGTGGCCGAAATGCGCGTAATAGCGCATGACGTGCCATAGCAGCGGGCGATCGCCAATCATCGCCATCGGCTTGGGACCGCTGTGGATCCCGTCGCGCATCCGCATGCCGAGGCCACCGCAGAAAAGCACAACCTTCATGATTCACACCCCGCAGAAAAGATTTCGAGCTCGGGAATCGGGACGACGAGTTTTCCGCCCCAGGAACCGGCGTAGCCGAGCTGCCGGCTTATCTCGTCCCGCAGATTCCACGGCAGGACGAGTATGTAGTCGGGTTTGGTCTCGGCCAGCCGTTCTGGTGCGTAGATCGGGATATGGGTGCCGGGCAGGAATTTTCCTTGCTTAACCGGGCTGCGATCGACCGTATAAGAGAGCAGATCCGATCGGATGCCGCAGTGGTTGAGCAGCGTGTTGCCCTTGCCCGGGGCGCCGTACCCGGCCACCGAGCGCCCCTGCGCCGCGGCCTGCAGCAGGAAGCCCAGCAGGTCGCTCTTGATCTTCAGGACCGCGGGCGCGAAGCCCTCGTGCCCCGCCACGGTGTGCAGCCCGGCCGCCTCCTCGGCGGCCAGCACCGCCTTGACCCGTGCGGCCGGCTCACCCGCGCTTTCCTGCGGGCGGGCGTAGACCCGGAGCGAACCGCCGTGCGTGGTGAGTTCGTCGACGTCGACCACGCGCAGCCCGGCCGTCTGCAGGGCACGGGAAGCGGTCAGCAGCGACAGGTACGAGAAATGCTCGTGGTAGATCGTGTCGTACTGCCGGCGCTCGATCAGGCGGAGCAGGTGCGGGAATTCCAGCGTCACCATGCCCTCGTCTTTGACCAGCGCGCGCAGTCCGGCCGCGAAGCCCTTGATATCGGGCACGTGGGCGAAGACATTGTTCCCGGCCACCAGGTCGGCCCGGCCGTATCTGCGCGCTATCTCGCGGCCGGTGTCGGCGCCCAGGAACTCGACCTCGGTCCGGATGCCGCGGGCCCGGGCCGCCTCGGCGACGTTGCCGGCCGGCTCGACGCCGAGCACCGGGATGCCCGCGGCGTGGAAGTGCTGCAGCAGGTAACCGTCGTTGCTGGCCACCTCGGTGACCAGGCTGCCGGGCGTCAGGTCCAGGCGCTCGGTCATCGCCTCCGCGTAGCGTTTCGCATGCGCGACCCATGAATCGGAGTACGAGGAAAAGTAGGCGTAGTCGGAAAAGATGAGTTCACCCGATACATAGGCGGGTAGCTGCACGAGCAGGCAGGTCTCGCACAGCCGGACGTGCAGCGGATAGAAGACCTCGGCCTCGTCGAGCCGCTCGGCGGGCACATAGCTTTCGCACAGCGGTGACATTCCGAGATCGACGAACGTGCGCGTAAGCTCTGCACCGCAGAGACGACACTGATGCAGCGTAGACATCATTCCGGCCCCCCTCTTTCCCGGCCGGTCAACGACCAGCTAGCATGAATTATCTTGATAATGATTAAATCCCCCGAAAATAGGATGTAGATGGACAAGCATGCGTGCCGGGCTTGCCGCGGGCCAGTCGGTCATGTCGTGCTCGACGTGGGTGAGCAGCCCGCGTCCGACTATTTCCCGCGCTACGACGACCCAGGTCCGGACCCGGTATATCCGCTGCAAATGTGGCTGTGCTCATCGTGCGGCCTGGCCCAGTTGCTGGCCGATCCCACCGTGCCGGAGGAGCCGAGGGGAACCGAGCCCGCGGCGCTCGTCTGGCAGGCGGCCGACGCCGTGCAGCGAGTCGCCGCGGCGGGGTGGCTGCCCGGAAACGGCGTGGTGGCCGAGTACGGCAGCCCGCACGGCGGATCCTGGCTGGGGCTGCTGGCCGCCCGGGGGCTGACCCCGGCCGGCCCGGCCGGCCAGGCGGACGTGATCGTCGACTGCTTCGGCATGATGCACGCGGCGGACCAGCGGGCGGCAGTGGCCGAGCGGGCGGCCCGGATCGCGCCGGGCGGAGTGCTGTTGCTGCAGTATCACGCGCTGAGCACGATCTTGCGCGACGGGCAGTGGAACGCGCTGCGGCACGGGCACTACGCGTACTACTCCACGACCGCGCTGACCCCGATGCTGGCCGGGGCCGGCCTCGTCCCGCGCGCCGCCTGGCGGTTCGAGCTGTACGGGGGCACCGTGCTGCTCGCCGCGACCAGGGACGGCGACGGACGTGACGGACCCGACGACGTGGTCCGGTCGATGCTCGAGAATGACGCGAGCATCGGGGTCCGCGATCCTGGCGCCTTCGCGGGCCTGCAGCAAGATATCCAGGCTCATGCTAAGGCGCTGCATGACTGGCTAGCGGCCGAACGATCCGCCGGGAGGAAGGTGGTCGGGTACGGCGCCGCGTCCCGGGCGGTCGCGCTGTTGTGCCAGGCGAAGGTGGACCGTCTCCTGTTGCCCGCGGTGATCGACGCGTCGCCGGCCAAGCAGGGGCTGCGGATGCCGGGCACCGACATCCCGGTCGTCGGCCCGGACCAGCTCGCCGCGCGCAGGCCGGACGCGGTGCTGCTGTTCGTCCCGGATCTGCTGGCCGAGGTCCGGGCTGCCTTTCCCGAAGTGCAGGCCGCTGGCGGCCGGTGGGTGGATGCCGCGACGCTGGGTTCATGACACTNNCTCATGAGGCCTGCAGCAGGACACGGAGCCGGGCCAGGCACCGGCCCCGGGTGGGGCCGATGCTCCCGACGGGAAGGTCAAGCTCAGTGGATATGTCGGCATACGAGGCCGGCGGATCGGCCATGAGCAGTTCGAGCAGCCGCTGCCACCGGCCGGGCAGGCGGGACAGCGCATCGCGAACCACCTGATCGCGCTCATCGGCGAGAATGCGCGCATCAACCTCGGGCGAGGAAGCGACCACGGCGGTCAGGACATCGTCGTCGTGGGCCAGGACGACCCGCTTGCGCGCCGCGAGGCTGCGCAGGCACTCGTTCCGCGCCGTCGCGGCCAGCCATGAGCCGACGCGGTCCGGGTATTCGATGCGGTCGATATGCTCCAGCAAGCGGAGCCAGGTGGTCTGGGCGACGTCGGCGGCATCGCTCTCGATCAGCTTGAAGTCGGCCGTGATGGACCAGATGAGCCTGGCGTACTGGTCCACCAGGCGCTCCCAGGCCTGCTTGTCACCCTCCGCGGCACCCCGCACCAGCCCCGCGATGTCCGGGGCACTGGCGTCACGTCCGCTCGTCCTCGTCACTTGCTCTCCCTATCGGTAGACACGCGGACCGGCGGTACCCCGTCGTGGATCCATGACGGGATGGCCAACCAGGCGCGGATATTAAATTTCAGACACTTCGTCGTGTCAGGAATGGCACACCATGCGAATCACGCCGCCATCGGCGAATACCTGCTAATAAGCGCCAGAACCCTGCAGGATGACCATGATCGTTTTCCATACAATCTGCAGGTCGAGCGCGAACGACCAGTTCTCCACGTACCTCAGGTCGAGCCGCACTGACTCTTCCCAGCTCAGATCCGATCGCCCGTTCACCTGCCAGAGCCCGGTCAGGCCCGGCCTGACGACCAGCCGGCGCCGGACATGCTCGGCATACCTCGCCGCCTCGTCCGGCAGCGCCGGGCGCGGCCCCACCAGAGACATCTGGCCGAGGAGCACGTTGAACAGCTGCGGAAGCTCGTCGATCGAGTAGCGCCGCAGACGGGCGCCTACCGCGGTGACCCGGGGGTCCTTGCGGAGCTTGAACAGCACCCCGTCGGTGTCGTTGCTGTCGAGCAACTCGGTCCGGCGCTGCTCGGCGTCCACGACCATGGTGCGGAACTTGTAGATCTTGAACACGCGGCCGTCCTTGCCGACCCTGACCTGCGTGAAAAACGCGGGGCCACGGTCATGGAGCCGGATGATGACGGCCAGCAGGACCAGCAGCGGGGACAGCGAGATCAGCGCCGCCGCGGCGAAGGTTCGGTCGAACAGGTCCTTGACCAGCACGGGGAAGCCCGACAGCTGCGGATGATCCACGTGCAGCAAGGTGAGCCCGGCGGTCGGCCTGACCGTGGTCCGAGGCCCGGCGACGTCGAGCAGGGCGGGTGAGACACACAGGTCGGTGCCGGTCTTCTCCAGTTCCCAGGCCAGGCTTCGCAGCCTGACGCCATCCATTTCCGGGCAGGCCAGGACGGCGACGGTATCCGCACCGAAGGAGCGCACGGCGGCCGTGACATCGTCCAGGTCGCCGTAAACGGGCACCCCGGCCACCTCATCGCCCGATCGACGCGCCACACAGGCGCCGACCACCGCCATCCCGTGATATCGATCGCGTCCCAGTTCCTTGACCAGGTCAGCCACGGCCGACTCATGGCCGACCGCCACCACCTTGAGCATGCACTGGCCGGCGTCGCGCAGTTTGTGCAGCCGCTTACGGTTCACAAACCTGGTGCCCAGGTCGAGCACGGTGACACTGGGCAAGGCGATGAGCACGTAGGAGCGGGACAACTCGATATTGACCAGGAAGGAAAAGATCGCGACCGCCGCGGTCAGGCTCACCGCCGCGTTCAAGACCTTGCGGTACTCATCCGAGCCGGTCCCGATGAACCGGGCGTCATACCCTCCGGCCAGGCCGACCGCTATCACCCACAAGACCGGCAGAGCCAGGCTCAACGCGATGTAAGCCGCGGTGACGTGATCGCCGAACCGGAGCTGGACCGCCGCGAACACCCCGACGACACCACAGCCGAGATCAGCGAGTACCGCTCGGCGCAGGTAGGCCTTTTCCCATGTTGATGCGCCCGTCGCGGTCTGAAGGGCGGCACTATCGCGAATGACGGCATAGTCAGACATACTCACCTTCCCCCCATGGGCAGCACCAAGTAGCTTCGGCACTTCCCACGCTCCCACTCAGTTGTCCTGAGATTTCCCGCTTAGGAGACGCATAGCAGAATGCACCGGTTTACGGGTACAGCTGGTAACTTATCGTCACTAGCCCCAGTTGACCCGTGAGCAACTTATATCACGGAGAGTGAATATCGCCCCCGAAAATCCAGAACTGCACCCAAGTAGCACCCAGACTGCTACGCAGGGGTCAGGTGTCCAGATTGTCCCGACAGCGGGTTCCGGGTCGTAACGTACGGTGACCGCCGGGTGCGAGCCGGGCGCCGTCGCTCCCATCACCGGACGTGACCGCGAGCACCTCAGCCGGCGGCGCCGACTGGCGGTAACCCCTCGGATCAATGTGATAATCTGCTATTCGGATTTACATTTCCCGGTCACAGAATTAATTCGAAGCTGACCGCTGGGAGACAATCATGGGTGACCGAAGGGTTTATTCCGCAGCGTTTATTCCGCCGGGGAGGGCGAGCTAGTCAGATGACCGGGACGGGCAGGTTCTTGATCATCAGCTGGGACGGCGGCGGGAACGTGCCGCCCGCGCTCAACCTGGGCGCACGGCTTGTCCACCTGGGACACCGGGTCCGGGTCCTCGGCTGGGAATCCATGCAGTCACGCGCGGCCACCGCCGGGCTTGAGTTCGCGGCGTACCGCTCGGTGCCACCCTGGCCATCCGGGGTGACCTTTGAACAAGCCTGGAAGAAACGAATAATACCCGCCTTGTTTGGCGAGGGCACGCGAGATGATATTCAAACTGAAATCAAGGATTTCGCACCTGACGCCGTCGTCGTCGACTGCATGGTAGGTGCGGGCCTCGAGGTCGCGGATACGCTCGGTCTGCCTCGCGCCGTGCTCATCCACGTGCTCTATTCCATGTTCATGGATAAGTGGGGGAACAACGTAACCCGCGCGAATAACGCAGCTTATCTTGACCGGGCCGGCCAGGTGCTTGTGCTTGTCCCGCCGGGCTTCGAGACGGCCTACCAACTGCCCCCCAATACCTTGGACGTCGGGCCGATCAGTGACCCGAATCCCAGCCCGCCGCTCAGCGCCGGCCTGACTGAATTGCTGGCGGAACCAGGTCGGCCGTGGGTCCTGCTGAGTCTGGGTACGACGTTGCAAGACCAGGCCAGGGCGCTGCCGAGGATCCTCGAGGCAGTTGCCCGGCTACCGATCCGGGTGCTGCTAACCCTCGATAGCGGGTTGCAGCCAAGCGTCATTAATCCGCCATCGAATGTGACGGTATGCGGATTTGTCCCGCATGATCTGCTGCTGCCGCATATGGCGGCTGTCGTGTCCCATGGCGGACTCAGTACCATTACCGGAGGCTTGGCCGCGGGTGTACCGCTNNTGTCGGGCGAGCCGTCAGCAAGCGCGCGAAACCGGCTGAAATCGCGGCGGCTATAGAGGCGGTACTGACCGATCCAGCGGTCCTGGATAAAGCAAGCAGCTTTGCTCATGTCATTGCCGCACTTGGCCACGGCGACGTCGCCGCCCGGAAAGTCGCCGCANNACTGATCGGCCGCGGCCGGCATGTAAGCGTGCCAAATGAGGTGCTTTCGCGGCCGGGCTGGGCTTCTCAGGTACCTGGTGAATGGCGCATCGTACCTGTTCTTACAAGTACGATGCGCCATCGACCAGGTCAGGCTCGGCGGACAAACCGGGGCAATCCGGGGCAAATGTGCCGGGGGGTTGATCGATAAGGATGAAGGGCGGCGGTTACGGCGGCTGCGGACCGCGGTCGCCAGGCCCCGTAGGACCTCGGCGGTCGTACCGATATCCATGCACGCGTCGGTAACGCTCTGCCCGTAGGTGAGCGTGGCCGGATTGCCGGGTTCCTGCCGGCCCTCGCGCAGGAAGCTCTCCACCATCACTCCGGTCAGGCCTCGTTCTCCGGACGCTATCTGGTCCGCCAGGGCGGCCGCCACCAGCGGCTGACGGCGGTGATCCTTCCAGCTGTTGCCGTGGCTGGTGTCGACCATCAGCCGACGCGGCAGCCCGGCCGCCGC
The DNA here is from genome assembly GCA_003136255.1 of Actinomycetota bacterium. Lineage (GTDB taxonomy): Bacteria > Actinomycetota > Actinomycetes > Streptosporangiales > Streptosporangiaceae > Palsa-504. The sequence goes on from PLDT01000251.1 coordinate 26,164, forward strand.
GACCATGTCGAGCGCTTTGGAGACGTGGCTCGCCCCGTAATTCGGGCCAGCCCGGCCGCCGCGCAGAACCACATGGGTGTCAGGGTTGCCCGTGGTCTCCACCAGGGCGACCGTCCCGAGCGGGGTAGCGCCGAAGAACGTGTGGTGGGCCGCCGCCGCGCGGCACGCGTCCACCGCCACCTGGATGTCGCCGTCGGTGCCGTTCTTGAACCCGACCGGCATCGACAGGCCCGAGGCGAGCTGCCGGTGGACCTGGCTTTCCGTGGTCCGCGCGCCGATCGCGCCCCAGGCCACGGCGTCCGCGATGTACTGAGGCGTGACGAGATCAAGCCACTCGCAGCCCACCGGCAAGCCGAGGGTTACGATGTCGAGCAGTAGCTGCCGCGCGACCCGCAGGCCGCTGTGCACGTCATGGCGGCCGTCCATTCCCGGGTCGTTGATCAGGCCCTTCCAGCCCGTTACGGTCCGCGGCTTCTCGAAGTACACCCGCATCACGACCAGCAGATCGTCGTGATGCCGGTCCCGCAGGGCGGCCAGGCGGCCTGCGTAGTCCAGGGCAGCCGCCGGGTCGTGCACGGAACAGGGACCGGCGACCATGAGAAGGCGGTCATCGGACCCGTCGAGCACGGCGCGGACCTCGTGCCGGGAACGCTTTACACTCGCCGCCGCCTCTTCGCTAAGCGGGAGCTCGTCAAGGAGAGCCGCCGGTGAAATCAACCGCTCGTAGCCAGCTATACGGGCGTCAACACCAGACAGCGCCTTTAGCACAGACATGACGCCCCCCAAAGGCAGTTTACCAGGTCACAGACGGAAATAGCCAAGCACGAGACTAAGACGTTTATCACGTTCAGGTGGTTTACCAGATTCGGTACCCGCCGTATTCGAAAATCGCCGGCTGGCGCCAGAGTAGGCACGACTCGAGGCAGTGTGTTTATGCGAAAGCTCGCGTTATGCAAACACCCCGGCGCGGGGTCGCTGGCCCGCTCACCTGCACCGAGTGGTTGCTGGATAACGCTCAGTGTGCGCCGGGCGGGTGCGCGGCCTCGCTCACGCACGACCAGAGTTCGCTGCTGAAGCGTAATCGCCTCATTCAACCGATCCACCTCCCGGACTGGCGCGTGACGCCGGCCTGAGTAATCTGCCCGCCGCGGGTGTATCAGGACCAGCAGTCGCGGCTCTATGTATAGATAGGATCGTGCAATACGCCCGCGTGATACGCCCGCGTCCACCTTCTCGCAGAACAGCTTTCGCCACGACGCGATTCAGATCCACGGGGCCTGCGGCTACCTGAAGGAAGCCGGGATCGAGAGGGAAGGAAATGGCATATCTGCAGAGGTTGACGACTGGCCGTCTAGGCAAGGCCCGGGCGGAGCGACTGCTGCGCACCGCGGAGAGCGTGGCCTACTGGACGGTAGGGGCGCCGCTGACCTCGCTGCTGCCCGCCAGCCTGGCCTACCGCACCGCCTGCTGGCGGGGGGACTGGAGTTTGCGGCACCGGACCGAGCAGCGCTCGGAGATCGTGCGTAACCTGCGCCAGGTGCTCGGTGACGAGCTCAGCGAGGAAGAGGCTGAGCGCCAGGCCCGGGAATTCTTCCGGATGAGGTCCTGTGAGGTCATCGACGTGATGCGGCTGCGGGGCCGGGCTCGGCCCCTGGGCAAACTCGTCGAGATCCGCGGCCGCGAGCACCTGGAGGCCGCGCTGGCCGGGGGCAAGGGGGCCGTCCTGTGCACCGCCCACTTCGGTTCCTACAACGCCGCCTTTTCCCTGCTCCATGCCAGCGGGTTCCCGCTCACCTCCACCGGGCGCTCGTTCTCTCACGAGGCTGGTGGGTCTTCCGCCGAGCGGCGGCTCTGGGCGTTCGTCTTCGACCGGCGCCTGCAGCGGCACCGGCAGCGGCCGGGCATCGAGTTCCGGCCGGGCCGGCTTCAGGTCGCGGCGCAGGTCGCGGTCGCGCTTCGCGCCAACGAGGTGGTGACGTTCTCGAGCGACGCCCCGCCCCTGGAGGCTGACCGGGCCCGCGCGGTCGAAGTGACCTTGCTTGGCAGGCAGGCCAGCCTCTTGCCCGGGGTCGTGACGCTCGCCCAGCTGACCGGTGCCCCCGTGCTCATGGTGTTCATGCACCGCTCGGCCGACTATCGCCACCAGGTGCTGGAAATCTCGGCCCCGGTGCGGGTCGAAGGCGACCCGGCGACGGCGTTCCGGTCCTGCGTGGCCGCGATGGACACCGCGATCAGGACCAAGCCCGCCCACTGGGTCTACTGGGCCGATACCGATGACCTGGTCAGCCTGGGCATACTCCCGGCTGCTCCGGCGGGGCTGGCTTCTACTTAGCCGCGGGCGCGGCGCGCTCGACCAGGGAAACCAGGTCCGATACGTGCACGAGGTCGACCGTCATCAGGTACTCATCCATCAGCTGGACGCCGAGCTTGCTCTCGAGCTCGATGAGCAGCCGGGCCAGAGTCAGCGAGTCCAGGCCCAGGTCGGTGTAGAGTTCCTGGCCCTCGTCCAGCGTCTCGACGGTCAGGTCCGGGATGATGGTCACCAGGGCGTCGGACACCAGGGTCATCGCCTGGCTCCGATCCAGCTCCGGCCGGACTGTCACTTCGCCACTGTCTCCAGTGCCCATAACTAGTACCTCCGCTTGTGAGGAAAGACTCTACTTATCCGCCGGAGACGGAGAGCTGACGGTCGGCGCTTGGCCGGCGGATCACCTTGCCGGTCGCGGTGGTGGCCAGGGTTTCGACGGTCACGAACCGGCTCGGCTGCCTCGCCGGTGATAGTCGCTGCCGGCAGAAGGCTTGCAGCGCGGCCACGTCGACGTCGGCCGGAGTCACCGTGGCCCGGATCCGCTGGCCGAGCCATTCGTCCGGCTCACCGTCGACCAGGCAGGTGTGCACGGTCGGGAACTCGAGCAACACGGCCTCGACTTCCTCCGGGCTCACCTTCGTACCGCCGACGTTGACGCAGTTGGCCAGGCGGCCCACGATCACGAGTCCGTCCGGCGTCATGCGGCCGATGTCGCCGGTGACAAAGCCGTTCGCGATCGCCTCGGTATCGACCCGATCCGGGTGCAGGTATCCGCTCATCGCGCTCGGCGAGTGGACCGTGATCAGACCTGCCCCTTCCCCGGCCGCGTCGTCGGCCGACGGCTGCGACCCCGGCTCCACCGGGCGCAGCTCGACCCGGACCCCGCCGAGCGGCTGACCAAGGGAGTGCGCATCGGTCCAGGGAGCCGGCGGCCGAATGCAGATGGGGCCGGTTTCCGTCGTGCCGTACACCTCGCCAAGCCAGCCGCCGAGCACGGTCCCGACGAGTTCAGCGGTCCGCGCGTCCATCGGCATGCCCGCGGACAGGTAGCCGATGCGGCGCGCCGGCGGGCCGGCGGCCGCCGAGGCCAGCAGCCGCAGCAGCGGCGTCACGCCGGCCACCAGCGTGACGTCGTGCTCAATGAGGGCATGCGATAGCATCCAGGGCCGCTCCGCGCTGGTGACGACCGTCGTGGAACCGGCCAGCGGAGCGGCCAGGACCAGTCCGAAGCCGTACGCGTGATGCAGCGGCACCGGGCAGGCCAGCACAGTCGCCGGACTCATGTCCAGTGCGGTCCAGTAGTTCTCCACCTCGGCCAGCAGGGCGCTGACCGGACGCAGCGCCACCTTGGTCCGTCCGCTGGTGCCGGAGGTGAGCTGGGCGCTGGCGGCGCCGCCGGGCGGCGCTTCGCCGGGCGGCCGACGCTCGATCAGTCGTTCGCCTGCCACCACGGAGCCGGCCCCCGGCAGTAGCGCCCAGTCCAGCGGCGCGGCCAGGTGCGTCACCGCGGCCAGTTCCTCGTTCCGCTCTCGTTCCCACTCGCTCATCTGCCGCGGCAGCGGAACCACCACCGCATCGAGCGCGAGCACCGCGAGCACGTCCGCCACGAACGAGGCGGCCGGCCAGGCCACGGCCCCGACCCGGCAGCCCGGCCCGATCCCAGCCCGGCGGTAGGCATCGAGGCGCGTTTCGGTCAGGGCGACGAGGTCCTGCGCGGTGGTGTTCCCCGCTTCCTCGGCGAAGAGCACGGCCTGCGGGGATCGCGCGGCCGTCTCCCGCAACAGCTCGAGCGGCTCCTCGCCGTGGCCGCCGCTCACCGTGACTCGGGCACGCCGACCAGCGCGTCGCGCATCACGGCCACCACGTGATCGATGTCTTCGACGCTGTGCTCGGTGCTCAGGAACCAGGGCTCGATCGGGCTGGGGTGGAAGTAGACGCCCCGTTCCTGGGCCGCGATCTGCATCGCGCGGTGGCCGGCGAAGTCCATCGCCCGGGCGGCCGCGCGCGGGCCGTCCGACAGGTCCGCGGGCCGCAGCAGCAGCGACACGCCCACCAACGAACCGACCCGGCTGACCATGGCCAGGCGATTCACGTCGGCGAACATCTCATTCAACTGCTGCTCGAGGTATTCGCAGTGCTGCTCGAGCCGCTCGTAGATCTCAGGGGAACGCTCTATCTTGGCCAGGTTGGTGGCGACGGCCCGCACCGACAGGTGGTTCCCGGCGTACACCCCGAGGTGCATCGCGCGGTGGTCGGCGAGCATGGCCATCTTGTCGCGGGATCCGCCGAACGCCGCCACCGGGACGCCGCCGCCCATCACCTTGGAGAGCACGGTCAGGTCCGGCGTGATCCCGTAGCGCTGCTGCGCCCCGCCGCTGCCGAGCCGGAACCCGGTGATCACCTCGTCGAAGATCAGCCATGCGCCAAAGCGGTCGCACAGCTCGCGCAGCTCCTCGAGCTGCCCGGGCGCCGGCGGAACGACGCAGGCGTTGGCCATCACCGGCTCGCAGATCACCGCCGCGAGCTCGTCGCCGTGGGCCTCGAACACGGCGCGCAGGGCGTCCAGGTCGTTCCAGGAGATCTGCAGGGTGTGGTCGAGCGCCTCGGGAATCATGCCCAGCGCGCCGGGCAGCGGGGCGGTGCCCTCGGGCGCGGGCTCGTAGAAGTTGGCCTTCCCGGCGCGCAGTATGGTCTCGCTCCACCCGTGGTAGTGCCCGTCGAAGGTCAGCACCTTCATCCGGCCGGTGGCGGCTCGGGCCAGGCGCAGCACGGAGGTGATCGCCTCGGTCCCGGAGTTGGCGAAACGCACCTGCTCGACCGACGGCACCAGCCGGGCGATCAGCTCTCCGGCCTCCTGGTCGACCCGGTGCGGCAGCCCGGTCATCGCACCCTCGGTGAGCTGCCGGGCGAGCGCGGCGGCCAGCTCAGGCTCCGCATATCCAAACAGGTGGGGACCGTAGCCCATGTTGAGGTCGATCAGCTCCCGGCCGTCAACGTCCCAGATCCGATCGCCCTCAGCCCGCTGCACGACGAGCGGCTCGGGGATGGCATGGGCGCGCATGCTGCTGCTCACACCTCCGGCGATCACCTCGGCGATGGCGGCTAGCTGCTTGGCGTTCGTGGTGTCCACGAGCGCTGTCCCCTCTGGCCCCTCATGCGTAAGTGACTGAACCATTGCCCCTCCTACGATCCCGCTTAGTTCGGCCCGACAAACTTGTGTTACTGGTGTTCAGGTACTTGTTACTAGAGTTCGGCCTGAACCACTTGATACAAGAGACGCGTAGTCAAATCTGCCGGTTTACGGGCAGGAGTCGTAACTTACCGTGACATGTGGGCGAAACAGCACGCGCCATTACCGGGCTGTGACGCGCCGGTAAACCGCCAGGAACGCAGACGGGCGATTCAGCGGTCCGCGGCCGGGCGCGATTCAGCGGTCCGCAGGCGGGCGCGATCGCTCCCAGGCGCGGACCAGGTCGCCGTAGCGGCGGGCGGCGGCGCGCAGCTCGGCCTCCGGATCCAGGCCCAGCGCCCGGGCCTGGGCCACCAGCCGGAACAGCTC
>PLDT01000387.1:0-3544 GCA_003136255.1 Actinomycetota bacterium
CGCCGTCGAGCACGCCAACGCCGACCGCGTCAACGCCTCGGCCGCTCCCCATCGCTCCTAGGCGCCCGGACCACCGCCGCCCCCATCGCGCCTAGGCGCCGCCACCACGGCCGCCCCCCTTCCCTCGGCGCCCGCACCACGGCCGTTCGGCCAAAATTTACAGACTGGCTACGGCGGGGATGACTTCTGAGCCGATCACCTCGAGCGGGGTTACCTGCCATACGTTGGCCACCGCCCCGATCGCGGCCTCGAAACCCATTTCCGCCAGTCGGCCGAGCTGGTCGACCACCTCGGCCGCCTTCTCGCCCTTTTCACCCACGTTGAAGATGAAGTAGCAGGTCTTGGTGATCTCGTCGTAGTCGCGGCCCTCGGCCTCGCAGTGCTCGCGCAGGACGTCGAGCTTGTGGCCCAGGTCGGGGCTCGGGAACAGGTTGCACGCGTCGGCGTACCTGGCCACCAGGCGCAGGGTCTTCTTCTCCCCGCCGCCGCCGATCATGATCGGCGGATGCGGCCTGGTCAAGGACTGCGGCGAGTTCAGCGGGCGCTCTAGTTGGTAGTGCGCGCCGTGGTACGGGCTTTCGTCGCCACGCCACATCTGCTGGCAGATCTGCAGGGTCTCCTCGAGCCGCTCGAACCGCTCGGCGACCGGCGGGAACGGGATGCCCAGCCCACGCGACTCCTGCTCGTTCCAGGCGGCCCCGATGCCCAGCCAGGCCCGGCCGCCGGATAGCACGTCCAGCGTGGTCACGGTCTTGGCCAGGATGCCGGGGTACCGGTACACGGTCCCGGTGACCAGGGTCAGGAGCTTGGCCCGCGACGTGCACGCGGCCAGGTAGCCAAGGGTCGTATAGGCCTCGAGCATCTCGCGTTCGGGCGCGCCGATCGGGCCGATCTGGAAGAAGTGGTCCATCACGGCGATGAAGTCGAAGCCCGCCTCGTCCGCGGTACGGGCCACGGTGCCCAGGTCCGCGCCGAGGCGCCCCGTGCCGTCGGGGGTGGTGAAGTCGGGAATCTGCAGGCCGATCTGCACAGCTGTTACCTCCGGAGCCGGACCCTGGTGTGCCTAGCTGCCCAAGGTCTCATCGCGGCGATCGTACAGGGCCTTCAGTGACCGCAGGAACGCGTCCCGGTCGGCGGGCGGCAGCGTCGCGAGGACCTGTTCCTCCCGGTGGCGGATAGCAGCCTCCACGGATCGCCGCAGCCGGTCGCCGGCCGGGGTCAGCGACAGCAGGTGCACTCGCCGGTCGGTCTCGTCCGGCTGGCGGTGGATCAGCCCGCGCTCCTGTAGCTCGTCCAGGACGCTGATGATCCGGCTCTTGTCCGCGTTGATGGCCTGGGCGAGTGCGGCCTGGGTTCGCACCGGCTGCTCGACCAGCGCGGTGAGCACGATGTACCCCCACATCGAGATGTCGTGCGCGTGCAGCACCGGTTCCTCGCGCGCGATCAGCGCCCTGGTTAGGGGCGCGAACATCGCGGCGAGATCCCTCCGGTCGTCAGGGAACGCGCTCATCGTGCCGCATGATAACAGGGTTGCGCAGATAATAAACTTCCTCATACGATATGAATAAGTCTATCATATGAGGAGGCGTACGGAGGCGTGTCGGCCCCGGAAATAGGCAGGGAGATCGTGATCTTGGACGCCCGTGCCGCGCGGGCCAGCGTTCGGGTCGTGTCGCAGGCCAGCGTGGCGGATCTGGCCCGGCCGACGCCGTGCGCAGACTGGAGGCTGGCCGAGCTGCTCGCGCACATGACGGCGCAGCACAACGGCTTCGCCGCGGCGGCAGCCGGAGACGGCGGGGATCTCGTCCACTGGCAAACAGGGGCGCCAGTGGCCGACCCGGTTGGGGAGTACGCCGCCGCGGCGGAGCGGGTGATAGCCGCGTTCGCCGCGGCGGTTGTGCCGGCCCGCGAATTCGTGCTCCCGGAGATCAGCCCGGAGCTGCGGTTCCCGGCCGTAGTGGCGATCGGGTTCCACTTCGTCGACTACGTGGTGCACGGCTGGGATGTCGCACGGACGCTGGGCCGGGACTACGACCTCGAACCAGACGTGCTCGCGGCGGCCGTGGCAATCGCCCGGGCAGTGCCGGACGGGGAGCGACGGCGGGCGGCCCGGGGCAGCGTTAGCGCCCCGGGTCGCCGCGACCAGCGGCGGCGTGCTGGACCAGATTGTCGCCTTGCTCGGCCGGCGGCCCGACTGGCCGGAGTAAGGCCGGCGTTACCGTTAAGCCATGGGCGCTGACCGAGTCGATGTAGTGATCATCGGAGCCGGACTGGCCGGATCGGCCACGGCGTGGGCGCTGGCTCGCCGCGGGCGTTCGGTGGTGGTCCTGGAGGCGTTCCAGCCCGGGCACCGGCGCGGCAGCTCGCACGGCAGCGCCCGGATCTTCCGCCGCGGCTACCCCGACCCGTTCTATGTCCGGCTGACCGGCGAGGCGCAGCGGCTCTGGCAGCAGCTTGCCGACGAGGCGGGGGAGGAGTTCGTGCTGACCACGGGCGGGATCGACTTTGGCCCGGCCCGCGAGCAGGAGAAGATGTACGAGATCTTGCGGACGTTCGGGGTGACCGCGGAGCTGGTGCCGCCCGGCGCGGCTGCCGAGCGCTGGCCCGGCGTGGCGTTCGGGACCGATCCGGTCATGTTTCACCCCGACGCCGGAGTGATCGACGCGGACCGCGCGATGTACGCGATGCGCGCACTGGCCGAGGCGCGCGGGGCGCAGGTCCACTACGGCTCGCCGGTGCTGAGCGTGTCGGCCTCGGGGGAGGGCGCGGTGGTGCGGACGGCCGACCGGTCGTGGCAGGCGTCCGTCGTGGTGGTGGCCGCCGGAGCATGGGTGGGACCGCTGCTCGGTGAGCAGGTCCCGCTGCCGCCGCTGATCGTGAGCCAGCAGCAGGCCTTCCATTTCGCGCCGCAGGGCCCGGCCGGGCCGCAGCCGGTCTTCATCTACCACGGCGAGGTTGCCACCTTCTACGGGCTGCCGGCCGGGCGCGACGGCGAGGTGCCGGGGGCGATGAAGATCGGTGAGCACGACCGCGGCGCGATCACCACGGGGGACCACCGCGACGGGATCGTCAGCTCGGTCAGCCGGGACAAGGTCCGCGCGTTCGTCCGTGACACGCTCGAAGGCCTCGATCCGAACCCGATCGGCGAAGTGACCTGCCTGTACACCTCGACGATTACCGAGGACTTCATCTTGGACCGGCAGGGCCCGTTCGTGGTCTGCTCGGCCTGCTCCGGCCACGGAGCCAAATTCGCTCCGCTAACCGGCGAGATCGCCGCCGACCTGGCCTGCGGGGATACCGCGCCCCACGACCGCTTCACCCTCGCGGCCCACCGCGCCGACGCAGGTCGCAGGTAGCGCCGTAACCGGTCAGGTTCGCCGGTCTGCCTCACCGAGAACAACCGGGAACCGACCCCAGGCAGGCCCTAGCGGGTCTACCTGGGGGCCAATTCTCAGGCGCTTCCCCATTTTCCGGAGGCTTCCCTCCGTATACTTGGATGCTCCTAGATGGGGTAGCGCGTGGGTTCGGTGATGTGCTGCCGCCC
>PLDT01000499.1:0-37817 GCA_003136255.1 Actinomycetota bacterium
GCCGCCTCGATCGCGTCCGCCCACGACGACGCGCGGCCCGGTCCCCACCACCCGTTGAGCTCACGGGCGCCGGTCAGGACCGCCGCGATGCGCTGCGGCTGGTCCGGCAGCGCGGCCTCCAGGGTGGCCAGCTCGGCCACCGTGGGGCCGCGGTCCACGGTCAGGATCGGGGCCGCGGGGGCGGCGCCTGGCCGCGGCCGGAAGACCAGCCCGATCTCGAACAGCGCCGCGTCGGCGAAACCCCGGCCGATGTTCCGGNNGGCGCGAGCCCGAGCCGGTCCGCGTCGGACCGCGATGCGAACGGCCAGGACATCACCTCGACGTAGCCATCCTCGGCCAGCACCCGGCCCACCGACCGGCGCAGCCGCTGCCGCGGGGTCAGCCCCCGTCCGGCCAGCGCCCGGGGCATCCGGCTCGCTATGTTCTCGTAGCCCTCGAGCCGGATTACCTCCTCGGCCAGGTCGGCCGGGTCGGTCAGGTCGGGTCGCCAGGACGGCGGCGTGACGTCCAGCACCGACACCGGGGCCGGCGATGATTCCGGTGGATACTCGGCGGTCTCCTCCGGCTCAGCTCCCGCCCGCCACGGGGCGACGGTGGGCGAGGCCGTGCGGGTCTGGACCACCGTGCATCCCACCTCGCGCAGCCGCCGGACGACGGTGTCCCGGCCATACACCACACCCGCCACTCGATCCGGGTAGTCCACCGCCACCGAGATCACCACGGTGGGCACGTCGGCTTGCGCGTGGGTGCAGCCCGGCACCACAGCACCGCCGCCCAGCCCGGCCAGCAGGGCGACCGCCTTGGCCGTGGCGCGCAGCGGCAGCTCGCGGTCCACGCCGCGCTCGAACCGGTAGGACGCCTCGCTGTGCAGCTTGTGCCGGCGGCTCATCGTGGCCGTGCCGCGGGCGTCGAAATGGGCGGCTTCAATCACCAGGTCGGTCGAGGTCTGGTCGATCTCGGTGGACAGGCCGCCCATGGTCCCGGCCATGGAGATCGGCCCGGAGGAATCGGTGATCAGGATGTCCCGCGGGTCCAGCGTCCTGACCACGTGGTCCAAGGTCTCCAGCCGCTCCCCCGGACGGGCCCGCCGCACCACGATCTCGCCGGCCAGCTTGGACCGGTCGAACGCGTGCATCGGCTGGCCAAGCTCCAGCATCAGGTAGTTGGTCACGTCCACGGCGAGCGAGACCGGCCGCAGGCCGCACCGGGCCAGCCGGACCCGCATCCACAGCGGGGTGCTGGCCTCCGGGGAGAAGCCGCGCACCTCGCGCAGCACGAACCGGTCGCAGGCGGTCGGGTCGTCGATTCGGGCCGGGTAGACGTCCGGGCCGATGAAGTCCAGGGGTCCGCCCAGCAGCGTCGCGTCGGGCAGCGCGGTCGAGGCCGGATCGGTGAACGGCACGCCGTACGCACTGGCCAGCTCGCGGGCCAGACCGCGGACGGACACCGCGTAGCCGCGGTCGGGCGTGACCGCGATCTCGAGCACCTCATCGCGCAGGTGCGCGTAGGCCACGAAGTCCGCGCTCAGCGGCGCGTCCGGCGGCAGCACGATGATGCCGGTGTGGTCATCACCGATGGCCAGCTCGCTGGCCGAGCAGATCATCCCCTCGGAGATGTGGCCGTACGTCTTGCGTGCGCCGATCCCGAACCCGCCGGGCAGCATCGCCCCGGGCAGCGCGAGCGCGACCCGGTCTCCGACCACGAAGTTGGTCGCGCCGCAGATCACCCCGGACGCCTCGTCGGGCGGCGCGTCGAGTTGCGCCTCGGAGACGGCCACCCGGCAGTACCTGATCGGCTTCTTCAGCCCGGTCAGCTCCTCGATCGAGAGCACCTGGGCGATCACCACGCCGCGGATGTCGTGCCCGACCGACTCCAGCGCCTCGACCTCGAGGCCCGCGGCGGTCAGCCGCCGGGCCACCTCGGTCACGTCGACCGGCTCGGGCAGCCGCGCGTACTCGCGCAGCCAGGAAAGCGGCACTCGCATCAGATCTCCATCCCGAACGCCCGGCTGAACCGGACGTCGCCGTCCACCGCGTCCCTGATCTCGGTCAGCCCGTGCGCGATCATCAGGCTGCGCTCGATGCCGAGCCCGAACGCGAACCCGCTATACCGGTCGGGGTCGATCCCGCAGGCCACCAGCACGCGGGGGTTGACCATGCCGCAGCCGGCGATCTCGATCCAGCCCTGCGACCGGCACACCCGGCACGGATCGCCGCCCGGCTTGGCCGAAGCGCCGCGGCACAGGTGGCATTCCATCGATACGTCGCCGGACGGCTCGGTGAACGGGAAGTAGTCGGGCCGAAAGCGCGTACGCAGCCCCACCCCGAACATCGCGTCCACGAAGGCCTGGATCGCCCCGCGCAGGTCAGCCATGGTCAGGCCCTCGTCGACCGCGAGCCCCTCGATCTGGTGGAACACCGGGCTGTGCGTGGCGTCGAGCGCGTCGTGCCGGTAGGTGCGGCCGGGGCTGACCACGTACAACGGCAGCGGGCGGGTCAGCATGGACCTGATCTGCACCGGCGAGGTCTGCGTGCGCAGCACCATGCCGGACCTGCGCTTAGGCCCCTCGGCACTCTCGATGAAAATGGTGTCCTGCGCATCCCGGGCCGGGTGGTCAGGCAGCATGTTGAGCGCGTCGAAGTTGTACCACTCGGCTTCGACCTCGGGTCCCTCCGCGACCTCGTAACCCATGGCCACGAACACGTCGGACAGCCGGTCGGCGAGCAGCGTGACGGGATGCCGGGCCCCGGGCGGGACCCGGCCGCCGGGCAGGGTCACGTCGACCGCCTCGGTGATCAGCACCTGCCGGTCGCGCTCGGCTTCGAGCTGGGCCTGACGCCGCTTGATCGCCTCGCGCACCTGGCCGCGGGCCGCGCCCACTCGCCGTCCGGCCTCGGCCCGGTCCTGCGGCGGCAGCGCGCCGATCCCGGCGCTGGCCAGGGCCAGCGGCGAGCGGTCGCCGTCGTGCGCGATCCGCGCCGCCTTCAGTTCGTCCAGGGTCCCGGCGGCGGCCACAGCCGCGAGGGCCTGGTCGAGGGCCCGGGCTACCTCTTCAGGGCCCAGGGGGACCGATGGGTCGTTATCGTTCTCTGCGGACATAAAGGTCCTGCTTCCTGCGGGCCGTACCAAACTTCTGCTCTGCTGGGTTCGGGCGGGTCTTTCTACCGAACGACCCGTGGTGGCAGCCCACGTCAGCCGTGAAGTGCCGGTGGCTAGTGTCGCGAGGGGGTTTGGTGGGCCCGGAGATCAGCCAGCACGGCTCATGCCCAGGCGTAAGCGCCCGCCATCGCGGTGTGGATAGCCCGAAGGGACATTACCGTACCGTGCCATGACGCGTAGCCGCCGGGCGACGCTCTCAGGCCGCGATTGTCCCCGCGGGCACGATAAATCGGAACTCGGCCCCGCCGCCCGGGGCGCCCCACACGCCGATCGTGCCGCCGTGCGCTTCGACCAGGCCCTTGACGATGTAGAGGCCGAGACCGGTACCGCCCCGGCGCTTGCCGCGCCAGAACCGGCGGAACACCCGTGGTGCGACCTCCGGGGAGATGCCCTCGCCCTGGTCCCGCACGGAGACGGCGGCCGCGTCGGGCACGTCAAGGCCGACGGCGGGCGGAAGCGCCGCCTCGCCGTCCATCCGTGCTGGTTCCACCACGATAGTTACGATACCCGCGCCGTGCCGGACGGCGTTTTCCACCAGGTTGCTGAGGATCTGGTCGATCTTGTCGGCGTCCAGCCAGGTCTCGGGCAGGCCGCGGCGCACCTCGAGCCGGAAGCGGTCCTCGGCGTCGCCGGCCGCGACCCGGCCGGCGATGATCCTCCGGGCCCGGTCCGGCAGGTCCACAAGCTGGCGGTGGACCTCCATCCGGCCGGACTCGATCCGGGACACGTCGAGCAGTTCGGTAATGAGCCTGGTCACCCGGTCCGCGTCGGCGTTCACCGTTTCCAGCATCACGCGCTTCTGGTCGTCGGTGAACCTGCCCCACTTGTTGAGCAGGGTGGCCGTGAAGCCCTTGACGCTGGTCAGCGGCGAGCGCAGTTCGTGCGCGACGGTGGAGACGAGCTCGGCGCGGCTGCGTTCCAGCCGCTCTCGCTGCTCGGCCCCGCGCAGGCTGATGACCAGCCGGCGGACGGTGCACGACCGGCTCGCTCCCTGGTCCAGGTCGCGCTCGCGGACGTAGCCGATCGAGACGAGGACCTCGGTGCCGTCCGCCAGGTACAGCGAACGCTCGGGGTGGCGGGTGCGGGTCGGCAGGCCATGGTACGGATCGGCGTAGACCCACCAGTCCCGGCCGTCGTCGTCATGCAACGGCAGCACGTCGAACACGAACTTGCCGGTCACTTCGGCCGGGTCCAGCCCGGTCAGGCGGGCCGCGACCCGATTGAACACGATGATGCGGCCGACCTCGTCGGCGACCACCACCCCGTCCGGCAACTCATCGGCCAAGACCAGGCTCCCGATCGGGACGGGGCCTTCCGGGACCGGGCTGCTGCCGAGGTGACGACCGTAGGTGGTCTCGCGGTTCGGTGTGGGCGATGCCGCCCCGCTCCCTATGAGCTCGTCCACTTCAGCGAAGCCTCCGTCCGGCGAGACCGCACGACAAGCGTCCGGGCGGCCGGATGTGGTCACGGTTTGGGTGACGGATTGTGATCAGACTCTAGCGCTTAAACCGTCATTGTGACAGTCCTGAGACGTGAATTCTCTATGTTGTAGCCCAAATACCCTACGCCGCCAGATACTACTTACGTACCAGCTNNCCGTAAATGGGCACCGCGACCGGCTCGTCGGCCAGCGCGACCAGATCGGGCGGCAAGCCCCACGCCTCGTTGCCGAACATCCACGCGGTCGGCTCGCTCAGCCGGGCCTGGACGTCCGGGTCGTCCAGGGGGCGCCCGGTCCGCCCGTCCGCGGCGACGATACGCAGCCCGGCTGCTCGCATCGCGGCGACCGCTTCCTCAAGCCGGGCGCCGGCCACCACGGGCAGGTGAAACAGGCTGCCGGCCGAGGCCCGCACGCACTTGCCGTTGTACGGGTCGACCGAGGCGTCAGCGAACACCACGGCCTGCGCGCCAGCCGCGTCGGCGGTACGCAGCACGGTGCCGGCGTTGCCGGGGTCCCGGACGTTAGCCAGCAGGGCCACCAGGACGGGCGCCTGCAGCTCGCTCGCGACGTCGGCCAGCGGGACGTCGACGAACCCGCACACGGCCAGCAGACCCTGCGGGGTCACCGTCTGGGCCAGCTCCTCCATCACCTCTGCGCTGACCACGTGCACGGGCACGCCCGCGCCTTCGGCGGCGGAGACGAGGTCCTGGTGCCTGGTCCGCGCGGGCACGGTCACGAACAGGTCGCTGACCTTGGCTCCGCAGCTGAGCGCCTCCGCCACGGCTTGCGGGCCCTCGGCCAGGAAGGCCCGCTCACGCTGGCGGAACGCGCGCTTGGTCAGGCGACGTGCGGCTCTTACCGGCCCAGGGGGGTTGACCCCCCTGGAACTCCCCGCATTCCCGCCGCGGTTCTCGCCGGTGTATCGCGCGGTCGGGGGGCCGTCGGCCCCCGCGAGCCGCGCGATGGGGCTACGCGCCCCCTTACCTGCCACTAAGCCGCCGCGGACCCTGACGCATCGGGCAGGGCCTTCTTCGCCACCTCGACCAGGGCCGAGAAGGCCGACTCGTCCGCGACGGCCAGTTCGGCCAGCATCCGCCGGTCGACCTCGACCCCGGCGACCCGCAGGCCCTGGATGAACCGGTTGTAGGTCATGCCGTTGGCGCGGGCGGCGGCGTTGATCCGCTGGATCCACAGCCGCCGGAAGTTGCCCTTGCGATCCTTGCGGTCGCGGTAGGCGTAGGTCATCGAGTGGAGCATCTGCTCCTTGGCCTTGCGGTACAGCCGTGACCGCTGCCCCCGGTAGCCGCTCGCCCGTTCGAGGACAACCTTGCGCTTCTTGTGGGCGTTGGTCGCCCGCTTCACGCGTGCCATTGTTCTGTCTCCCTCGCGCGGGCCGGGCTACTTGCCCAGCAGCTTCTTGATCTCCTTGACGTCGCTCGGCGCGACCGTCACTTCCCCGTAAAGCCGCCGCGTAAGTCGGGACGACTTGCGCTCGAACATGTGGTTGCGGTTGGCGCGGCGGCGCATCACCTTGCCGGTACCGGTCAACCGGAATCGCTTTCCGGCACCGCTGTGGGGCTTCATCTTCGGCATGGTCGCCGTCGTCTCCGTTTCTCTGTCTTTACCGCGGTGGTTACCGCGGTCCGCCAAGGCACGCGTAGCAGTCACCGTCCCTGGCGCTGGCCCTTCGGCAGGCCAGGGGGGTGCCCCGGAGGCAGACACTGCCGCCGGGGATCGGTCCGGCCGGTGCTGGCCGGCTAGGCCGAACCCGATACCACGGCGCCGTCGGCGGCGGGCTCGCTCGCCGCAAGTTCGGGCGCCGCTGTTGCGGCTAGGTCGTCCTGAGCAGCGGGCGCCTCGGGGCGCGGGCTGGGGACGGACTTGCTTTGCGTCTGGGCGGCGTGTGCCTTGGCTTCACTCTTCTTCTTGTGCGGGCCGATCACCATGATCATGTTCCGCCCGTCCTGCTTGGGCGCCGACTCCACGAAGCCGAGCTCCTCAACGTCTCCGGCGAGACGCTGCAGCAAGCGGAAGCCTAGTTCGGGGCGTGACTGCTCACGTCCCCTGAACATGATCGTCACCTTGACCTTGTCCCCAGCCTTGAGGAACCGCTCGACGTGGCCCTTCTTGGTGCCGTAGTCGTGCGGGTCGATCTTCGGCCGGAGCTTGATCTCCTTGACGATCGTCTGAGTCTGGTTCTTGCGCGACTCCCTGGCCTTGACCGCGGCTTCGTACTTGAACTTGCCGTAGTCCATGAGCTTGGCCACTGGGGGCCGGGCAGTCGGGGCAACCTCGACCAGGTCGAGGTCCGCTTCTTGAGCTAGCTTGAGTGCGTCGTTGATCGAGACGATCCCGATCTGCTCCCCCTTCGGCCCTACGAGCCGGACTTCGGGAGAACGGATGCGCTCGTTGATGCGTGCTTCGGCGCTGATGTGACCTCCTTGAGCATGTATCCCGCCGTCGGCGCGTCCGGCGGCGGTATGTTCTCGCCCTCGGTGTTCCCGGTGTCGCGGCGCCCCGCACAGAAGGACGCCGCACACGAGAAAGCCCCGCGAGCGATGCGCTTCGCGGGGCAACCACAACAACGGCGCCGTCCCATTACGGGAATGCGCCGTGCCAGCAATACCAGCAACGCTCGCGCGGTCCGCACGTATCGTCGCCGGGACTTCTGGCCAGACCCGCCTGCCTCGGTGTTAACCGGGCCGACTGGGTGGGAGGTGGTCCTCCGCTTCGCGCGCCCGGCACCTAAGCGCCGGGCTATAACAACCAACCCTAACAGCACCGGGACGCGAAGCGGTATTCCCGCCGGGACAGGGTCGGCTGGCCTGGATGGCAGCTGGCCTAGTTGAGGACCCGCTTGGTGAAGGTGCGGGTACCCAGATAGCCGAACGCCGCCGTGCCGCCGATCAGCGCGACCAGTACGGCCCACAGCGGCATGTGCCCGAGCACCGGGGTCAGCACCGCCCGCAGGCCCTCGGACATGTACACCATCGGGTTGATCAGGACCGCGATCTGCAGCCAGCGGATGTGGTGCAGCGCCGACCAGGGATAGTAGACGCAGCCGAGCATGGTGGCGGGCAGCAGGATCACCGCGAACAGCATCTGCATCTTGCGCGGATCCATGATCGTGCCGAGCAGCAGACCGAGCGAGGAGGTCAGCAGCGACGCGAAGGCCAGGATCAGGATGAACAGCGCCCAGTTGGTCACGTGCACGTGCGGAGCCTGCCCGGCCGCGTGCACGAGCAGCACGATCGGGAACACGATGACCGCGCCGATGAACGACTGGACCGCACCCGCCACGATCTTCTGGATGGCCAGCACCCGGATCGGCACCGGGGCCAGTGCCCGGTCCTCGATCGTGCGCTGCCAGGAGAACTCCATCACCAGCGGGAACGTCACGGCCATGATGCCCTGCATGAGCAGCATGGAGGCCATCAGGCCGGGCACCAAGATGGTGGCGAAGTTGATGCTCCCCTTGACGGACGCGCCCGCCGCGGCGGCGCCGCCGCCCAGGTTGAAGCCGCCGCCGATCTTGGGGAACACGTAGGCGAAGACGAAAACGAACAGCAGCGGCTGCATGACCGCCCGGGTAAAGGTGGCGATGGCGTTGCGCCGCAGCACCCGGAACTCCCGGGCCATCATGGCGTTGAACGTCTTGAGCAGGGTCGGCCGCGGCACCGGCGCGTCGGCGATCAAGGCCGCGATCTGGGCCGACGAGGGTGTCCCGCCGGGCTCGGCGACCTCGATGGGGGCTCTGCGCGTGGTAGTGGTCACTCTCGGTACTCCCGTCCGGTCAGGGTGAGGAAGACGGTCTCCAGGCTGGGCTTGAGCTGACTCGCGTCACGCACGGTCAATCCGGCGGCGGACCCGGCGGTAACGAGCTCGCCGAGCACGCCCTCCGGTTCGCTGGTGAAGACCCGGACGAAGTCGCCGTCGGCTTCCACCTTGCTGACGCCGGGGCGGTCGGCCAGCCCGGTCCGGGCGGCGAGATCTTCGGGGACCGTGTCCTCGTACCGGACCGTTATCACGGTCTCCGCGCCCGTGCTGTCCTTAAGTTCGTTCACGGTGCCCGAAGCGAGTACCTCGCCGTGGTCGATGACCGCGATCTGCTCGCACAGCGCCTCGGCTTCCTCCATGTAGTGCGTGGTCAGCAGGATGGTCTGTCCCTCGGCGTGCAGCACCTGCAGGATGTCCCACAGGTTCACCCGGGTCTGCGGGTCCAGGCCGGCGGTCGGCTCGTCGAGGAACAGCACGTCCGGCCGGTGCACCAGGGCCCGGGCGATGAGCAGCCGCCTGGCCTGACCGCCGGACAAGTCGGTGGACATGGCCTTGCGCCGGTCGGCCAGCCCGAATGCCTCAAGCAGCTGCGTGGCGCGGCGCGAGGCCTCGCGCAGGCTCAGGCCGAAGAACCGGCTGCGGAACTCCAGGTTCTCGGCCACGGTCAGCTGCATGTCGAGGGTGTTGGTCTGGGTCACCACGCCGATCCGGCGCTTGACCCCGACCGGGTCGGCTACCACGTCCAGGCCGGACACCCAGGCCCGGCCGCCGGTGGGCAGGATCAGCGTGGTCAGCATGCCGATCGTGGTGGACTTGCCGGCCCCGTTCGGCCCGAGCAGGCCGAAGAACTGGCCGGAGCCGACCGACAGGTCGATGCCGCGCACGGCGGGCACGTCCCCGCGGGACGACTTGTAGGTCTTACGCAGGTCCTCGGTACGTATCGCGTGCCCCGATGCAGCTGTCATGATGTCAACCTATGTTGACGGTTTCCTGCTGTCAACTTTCGTTGACACTCTCGCGTCACCGGCCGCGCTCCCTCGGTCGACCTCGTGCACGCCGCCAGTCTCCACGCCAGCTATTTCCGTGTCAAATCATTTGAGATCAAAGTACCGCGGTGAGTCGACCGGTGCGGGCATTCGGTGTTCGTGGCCCACTGCACCTGGGGGGCCTCTAGGCTTGGGCGGAGTGAGCAGCGTCACGAGCGAGCAGGGCCAGTCGCTTCCGGACGAGTCGGCCCCGCCCTCCTCCGCACCCGGCCGCCGCACCGCGAGCTGGGCTCCCTGGCTGGTCATGGGGTGTTACCTGGTGGCTGCCTACGCGCTGACCTGGCGGCTCTGGGCCGATCCGGGGGCGCGGATGGTGAGCGGCAACCCCGGAGACGTCAACCTGGTGGCCTGGTTCATGCGGAACAGCGCGACCGCGTTCTCCCGCGGCCGACTCCCCTCGCTGGTGACGACCGGGCTGAACACGCCGCAGGGCATCAACCTGATGTGGAACGCGTCGATGCCGCTCCCCGGGGTCATACTGGCTCCGGTCACCCTGCTAGCAGGCCCGTTTACCAGCTTGAACCTGCTGCTGACGGTGGGCTTCGCCGGGTCGGCGGCGAGCCTGTTCTGGGTGCTCAGGTGGTGGGGAGCCAGCACTACCGCGGCGGCGGTGGGTGGTGCCGTGTACGGGTTCTCGCCGGCGCTGGTCGCCGCCAGCATGGGTCACTTCCAGCTGCAGTTCGCGGTGCTCCCGCCGCTGATCATCCATGCGGTGCTGCGGATCGTCACCGGCCGCGGCAGTGCCCTGCGGGCCGGCGTCCGGCTCGGCCTGCTGACCGCCGCGCAGCTGTTCGTCGGGGAGGAAGTGCTGGTCGACACGGCCGTGGCCGCCGTGGTCGTAGTTGCGGTGCTCGCCCTCGGTCACGCGCGCGCAGCCCTCGAGGCCATCCAGAGGCGGGTCCGTACGGTCGCCACCGGCTTGGGCGCCGCGGTCGCGGTCGTGGCACTGACCTGCGGCTACGCGCTGTGGGCGCAATTCCGCGGCCCGCTCGCCTCGCACGGCAGCCCGTGGCAGGTCAGCACGTTCCACAACTATCTGTACGCCTTCGTGACCCCGTCCGGCGCGTTGTTGTTCCACACCACGTCCAGCGCTGCCGCCGCGGCCAGCTACCCCGAGCCCCGGCCCGAATACCTCGCTTACCTGGGCTGGCCACTGCTCGTCGTCGCACTCGCGGCCGCGGTGCGCTACTGGCGGGACCCGAAGGTCCGGCTGTCAGCGGTGACATTCGCACTGCTCGAACTGTTCTCGCTCGGTGCCGCCACCGTGCACTTCCACGGGATCCGGTACCCGGGCGCGCTGCTGCCGTGGCACTGGCTGCAGGGCCTGCCGGTGCTGGCCGATGCGCTGCCAGACCGGTTCTCCATTCTGGCGGACGGCGCGGTAGCTGCTCTCCTGGTGTTCGCCATAGACCGGGCGCGCGGGCGAGGCTGGGGGCTGGCGGGGTACGGCGCCGCCGCGGTCGCGGTCCTGGCCATCCTCCCCCTGGTGCCCCGGCCGCTGCCGACCGCCAACGTTAGCCAAGCCCCGGCTGGCTGGCAGCAGGCCTTCGCCGGGCTTCGGCTGGCCTCCGGCGCCCACGTGCTGGTCATCCCTGACCTGAGGAACGGAATGGCCTGGCAGGCGGAGACCGGTGTGCCCGGCTCGATGGTCGGCGGCGGCGCGACCATCGAGCCCGACGCGAGCGGACAGGCCACGAGTTACGTGGACAACCGGCGCCCGACCGCGATGTACCTCGGGACGCTCTACAGCGGGTCGCCGGGCGGGCACGCGCCCTCGCAAGCACAGTTGCGGTCCGATCTCGCGTACTGGCATCTGGCCGCGATCGTCGCCGTCGCCCCCCGGACCTCGCAGCTCGGGCGCTACCTAGCCGCGAAGTTCGGGCCCCCGACGATCGAGGTGGGCGACATGCTCGCCTGGCGACACCCCGTACTGCGAGCGTTGCCCGGTAGGTTAGCTCCTTTACAGACTGAAGGGACGCGCATGTCTGGCCTGGACACGATCGTGATCACCGGGGGCGCAGGATTCCTCGGCTCGCACCTTTCCGAACGGCTGCTGGCTGATGGCTGCTCGGTAATATGCCTGGATAACTTCTGCACCGGGACCCCGGCTAACGTGGCACACCTGATCGAGAACCCCGCGTTCCGGCTGATGCGCTACGACGTGACCGAGTACCTCTACGTGGGCGGCCCGGTGGACGCGGTGCTCCACTTCGCCTCTCCCGCGAGCCCGGTCGACTACCTCGAGCTGCCGATAGAGACGCTGAAGGTCGGCTCGATCGGGACCATCCACGCGCTGGGGCTGGCGCGGGAGAAGGGCGCGCGCTTCCTGCTCGCCTCTACCTCCGAGGTGTACGGCGATCCGCTGGTCCACCCGCAGGGCGAGGACTACTGGGGCAACGTGAACCCGGTCGGCCCGCGCGGTGTGTACGACGAGGCGAAACGCTTCGCCGAGGCGCTGACCGTGGCCTACGGCAAGAATCACAAGGCGGATACGAAGATCGTGCGCATCTTCAACACCTACGGTCCGCGGATGCGACCCAACGACGGCCGGGCCATCCCCACGTTCATCAGCCAGGCGCTGCGCGGTGAGCCGATCACCGTAGCCGGTGACGGCAGCCAGACCCGGTCGGTCTGCTACGTCAGCGACCTGGTCGAGGGCGTCCTGAGGTTGCTGCGATCATCACATCCCGGCCCGATGAACATCGGGAATCCCGGCGAACTGTCGGTGCTGGAACTGGCGGAGATGATCCGGCGCATGACCGGGTCACAGTCGCCTATCACCTTCATCCCCCGCCCGCAGGACGATCCGATGGTGCGGCAGCCGCGGATCGGCCTGGCCCATGACGTCCTCGGCTGGAAACCCGAGGTGGGCCTGGAGGAAGGCCTGGGCCGGACGATCGAGTGGTTCCGGGAGCGTGCGGGATGAAGCTCTCCATCTTGATGCCCGTGTATAACGAGGCCAGGACCGTGCAAGCCGTCATCAAGCGGGTACTCGACGTCAGCTTCCCCTGTCAGGTGGAGGTGGTGATCGTCGATGACGCGAGCACCGATGGCACCGCCGAGATCATCGACCAGTTTCAAGACGAGAGGCTGATCACAATCCGGCACCCGGTGAACCGCGGCAAGGGAGCCGCGATCCGCACCGCGACCGCGGCGGCCACCGGTGATTTCATGGTGCCGCTGGACGCGGACCTGGAGTATCGGCCGGAAGAAATCCCCAAGCTGCTCGAACCGGTCCTGAGCGGCGACGCCGAGGTCGTCTACGGCAGCCGGACCTTCGGCAGCCATTCGGCGTACTCGTTCTGGTACGTCCAGGGCAACAAGGCCCTGACCACGTTCGCGAACGTGCTGTTCAATGCGTACATCGCGGACCTGGAGACATGCTTCAAACTCATGCCTCTTGACCTGCTGCGCAGCTTGAACATCAGCTCCGACGGATTCGGCATGGAGGCCGAGATCACCGGGAAGCTGCTGGCCCGCCGCATCCGCCCGTTCGAGGTGCCGATCACGTACCGGGCCCGCAGCCGCGAAGCGGGTAAGAAAATCACCTGGCGGGACGGGGTACAGGCCATGTGGATCCTGGCCCGGATCCGGCTGACGAGACCACGTAAGGGCGTGAAGTCGCAGCCCTAGCCGGGGGCGGATCCGGAAGCCGGCCGGTAGACCGACGCTCCGTCGGCTCGGTAGCTGAACCTGAAGCCGGTGGCGGACAGATATTGGGACAAGGCCGGGCTGGGCTTCGGCAGCCATACCAGGACCCAGCCGACGTGCAGGGTCCGCAGGTCCGCCCGGGCCGTCACGATCTGTGCTGGCGATCTCTTCCGGCCCTGCTGGGCCTGGTTGAGCTGGGCATAAAACGGATGCCGGGCGATCCCCGCAACGGTCCGCGTGGGCACCCAGGACGTGTAGCAGACCGCCCGCGGATGCCCGTCAGCGGTGGCGATCAAGATGGCCTGGGAGGTAGGCGGCTCGCCGTAGAAGGGGAGGTTGTACAGGCCGAACGGGATGTCGACGACGATCGAGCCGGAATGGTCGGCGGCAATCGGGCGGTCCAGCGCGGGCAGCGCGGTGGGCATGGTCGGCACACCTCCCGGGCTGCCCGACCAGCCTGCCTCCAGGACGGCGAGTGCCGTCACGGCCAGGATCACCGGCCAGGCCCGGTGCCGCGCCAGCCAGTCCACTGCCGCGCCGGCGAGCAGCGCTGCGCCGACCAGCCCGAGCAGGGCGAGCCGGTCGGCCTCGCGGAAGACGGACAGGCCGGGGGTCCGGAGGAACCAGGTGTACGGCATCAGTAGCGACACCCGCAGGCCGTCCCAGATCTGGGCCAGCGGCACGTACACGTGGGTGCCGACATCCAGCACCGGCCCGAGCGATAGCGCGGCGCCGCCCAGCCAGAGCAGCGCGAGCAGCCAAGCGCTGCACCGGCGCCAGCTCGCGAGCAGGCCCAGGACCGCCAGCAGGCTGAGCACCACGCCGAAGGTGTTGAGCGTCTCGAGATGGGTGCGGGAGGTGTAGATGCGGCCTAGGCTGGTGAGCCCGTCGTTGACGAGCCGAGGCGAGGGAGCGAACAAACTCGGCAGGTTGGCGACCCACCTGGTGTACCCGTACGACGTCGCCGGAGCGGTGGTCCCGCCCGCGTGTGCCTGCTGGACCATGGCCACCAGCTGCGGGCTGGCCACGACGGCGGCCGTGACCGCACCGACGGCCACGACCCTGAGCCGGGTCAGGGCCGTGGACCGCTCGCGCACCGTCAGCAACCACGGGATGAGCGCGAGAACGGCCACGATGACGGCCATCACCGCTGATTCCTGATTGACCAGCGCGCAGGCGCCTAGCACCACGCCCAGGATCAATCCCCGGCCGGTGGTGGGGCTACGGCGCAACCTGACGGCTGCCTCGAGGGTTAGCGGCAGGAACACCGTGCCGTACACGATATTGATGTGGTACCAGGCCTGGTACGTCAGCATCGCCGACAGCCCGAAGAACGCTCCGGCCGCGATCGCGCCGACCCTGGTGGGCAGCCATAGCCGGGCGGCCCGGTACATCGCATAGCAGGCCAGGCCGGGCGCGAGGATATTCAGCAGGTTGTAGGTGGCCGACGGGCCGAAGGCCAGAGTGAAGGGAGTCATCACCGCACCGAGCAGCGGCACCAGCGTCTGGTACCCCAGCTGGAGTCCGACGGGCGCGGCCAGGTAGGTGGTGGACCACGGATTGTGCAGGTGGACAATCTGGTGGGCTACCCACCACATGTCCCATACATAGATGGACACGTCCCTGCTGACCGGCAGCCTGCCGGTCAGGTAGGACGACAGCGGCCAGGTCGCCGCGACCCCGGCGGCCAGGAAGGCGGCCAGCACCGCCGCCTCGCGCGCCCAGGGGCGCGCGGCAGCGTGCCGCAATCGCCCCGGTATGCGGGCAGCTTGTCCTGGCTTGCTCGCGGTCTGCCCCTCGATCATCACGGGCAGCCTAGTCGCCAACAGGCACGAGCGTGCCGGGCGGGGCCGATTGCCATCGCTCCGGTAGAGTCGTCCGGTGGCATGGACTAGGGCGGGGAAGCGTACGCGAGTCCGCGCAGACTTCTCGGCGGCGGATGCGGAGCTGGCGTCCACGCTCGACAACCTCGACGGCGCCGACAACTACGCGGAATGGATCTTCGAGCTCATCGAGCCGTACCTGGGCCACGAAGTGCTGGAGGTCGGCGCAGGTCACGGGACTTTCACCGAGATGCTGGCCAGGACGGCTAAGCGGGTCGTCGCCTGCGACCTATCCGAGCGGTGCGTCAGCAGGCTGCGCGAGAGATTCTCGGGTGAGGAGTCGGTGGAGATCTTGCACGGATCCGTCGACTCGGCCGCCGCCCACGGCCCCTTCGACAGCGTGATACTGATCAACGTCCTCGAGCACATCGAGGACGACGACGGCGCGTTGCGAGAACTCGCCCGGCTCCTGCGACCCGGAGGGCGAGCCGTCCTGTGGGTACCCGCATTCTCGCTGCTCTACAGTGACTTCGACCGGAAGATCGGTCACTATCGCCGCTATCGCCGGCCTGAACTGCGGACGCAGCTCTTGCGGGCCGGATACGAGGTACGGGACATCAGGTACGTCAACACCGTCGGCGCGGTGGCGTGGCTGGTGCTGGCTCGCTTCCTGCGACGCACACCCACAAACGGCACTCCGGTCAAGGTCTTCGACAGGTATTTCGTTCCGCTGCTCAAGCGTCTGGAGCGACGGTGGCAGCCACCTTTCGGCCAGTCCGTGCTTGCGGTAGCGACCCGGCCCGCGGAATAGTGGCTGCCTCGGATGAAGGTCTCCGAGGCGCTCGTGCTACTGGCCGCCGGTACGGCGGGCGGCATCTTCAGCACGGTGGTGGCTATCGCCTCGCTGGTGACCTATCCGGTGCTGTTGGCCCTGGGGGTCCCGCCGCTGTCGGCCAACATGACCAATACGGTCTCGCTCGTGCTCACCGGGGTCGGCTCGGTGGCCGGGTCCCGGCCGGAACTGGCCGGACAGGGCCGGCGGGTGCTGCGGCTTGGCGTCATCACCGCGCTCGGCGGCGCGGCCGGGGCGGCGGTCCTGCTGCTGACCCCGGCGAGCGCGTTCACGGTGGTGGTTCCGGTGCTGATCGGCGGCGCGTCGCTGGTGCTGCTCGTCCAGCCCAGGCTGACCATGCTGACGCCGCCCGAGGTGCTGGACACCAGGCACCGCCTGGCCCTGGGCGCGGCGCTTTTCACGGTCGCCGTGTACGTCGGGTACTTCGGCGCGGCCGCGGGGGTCATGCTGCTCCTGGTGCTCAGCGCCGTGATCCCCGAGCCGCTCGTCCGGGTCAACGCGATCAAGAACGCCGTGTCCGGAATGGCGAACGCGCTGGCCGCGGTCTGCTTCGCGCTATTCGGCGACGTGCGGTGGAAGCTCGTGCTGCCGCTCGCGGCGGGCTTCCTGATCGGCGGGTGGATCGGGCCCAAGATCGCCCGCCGGGTCCCCGCGGGGGTGTTCCGCGTGTTCGTCAGCCTGTGCGGACTGGGGCTGGCGGTGAAGCTGGGCATCAGCGCGTATCGCTGATGTCGCTGAGGCCAGGGTCGGCTCGTGGGGAAGGTACTGCAAAATAAGGGAAGTGCGCTCATCGAGCGAACTACCGTGACAAAATTCTTCACATACTCATCCACAATGGTTTACTCTGTGCTAGTGAGTCGGCACTAGGGGTGATGCTCGGCCCTCGGGCGCCGACGGCGGCGGTCAACTCGCGCCAGGTGGCAGACCCGGACTGTGCGACGGCACGGGGCTACGGGCAGTTTCCGCGCGGGCAGAATAGGAGCTCGACGATGCTGGTACTTGTTATTGTCATAATCGCGGTCGGCTACGTGGTCTCGGTGCGCATTCACCCGCTCCGCAAGTGCCCCCGATGCAACATGAGCGGCAGGCACTTCGGCGCCGTCTTCAAGGGCTCCTATCGGCGCTGCCGCAGGTGCGACGGGCGCGGCCAGCTCGACCGCGTCGGCACGCAGGTCTTCTACGGCGGGACCAAGCACACCGGGGTCTTCCCCAAGAAGTAGGCGCAGGCCCGCCAGGCCAGGATCGGCCGGCTCGCGACCCCGCCCGCGCGCCGCCTGATCTGCTCAGGGCGCGACGATGACCTTGCCCACCGCGCCCGCCTCGGCGGCCTCCTGCGCGGCCACGATGTCGGCCAGCGGGAACTTGTGCACGGGCAGGCCGGTGAGCTTACCGGCCGCGAGCGCGGCGGTGATGTCCGCGGCGGCTCGGTCTAGCGCAGCCGACGGCACCGTGTACACCAGCATGAACTTGAGTGTGATGTTGCCGCTCATACAGGCCCGGACGGGCAGCACCGGGTCGGCAGCCTCGGCCGCGTAGGTCATGATCGTGGTCCCGGCCCGGGCCACGGCCAGATCCAGGGCGAGGTTGGCGCCGAGCGCCACCTCGATCACCCGGTCGACAGCAGGAGCGAACGCGCGGATCTGTTCGGCCGCGTCCGCCGCGCGGTAGTTCACTACTAGGTCCGCGCCTGCCTTCTTGGCCAGCGCCGCCTTCTCGGCGCTGCTGACGGTCGCGATCACACGAGCCCCGGCCCGTTCGGCCAGTTCAATAGCGAAATGACCGACCGCTCCGGCACCTCCGGCCACCAGTACGGTCTGACCGGTGACCGGCCCGTCGCAGAACAGGGCGTAGTGCGCGGTCATGGCGGGCACGCCAAGGGAGGCACCCAGGTCGAACCCGGCACCGTCAGGCAGCGGCACGGCCTGGCGATCGGGTACCACGGTCCACTCGGCGGCGGTGCCCCAGCGTCGGCCGGCCGCCGCGAGCCACAGCCAGACCCGCTCGCCCACGCGCCCAGGGTCGACCCCCGGGCCGACGCCCTCGATGATGCCCGCGCCGTCCATGTGCGGGACCTGGAAGCCGTCGAGGGGCCGCGGAGTCAGCCCCGCGCGGGACTTGTAGTCGGTGGGGTTGACGCCCGAGGCGCGCACCCGGACCAGGACCTCCCCCGGCCCCGGCTGCGGCCGCTCGACCTCCTCGACCTGCAGCACATCGGCCGCGGGTCCCGTCTGCCGGTACAAGGCTGCGATCATGGATGCAGCGTAGCGCCCTTGAATATCTTGTCGACAGCGTTGCGCGGTCCGTGCAGCGCCAGCCCGGCGAACCGCAGGTCAGCCGCTGCGATGGCGCGCACCGCGGCCCGGTTGTCGTCGTCGTGGCCGGTCTGGAACATGTCCATCGTGTAGACCGCCATCGGCATCTCGCGGGCCAGCGCCCGCTGGTGCGCCTGGCTGAGCGCCGCGCCGTCGGCCGCATAGACCACCACGGGCTGGCGGAACAGCTCCAGGTAGGTGTTCCCCGACCCGTCTTCGTACGGCTTTCCCATGACGTCGGGTGTGGCGGCGGCGATGCCGCTGGCCAGGAACGCGGTGACGTTCAGCTTCTGCCACGGCTCGAGGTCGGCGCGGACGGCAATGGCGATCTTGGTGTCGAAACGTATGGTCACCGGTATGAGCATGGCCCGGTCGCGCTCCCGGGTATTGAACGCTGGAGCGGGGCGGGCTGCGATAATGGAGTGTGGCTGGCGGCGACGGCCCTTCGTCCCCGGACTGGGCTCGGTACTGGCGCGCAGACGCCTTGCCGGTGGAGGCGATGCACGCGCACTTCACCTCGCACGTGTATCACCGGCACAGCCACGAGAGTTACTCGTTCGGCGTGACCGAGACCGGGGCGCAGGCGTTCACCTGCCGCCGCGGACGGCACGTCAGCGGGCCGGGCATGGTGATGGCCTTCAACCCCGACGATCCGCACGACGGCCACGCGGCCACCGGCGGCGGGTTCACCTACCGGATGGTGCACATCTGGCCGGAATTCTTCGTCGGCCTGGCCGGCGCCGGCCGCCCGCTCCCGTTGTTCCGCGTGCCGGTGCTGGCCGATCCGGTGATCGCCCGGTCGGTGCGCCGCCT
Source organism: Actinomycetota bacterium (assembly GCA_003136255.1). Lineage (GTDB taxonomy): Bacteria > Actinomycetota > Actinomycetes > Streptosporangiales > Streptosporangiaceae > Palsa-504. The sequence continues at coordinate 18,876 of PLDT01000499.1, forward strand.
GCACACCGCCCTGACCGGGCCCGCTAGCGAGCTGGAGCGGTACGAGCGGCTCACCGCGACGGCCAGGCTGCTGGTCCGGCACGCCTCCGGGCGCGTCCCGGCGGCGGACGCGCTGGGGCCGGGGTCCGATCCGGGCCTGGCCGCCCGGATCCGCGCGCACATCCACGACGCCGGCACCGCCGCGGACCTGACCGCGGGTGACCTGGCCGCGGCCGCCGGGTGCAGCAGGTACACGGCCTACCGGGCCTTTCACCAGGCCTACGGGCTCGCGCCCAGCGACTACCAGCGGCAGCTGCGGGTGCGCGCCGCGCGCAGGCTGCTTTCCGGGGGCGTGCCGCCCGCGGTGGCCGCGGCCGAGGCCGGGTTCGCCGACCAGGCCCACCTGACCCGGTGGTTCCGGCGCTACTACGGGATCACCCCCGGGGCCTACCGAAGCGCAGTCCGCCCGCAGGCAGGTACCGGTGAGCGCTAGCGCGTGGAGCACGATCGCCAGCCTGGCCACCGCGCTGGGCACGCTGGTTCTCGCCGTGGCCACGTTCTCCGCGGTCAGGTCGTCGAACCTGATGGCCAAGATCGCTCAGGAGCAGTTCCTGGTCCAGCTGCGGCCGGTGCTGACCACCTCCCGCCGCGAGGACCCCACGCTCAAGGTCAACTTCGGCGACACGAAGTGGGTGCGCATCCCCGGCGGCGGCGCGGCCGGCGAGGTCGGCCCCGGGGACGGGTCGATGGGGCCGGACACCCCGGTCGTCTTCCTGGCCGTCGCGCTGCGCAACGCGGGCAACGGCATCGCGGTGCTGCACGGCTGGCGGTTCTTCCCGGAGTGGCATCGCGACGGGGAGCATGCGCCGCTGGAGGAGTTCGAGCGGCAGAACCGGGACCTGTACATTCCGGTCGGCGACGTCGGGTTCTGGCAGGGGGCGTTCCGCGACACCCAGCACGCCGGGTACGACGAGGCGCGCAAGGTCATCGAGGCCCGCGAGCCGTGGACGGTGGAACTGCTCTACGGCGACCACGAGGGCGGGCAGCGGGTGGTCAGCCGGTTCACCATGCTGCCGGTCAAGGCTCAGGGCGCCAGCCCGGAGGCCAGGCCGGACGCCAGCCCGGACGGCGCACCGGAGCTGCGCTGGCTGGCCACGGCCAGCCGTCACTGGAACATCGACCGCCCCGACCCTCGATAACCCTGCAGGCTGCTCCCAGGGAATCCCCAGCTCGCTCGGCCGACTTCTGACGGACTTTGCAGCTTTACCTCTGGTACTGTCGCACCCTGTCCATCACAATTAGGTATCGAACCTATTGGCCGAAAGTCGCAGAAGTCGTGACATAGCGAGGCGGGTGACAGGAGCAGGTGCGGTTGCGAGCGGCGTGGCACACCAGGCCGCGCCCTGCCGTCCGCGATGGCGAGGAGCCTGCGGTCGGAGACGATAACGGCCCGCGCAGGCGGGCCCGCTGGTTTCTCCGCACGCCGGCCGCGGCCGCGCTTACCACCGCGCTGATCGTGGGCGTGGTGGTCATGGTGACTCCCGCCGAAGGAGCCGCCGGCGACATCGCCTCCAGTTTCGCCCGGGCGGTACGGCAGCTGGTATCAACCTCGCAGAACGGGAAGGGTTTCGCCGGTACCCCGGCGGTCGGCGCCCTGTTCACTATGTCCAAGGGCCACCTCGGCCAGCACTTCTGCACGGGGAGCGTGATCAGCAGCCCGCACGGCGACCTGGTCATCACCGCCGCGCACTGTGTGAGCGGTACCTCCGGCATCGTCTTCGTACCGGGCTACGACCGCGGCGCGACCCCGTACGGAATCTGGACCGTGACCAAGATCTACGTGAACCGGGCGTGGGAGTCATCCTCCGATCCGGACGACGACGTGGCCTTCTTGAGCGTGAGCCAGCCCGGCTCGATCGTCCCGATCGAGGACGTGACCGGAGCAGAGGCACTTCAGACCGGCACGTCACCGCGGCAGTTGGTCGAGGTCATCGGTTACCCGGACGCCGGCAACGAGCCGATCGTATGCCGGAACTGGACCCGGGAACCGATGTCGGACCAGCTCGAGTTCGACTGCGGCGGCTACACCGACGGGACCAGCGGCGGGCCGTTCCTGGCCAGCATCAACCCAGTGACCGGGCAGGGCACGGTGATCGGGGTCATCGGCGGCTACGAACAGGGCGGCCTTACCCCACAGGTCTCGTATTCGTCGATGTTCGGCGCGAACGTCGCGGCCCTGTACCGGCTGGCGGTGGCCGGCGGCTGAGGCCGGCCCCGCCGCCTAGCTCGCGGGCGGGGGCGGGACGATCTGGTCGATGTCGGCCAGCTCGTCCGCGGACGGGATCCACTCCGACGCTGCCACGTTCGCCTTCACCTGCTCGGGGGTCATCGCCCCCGAGATCACCGACGAGCAGCCCGGCTGGGCGGCCAGGGCGCCGATGGCCACGTCCAGGACCGTGACACCGTGCTCCAGGGCCCAGGCGATCAGCGCCTCGACCTGGTCCAGCTTCCTCTCGGTGACGTAGCCCGCGCGGCCGGCCAGCCTGCTTCCGGCCGGGACCGGCTGGCCGCGCCGGACCTTGCCGGTCAGCAGCCCGTTGGCCAGCGGGAAGTAGGGCAGTACACCGACGCCGAAGTGCCGGGCCGCGGGCACGAGCTCGGCCTCGGCCGCGCGCTCGAGCAGCGACCAGTGATTCTGGGCCGAGATGAACGGGGCGTGGCCGCCGATCGTGGCTAGGTGCGAGGCGTCGGCGAGCTGCCAGCCGGAGAAGTTGGAGTGACCCAGGTACCGGACCTTGCCCTCGGCGACCAGCTCGTTCAGAGCCGCGATGGTCTCCTCGACCGGGGTCACCGGATCCGGCGTGTGCAGCTGGTACAGATCGATGTAGTCGGTGCGCAACCGCCGCAGCGACTCGGTCACGGCCCGCCGGATGTAGGCCCGGCCGCCCTTGGCCCCGGCGGCCGGGCCGTAGCCCATGTCCGCACGCTGATGGCCGAACTTGGTGGCCAGGACGATCTGGTCCCGGCGTCGGCCGAGGATCTCGCCGAGCGCGCGCTCAGACCCGCCGCCTTCGCCGTAGGTGTCGGACGTGTCGAACAGGGTGATGCCGGCGTCGATGGCCGCGTCAACCACCGCGCGCGTCCCGTCGAGGTCCAGGCGGCCGCCGAAGTTGTTACAGCCGAGTCCGGCTACCGATACCACGAGTCCTGATCCGCCAAGCGGCCTATAGCGCATGGACCCATTTTACGGATTCCCGATCGCCTATGGCGCGGCGCGGTGAGACATCACTACGCCGGAACGGACCGTAGTTATCCGCCCGCCATGCGCAGTTACGGCTTGCGGGCCACGAGCGCGTAGCAGTAGTCGTCGCTGGGCTGGGCCGGGACCTGTTCGCCCGGTTCGGGACGCCATTGCGGCGTCCACACCAGGCCGGGCTTTACCACGTCCAGGCCGGGCACCAATGCGAGCACTTCTTCCCGGCTGCGGACGAACATCGGCGTGGTCGCCGCGTCGTAGACCCGCGCCGCAGCGCGTACCCGCGCAGTGGCATCCGCGGTGACGTGGGTGAGCGCGACGTAACTGTCCGCCGGAAACGGCGCCAGCAGCTCGCCGATGATCGCGGCCGGATCATCCGCGTCGGCCAGGAAGTGCAGTATGGAGACCAACAAGACGCCCACCGGTTCGTCAAAGTCGATCAGACGCCGCAGCTCAGGGTCGGCTAGGAGGTCGGCTGGCGCGCGCACGTCGTGCCCGATGATGACCGCGTTGGGTGTGCCCTGCAGCATGTTCCTGGCGTGCGCGAGCGCCACCGGGTCGTGGTCCACGTAGACGACGCGCGTCGCCGGGTTGGCGGCCATGGCCACCTCGTGTACGTTCTCCGTGGTCGGCATCCCCGTGCCGATGTCGATCAGCTGCCTGACGCCCCCCTCATTCACCAGGTAACGGACCACACGGCGCACGAAGGCGCGGTTGATTTGGGCGGCTTCGCGTATATTTGGCAGCCGCGCTGTGATCTGATCGCCCGCATCCCGGTCCGCGGCATAATTGTTTTTGCCGCCCAGGAAATAGTCGTAAATTCGCGCTGAGCTCGGAATGTCTGGCCGGAATGTGGTCCGCCAGTCGTCGCGGCCTAGTGGTTCCGGCGGCGCGTCCGACGCCTTTGGACCATCACCGCTCATCAGCGCGAGTTTCCTTTTCCTTGTTTTACGCAGTCGTTTCTAGATGTTTACGCGAGTCAAATACCAGGCCGCCGATCCGTCCCGGCCGCGCCTGCCGCCGTCGTGGCAACCAGGCACGATCGGCGTTCGGGGAGTCCTTGGTCTGGAGTTATCAGAGAGTGAGAATTAGACAGAGGTGTCCTGCTTGGCCGGGCCGGACAGTCGATAGTGGGGGGTGCCATGCAATCCCAGGTGGGATATCATCGGATTTATCGAACATCGAGATGGCAACGCGTTGCCACGCAATTGCGTAATACAATTCCGTGGCAGGGCGACCGAGGAGGCGACATGCCAGAGGCAACGGAAGGGCCGACTGTGCTGCGCATCCTGCTGGGCACCCAGCTGCGGAGGCTCCGGGAGAGCCGGGGGATCAGCGCGCAGGCCGCGGCCAAGGCGATCCGCGGATCGGAGTCCAAGATCAGCCGCATCGAGCTTGGACGCAACGCCATCCGCGAGATCGACGTGCTCGACCTGCTCACCTTCTACGGCGTCAGCCCCGCCGACCGGGAGCAGCTGCTGACCTTGGCCGAGCAGGCCAACCGCCCCGGCTGGTGGCACCGGTTCAACGACATCCTGCCCGACTGGTTCCAGGCCTACGTCGGGATGGAAGAGGCGGCCACGTCCATCCGTATCTACGAGCCGCAGTTCGTCCCGGGCCTGCTGCAGATCCCGACCTACACGGCCGCCGTCCTGGCCGTCTGCGACATCCCCCTCGGCGAAGCCGAGCGGCACGTCATCCTGCGCAAGGAACGGCAGCGCCGGTTCTCCGAAGGCCGGCTCAAGCTCTGGGCCGTTATTGAGGAGACCGCGCTGCGCCGACCGGTCGGCAGCAAGGAGATCCTGCGCGATCAGCTCCGTTACCTGCAGAGCGTGAGCCACCGGCCGAATTTCACCCTGCAGATCATCCCGGCCGGGATGGGCGGCCACGCTGTTCCCAGTGGGTTCACCATCCTGCGGTTCTCCGAACCGGACCTGCCGGACGTGACGTACCTGGAACACCTCACCAGCGCTCTCTACTTCGACAAGAAATCTGAGGTCGACCGTTACCTGCTGGCCATGGAACGGCTGAGNNGTGGTCCGGACGGACCACCGCCCTCTCTCTCCCCCCAGCTTGCGTAATGTCCGTGGCGCTGAGTGGAACAGCCCCGAAGGCCCCGAACCGAGAACGCCCCGAGGCGCCGGCGCTCAGGCGACAGGAAGGTCGAACTCCCCGTTCTTGGCGCCGGTAAGGAAGCACTCCCACTCGTGCTGGTTGAACACGTGCGGGGTCTTACTACGGTCCTTGGAATCGCGGACCGCCACGCCTCCTCCTTGAGGAAGGTGCGCTATTTCCACGCAGCCAGCTGCGCTGCTTGCGCTGCTCTTGAACCAGCGCAGGCCGTCGAGGTCGGTATCCATCCGTCCTCTCCTTTCGGTTGGTTGTGCCGTTATGTCAATAGACGTGGTTAGGTGAGCTCTTCCAGTACCTGCTGGATTAGCTCAACTGAGGCGGCCGGCGAAAGCGCCGCCGCGCGCATACGGTCAAAAGCCTCGGCGCAGGTCCGGACTTCCCGCTCTTTCTCCAGGTAGATCATGCCGCCCACGGATTCGGTGTAGGCGACGTCGGAGTCGTCGCGCTCAGGGAACTCGAGAATGGAGAACGGCCCGATCANNGGATCCTGGTCCAGCAGCCGCTGCCGCCGCATTCGCAGGTCCACTACTCGCTCGAGCTGCTCCTGGCTGTCCCTCGGCCGCAGTTCACGCAGGACGGCCAAGGCGTAATCAGTAGTCTGCAGCAGCCCGTGTACCACATCAGTCTCGTAGCTGCGCAGCCCGCTGGCCTCGGCCTCCAGGCCGACATAGATGTCGAACCCGCTGGGCAGGACGTCGTCGTAGATGGACCACCAGCCCTTGCGGTGACCCTCGCGCGCCATGTCGATGAGCACCTTGCGTACGCCCAGGTCGTCGACCTTGTACATGTCGAGCATCGCCATCAGGTACGCGGATTTGGTCGGCGCCTTGCCGGTCTCGATGCGGGACAGGGTGGAGGGAGCCAGGCTGAGTTCCTCGGCCACTTCCTCGAGCTTCAGCGAGTGCCCTTCGCGAAGGCGACGGAGCTCGGCACCGAGCCTGCGCCTACGAACCGTAGGACCAAGGGGCATCAGAAGTCACCTCCCATCCGCTTCATCTAAGCCCACCCCAGGCTGGGACGATGCCGCTACCCGGTCCGCCTCACTTGACGTCGGAACGTAACCAGACCACTGCACATCGTCTGTGACAACCAACCAGTACGATACAGCACCGACAGCGAGTTTGAAATCCCATCTAGGATTTCATCTACGAAATTTGCCCTACGCACTTGCGTCGGCGGCGCCCTCAGGTCATCATCGGGTTTGACGACAGGCCGGAAGGCCAATTGAAAGGTACAAATTAGGACAACTTAGCAAGCAAGGGCGGCGGGCCAGGTAGAGGCCTTCATTCGTACTTCCCGGCGATACGCCGATATACGGGAAGACCTCACCGGCATTCCCCGCCAGTTTGCGTGTCCGATGTGGCTTGGGCGGTAAGTGGCGACTGTGGGGGGCACCCACGGCGGCAAGTGTCACTGGCGTGGCGCTTGGAGCGGGCAGAACTTCACGGTCCCTGGTCGCGAACCGGTCAGACCAGCACGGCGATAGTGGAGGCACTCGACATGGAAACGCCCGCTGACAATTCCCGACCTCTGCAGCCCGGGGCCGAGCGGGGGCCGGGAGACCCGAGGCCCCAGGGGACGCGGGGTACCGGAACTCACAGCATCGGGACACGCCGTGCCGCGGGAAGCTCACGCGCCATGGTGCTGGGCTCCCTGACCGTCCCGGGCCGCCCGGAACAGGTCGGCCAGGCCCGGGCGTTCGTGGCCCGCACGCTCGGCACGAACGAGGTCGGCGCGGACGCCGACGCAGCGACATTACTGACGTCGGAGATCGTTACCAACGCCATCCAGCACACCAAGTCAGGTGTCGACGGCGGAACGGTCACCATCGTGGTGATCGGCCTGTCGCGTGGCGTGCTGGTCGAGATCATCGACGACGGCTCCGCGGGCACCCCGGTGGTCAAGGGCGACCTGTACGCGGCCGAGGGACACGGGCTGTTCCTGGTCCAGCACCTGGCCGCCCAGTGGGGCTATCTGCGGGACGCGACCGGCACCACGGTCTGGTTCCACCTGCCGGCGACCTACGAACCACAGCAGGCCGCCGGGCAGCCTGGCCCGGCCGCGGGCCGACCGGTCGAGGTTCGCGCGCAGCCCGATAGCTTCATCTCCGACGCCGAACCGTACCGGGCCCGGCCGACCCACCTGTGGGCCGAGGCGACACCGCCCGCGGCCGCCCCGGCCTGATCGATCTCACCCGAACCGGATTCTCCGCGAGCTGGCCTGTCACCCTCGGCTGGTTTTTCTTTCGTCTCCTGCCGCTGATCGGGCCGGCTGGCTGCTCGCGCCCCGGCACCTGTGGCCACGGCCGGCTTCTTCCGTGTCGCGCCCGTTTCGCCTCGCTGTTCGGCCTCCAGGCTCGCTCCCCTCTCCCCTGCGGCTCGCATCTCTCCCGCGGCTCGCCTCTCGCCCGCGGCTCGCCTACCGGGCTCGCCCATCACGGCTAGGCCCGCCCCACACGGCTAGGCCCCGCCCAGCACGTGCTTCGACCGGCGAGCGGCCTACATCTCGCTGGCCCCGTTGAGCCCATCCGCAACAAACCTCGAATTTGTATGCGAGAGAGTAAATATTTACGTGGAGGATTCGGGTTCAAGGGAGGATTTGGGGTGCTACAGTGCACCAAATCCTCCACGAAGCCCGAATCTTCCAAGATCTTTTGAGGAATCGGTAACGCTGTGATCCATTTTCCTATCACAGAGCGCACCGGCACCACGGGGGTAGGCGGGCGGAGCGGGCGGGACGGCCCGGCTGGGATTGTTGGGCAGAATGGGGTCATGAGTGCACTAGGGCAGGCGAATGGCACGGGGCCGGGAGTGATCACGCCTGATGGGTGCGCGGTTGACTTCTACGCGCTGATGCGGGACTTCGGTGAGCCGGCCATCGTGCACGAGGCGGCCGGGGCGGGAACCTCCATCCTTGAACTCGGCTGCGGGGCGGGACGGGTCACCCATCCGCTGGTCGCGCTGGGACACCCGGTCGTGGCGGTCGACGAGTCGCCAGAGATGCTGGCGCACGTCCAGGGCGCCGAGACGGTATGCGGGCGGATCCAGGATCTGGATCTCGGGCGTCGGTTCGGCGCCGTCTTGCTTGCCTCGCACCTGATCAACGCGGACGACGAGACCAGGAGTATCTTCCTGGACGCCTGCCGACGGCACGTCACCGACGAGGGATGCGTGATCGTCGAGCAGCATAGCCCGCAGTGGTTCTCCGCCGCGCGGGACAGCGAGGTGACCCGGGACGGGGTCCTCTACCGGCTGCGCGACGTGTCCCGCCCGGCCCCGAACCTGGTCTCGGCCACCGTCGAGTACGTGGCCGGAGACCGGTGCTGGACGCAGACGTTCACCACGATGCGCCTGGACGAGGCCGAACTGGCGGCCGCGCTCGGCGCGGCGGGATTGCGGCTGGACCGCTACCTGACCGAGGATCGCAGTTGGTTCCGCGCCGTCCCGGTGGCTACCGAAGGCTAAGCCGCGCGCCGCCGAAGGCTGAGCGGGGCTANNAGGCTGAGCGGGGCTACCGCCGAGGGCTGAGCGGGGCTAGCCTCCGCTCTTGCGGCGGAACGAGCGCCGGCTGACGGCGGGGCCGTGCGCGCCGTGCACCCGGCCGGTGTCCTGCGCGCCTTCCGCGCTGGCGTGGGCATCACGCTTGCGGTCGAGCGCCTCGCGGAACTTGCGCTTCAGGTCGTCGAGATCGGACTCGGTGTCCGTAGTCTTTCCCTCGGGTCCCGGCGGCGCGTCATCGGTGTGTGCAGCCTCGGCTCCGGATTCCTCGACAGCCATGCGGACCTCCCTGGGCGTGACACGTACCTACCACCATACTGACGCTATGACCCGAGCGTCCGGGAGGCGGGCGGCGCAGCCGCCAGCCGACAGCGTCGAGGGGGCCCACGGCCGCGCCGAGCTGTTGCGAGATGGCGACCGGCGGGCGGCGTGGATGCTGCTCGTCGACGGCATCCCGCAGTCACACGTCGACCTCGACGACCCCGGCTACCTGGATTTCGAGTACGTCAGGCGGCTAGGCCACGTGATCGACACGGCGGCGCCGACGGCACAGCCGCTGCGCGTGCTGCACCTAGGTGCCGGGGCCCTCACCCTGGCGCGGTACGTGGCGGCGACCCGGCCAGGCTCGTCGCAGCTGGCCGTCGAGGTCGATGCCGCGCTGGTGGACCTGATCCGGCGCAGGCTCCCGCTGCGCGGGGTCCGGGTCCGGGTCCGGATCGGGGACGCCCGGGCGGTGCTCGAGCGGATGCGGGCCGGCGCCTTCGATGTGGTGATCGCAGACGTGTTCGCCGGGGGGCGGACCCCAGCTCACCTGACCACGGTCGAGTTTATGCGGGCGGCGCGGCGGGCGCTCACGAGCGGGGTGTTCGCCGCGAACGTAGCCGACGGGGCGCCGCTGGCCCACGCCCGAGCCCAGGTCGCGACGGCGCGGACGGTCTTCCCGCAGGTGGGGCTCATCGCCGACGCCGCGGTGCTGCGCGGCCGCAGGTTCGGGAACCTGGTGCTGGTGGCCAGCCCGGAGCCACTCCCGGCCGCTGCGCTTACCCGGCTGACGGCCGCGGATCCGATGCCGGGCCGCGTCCTGTGCGGCGCGGACTTGACCCGGTTCGCGGCCGGGGCCAAGCCGGTCACCGACGCGAACGCCAGCCCCTCCCCCGAGCCGCCTGCCGACGCCTTCGCGTCGTTAGCGGCGCCGCGAGGTGCGCGCGGACGAACGACGGCCGGGGCGGTTCTCCCGCTTGGCCCGGACCCGCACCGAGACCTGGATCGGGCTGCCCTCGAAACCGAACTCCTCGCGCAGCCGCCGCTCCACGAACCGCCGGTAGGCCGCCTCGAGGAACCCCGAGGAGAACAGGACGAAGTGCGGCGGCCGGACCCCGGCCTGGGTGGCGAACAGGATCTTCGGCTGCCGGCCGCCGCGTACCGGCGGCGGGGTCGCAGCCACCAGGCCGGTCAGCCAGGCGTTGAGCCTGCCGGTCGAGACCCGGGTCTCCCAGCCGGCCAGGGCCTTCTCAAGCGCGGGCGCCAGCCGGTCGGTGTGCCGCCCGCTGGCGGCCGAGATATTCACTCGCGGCGCCCAGCGGGCAGTGTGCAGCTGGCGGTCGATCTCCCGCTCCAGGTACCGCTGCCGATCCTCGTCGACTAGGTCCCACTTGTTGTACGCGATGACCAGGGCCCGGCCGGCCTCGATGACCATCGACACGATCCGCAGGTCTTGTTCGGTGAGCGGCTCGCTCGCGTCGATCAGGACGACGGCCACCTCGGCCTGGTCCAGCGCCCCGGCGGTGCGCAGCGCCGCGTAGTAGTCCGCGCCCTGGTTCTCGCGGAACCGGCGCCTGATGCCGGCCGTGTCGACAAAGCGCCAGGTCTTGCCGCCCAGCTCGATGAGTTCGTCGACCGGATCCCGGGTCGTGCCGGCCACCGGGTCGACGAGCGAGCGCTCATGTCCGGCTAGCTGGTTGAGCAGACTGGACTTGCCGACATTCGGGCGGCCGAGGAGCGCGACCCGGCGCGGGCCGCCTTCGGTTTCGTCGGCTTCCTTCGGCGCGTCGGGCAGCGCATCTAGGATCACGTCGAGCAGGTCGCCGCTCCCCCGCCCGTGTAGCGCGCTGACCGGCACCGGCTCACCGAGCCCCAACGACCACAGCGCCGCAACCTCCGACTCGGCCTTGGTGTCGTCGACCTTGTTGGCCGCGACCACGATCGGCTTACCAGACCGGCGCAGCACGGCGGCCACCGTGGCGTCCGCGTCGGTGACCCCGACGGTGGCGTCGACCACGAACAAGATCGCGTCCGCGGCGTCCACCGCCACCCGGGCCTGGCCGGCGACCCGCGCGGCCAGGCTCTGCGTGCTCTCCACCGAGGGATCCCAGCCGCCGGTGTCCACCAGGGTGAAGGAGCGGCCGCGCCAGAGCGCGTCGTAGGCGACCCGGTCCCTGGTCACCCCCGGGACATCCTCCACCACCGCCTGCCGACTGCCCAGGATGCGGTTGACCAGCGTGGACTTGCCTACGTTGGGTCGGCCCACGACGGCGACCACCGGCACGGGACCGGGCACGGAAGTGGAAGAAGGCTCGCTCGTCATCGGTGTCTGCTCTTTGCTATCGGGTCTGCTGGCGCGGGTGCGGCACGCCGGCACGCTCATGGGCCAGCCGGACGATGATGTCGATCACCTGGTCCAGGTCCAGCTGGGTGGAGTCGATCTCCACCGCGTCGTCGGCCTTGCCGCTCTGCGCGGCGTCCAGTCGATCGCGGCGGTCCTGTTCGACCTGGGTGGAGGCGGCCGCCCAGCTGGTCTCGGCGGCCCGGCGGTCGGCCCGGGCGACGCTGTCGGCGGTGAGGAACACTTTGACCGGGGCGTCGGGCGCCACCACGGTACCGACGTCGCGCCCCTCGGCCACGATTCCGTCCGCCTTGGCGATGATATCCCGCTGCTGCGCGATCAGGTGCGCGCGGACCGCCGGGACGCCGGCGACGGCGCTGACCGCGCTGGTCACGCCGTGGGTTCTGATCACCGCGGACACGTCGGTTCCGTCGACCCGGGTCCACGGCGCGCGCGGGTCGGTCCCGACCTCGATGACTGGTTCGGCGGCCAGTTCGCCGATCAGGCCAGCGTCGCTGGGGTCTACCCCCCGCTGCAGCAGCCACCAGGTCAGGGCCCGGTACATGGACCCGGTGTCCAGGTACCGCACGCCCAGGGCGACCGCCGCGCCCCGCGAGGCGCTCGACTTGCCCGCACCCGAGGGCCCGTCGACCGCCACGACGAGTCCGGCTTGGCCGAAGGGCTTGGGGGGGCCGTCGCCCCGGGCTATGCTGCCCGTTTCGCTCTCCTCGCCGTCCAGGTCCGCCGAAATCTTCACTCGTGCGATGCTACCGGCGGACAGGACCTGGAGGGACGAGTCCGTGCCGGTAGGCGTAGCCCACCGCCTGCGCCCGGTCCCGGGCGCCGATCTTGGGACCCGCACCGCCCGGCGCACGCACGGCCCGCGGAGGCACGCACCACGGCCCGTTCGGCCGAATAGGAAAGACAGAAAGCGGCGCTGGCCGGTTCGCTCTAGCGGCGGACCGGCCAGCCGCCTGCCTCCAGGGCATCGAGCAGCATGGCCGCCGCGGCGGGGCGCACGGAAAGCTCCGCGACGCCGACCGGGAGGCCGGGTGAGTGCTCGATCCGCACGTCCTCGATGTTGACGCCGGCCGCGCCGGTCGCGTCGAACAGCCGGGCCAGTTCGCCGGGCTGGTCGGGGATGACCACCTGGACCACGACGAACTCCCGGGGCGCGCCGCCGTGCTTGCCGGGGATCCGGGCCACGCCCGCCTGGCCGCGGTCGAGCAGAGCCGCGACGGCCTTATCCGAGTCGTCGTTCTCGGCCAGCACCCGGGCGGCCTCGGCCAGGTCGGCGGCTACCATCGCGAGCACCTCGGCCACGGGCGCGGCGTTGGCGGACAGGATCTGCGTCCACAGCGCCGTATCGCCGGCCGCGATCCGGGTCACGTCACGCAACCCCTGCCCGGCCAGGTCCAGGGCCTCGCCCGGGGCTTCCTCCAGGCGGGCCGCCATGGCCGCGGCGACCAGGTGCGGAGCGTGCGAGATAAGCGCGACCCAGCGGTCGTGCGCGACCGGGTCGGTGCGGACCGGGACCGCGCCGCACGCGCGGACCATGGTGGTGACCGCCTCCATGGCGTCGTCCGAGGTCTCGGCCAGCGGGCACAGGGCCCAGGTGCGGCCGAGGAACAGGTCCGCGCGGGCGGCGGCCGGGCCGTGCTTCTCGCGGCCGGCCAGCGGATGGCCGGGGACGTAGCGGGTCAGGTCGCAGCCTCGCTCGCGGGCCTGAGCCACAGGCAGCTGCTTAACGCTGGCCACGTCGGTGTAGCAGCGAGCCAGTCCCTGGGTTTGCGCCTGGGCCAAGGTCGCCGCCACGGCGGCCGGAGGGACGGCGATGACCGCAATGTCGGCCGGTTCGGTGGGCGTCTGCGGGAGCAGTTCCCCGGCGCCTAGGTCGGCGGCGAGCCTAGCGGCGGCCGGGTCAGCATCGGCGAGCCAGACGGTGGCGTCGTGCTCGCGCAGAGCCAGAGCGATCGAGGTACCGATCAACCCGGTCCCGAGGACGATCACCTTCACTGAGCGATGTCCAGCCGGAGGGCGGCGGCGCCCCGCAGGTAGACGTGCTGGATCGCGGACCGCGGCCGGTCGGTCTCGACGTGCGCCATCAGCCGGACGACGCGGGGCATGGCCCCGGGCACCGCGATCTCCAGGGCGCAGATCAGCGGCACGTCGTGGAAGCCGATCTTCCGCGCGGCCAGCGCGGGAAACTCGGCGGTCAGGTCCGGCGTCGCGGTGAACAGCACGCTGATCACGTCGTCGGTGGTGAGCTCGTTGCGCGCCATGACCTCCGTCACGAGCTCGGCCGTGCCCTCGAGTATCGCATCGCGGTCGTCGGTGTCGAGCTGCACCGCGCCGCGTACCGCCCTGACCGTCATCCTGGCTTCTCCCTCCTGCGCCACACGTTACAGCCCCACTGCGGCGTACAGCTCGCCGATTTCCCGAGTGCTGAGGTCGCGCGACGAGCCAGGTTTGAGGTTGCCGAGCTTGATCGGGCCCACGTCGGTGCGGACCAGGCGGCTCACCGGGTGCCCGGTGGCGGCCAGCATCCGGCGCACGATGTGCTTGCGGCCCTCGTGCAGGGTGATCTCGACCAGCGTGCGGTGGCCGGACCGGTCCACGACCCGGAACCGGTCCGCGGTGGCGACGCCGTCGTCCAGCTCGACACCGGTCTGGAGGCGCCGGCCAAGGTCCTTCGGCACCGGGCCGGTGACCTCGGCCAGGTAGGTCTTGGCCACTTCGAAGCTGGGGTGGGCGAGCCGGTGCGCGAGCTCGCCGTCGTTGGTGAGCAGCATCAGCCCCTCGGTGTCGTAGTCCAGCCGGCCGATGTGGAACAGGCGCTCGGACCGGTCGCCGAGATAGTCGGCCACGGTCTTGCGGCCGCGGGCGTCTGACATGGCGGTGAGCACCTTGGGCGGCTTGTTGAAGGCCAGGTAGACCAGGCCGGGCTTGGCCGGGATGCGCTTTCCGTCGACCCTGATCACCTGGTGCTCGGGGTCGACCCGCGCGCCGAACCGGCGGACCGTCTGCCCGTCGACCTCCACCCGGCCCTCGCCGATCAGTTCCTCGCAGTGCCTGCGGCTGCCGACCCCGGCCTCGGCCAGGACCTTCTGCAGCCGGACCCCGCCCGGAACGTCGGTCAGGCTGTCGCGGTCCTCATCGTCATCCGGGTATTCCTCGTCGACGTCACGGTCGGGCGTTCTCATTCTCGATGTCCTCGATGTCATCGGGCAGGAACGGCGCGAGGTCCGGCAGGTCCTCCAGGCAGGCCAGGCCCAGTCGCTCCAGGAAATACCCGGTGGTGCGGTACAGGATGGCACCGGTCTCGGCGTCAGTGCCGGTTTCCTCGACCAGGCCACGCAGCACCAGGGTGCGCATCACACTGTCGCAGTTGACCCCGCGGACGGCCGAAACCCGGGCCCGGTTGACCGGCTGCCGGTAGGCCACCACGGCCAGGGTCTCCAGCGCGGCCTGGGTGAGGCGGACCTCCTGGCCGTCGCTGACGAACCGCTCGACCAGCGGCGCGCAGTCCTCGCGGGTGTAGAACCGCCAGCCGCCGGCGATCTCGCGCAGGTCAAAGCCGCGGTCCTGGGTTGCGTATTCCTCGGCGAGGTCTTTCAGCTCGGCCGTGACCTCGTTCCTGGGCCGTTCGAGTACCTGGGCCAGCACGACCACCGGCACCGGCTCGTCGGCGACCAGCAAGATCGCTTCCAGACTCGGTCGCAGGCCTGGGCTCGTCGCGTTCGCAGTGTCCTCGGTGTCAGTGCTCATGTGTCTAGTCAGTCGTCGCTTTCGGTTAGCTCATTGACGCTATCAGCAGCGTCCTGATGGCCGGTCCATGTCACGTACAGCTCGCCAAGCGGGGTGACCTGCTCGAAGGACACAGCGTCCTCCCGGTACAGCTCGAGCAGGGCCAGGAACGACGCGACGACCTCGTAGTTGCCCTGGGCGTCCGCGGTGAGCCGGCGGAAGCTGGCCCGGCCGAGCCTTTTGAGGAGGGCGACGAGGACGCGGACCTGGTCCTTGATACTGATCACCGGGGAATGGATGTGCTCGGTCGACACCTTCGGCGGCGGCTTGGGCGCGAGGGTCAGCGCGGCGAGCCGGGCGAACTCGGCGGGGCCGAGGCCGAGGAGCACCTCGGGGAGGAGTTCGGCGAAGCGCGGCTCGAGCGGGACCCTTCTTGGGAACCGGCGGGCGGCGGCGGTCATCCGGGCGGCGAATACGCCCGCCACTTCCTTGTAGGCCCGATACTGCAGCAGCCGGGCGAAGAGCAGATCCCGGGCTTCGAGCAGGGCCAGGTCTTCTTCGTCCTCGACCTCGCCACTCGGGAGGAGGCGGGCGGCCTTGAGGTCGAGCAGGGTGGCCGCCACGACCAGGAAGTAGCTGACCTGGTCTAGGTCCCAGCCGTCGGCGCGCTCCGAGATGTAGCCGATGAACTCGTCGGTGACCTGGGACAGGGCGACTTCCGTGATGTCCAGCTTGTGCTTGGAGATCAGCGCGAGCAGCAGATCGAACGGGCCCTCGAACACGTCGAGGTGGACTTCGAAGCCAGGGGTGCTGGACGGGGGCCGCGCTGTGCCGTCGGGGCCGCCGTCCACGGTGTCGTCCACGTTCACAGTCATGACGGTAGCGCGGTCCCGGTCGTCCCGGCTTTTGGTGGGGTCCCGGCTGTTGGCGGCCGGGTTGTTAGCGGCCGGGCTGTTGGCGGCGTGCCGATGCGAGGCAGGGCGCGGTCAGCCGACCTCTTGGGCGGTTCCGCCGGTGGCGTCGTCCGCGCTGGCCTCGGTCTCGTTGTTCGCGGCCTTGTTGACGGTGACGATGCGGCGGGCGAGCAGGCTATCCCTGCCCCGCGCGTCCAAATCGGCGAGCAGCACGGCGATCGCCTCCCGTACGATCCGACCGCGGTCGGCGGCGGCACCGTAACGCAGCAGGGCGAGCCGGGCACGTTCCAGGTCAAGCAGTTCCTCGGCGGACAGATAGACGGTGATCTTCTGAGTGTGCTTCTCTCGGCCACTGGCTCGGCGCAGGTCGCCATCATCCGGTCCGGGAGTGGCGGGCCGCAATAGTTCCGCGACTCCGGGCAGGCTTACCCTCCGTGATCGACCCCTGCCTGCCGCCACCGCTCCAGTACCTCCTTGGCCAGCTCCCGGTAGGAATTCGCCCCCATTGACCCGGAATCGAAGCTGGTAATAGGCTCTCCCGCCACCGTAGCGTCCGGGAACCTCACCGTGCGGTTGATTACAGTATGAAAAACCTTGTCGCCGAAACCATTGACGATGCTGGCCAGGACCTCGCGGGTGTGAAGTGTCCGGGAGTCGTACATAGTGGCCAGAAGCCCATCAATTGTTAGCTTGGTGTTCAAGCGACGCGAAACCTTCTCGATGGTCTCCATCAGCAGAGCCACCCCGCGCATCGCGAAGTACTCGCACTCCAGCGGAATGAGCACGCCATCCGCAGCCGCGAGCGCGTTGATGGTGAGCAGGCCCAGGGACGGCTGGCAGTCGATCATGATCACGTCGTACTCGGACACCAGCGGCTCGAGCACCCCGCCGAGCACGTACTCGCGGCCGACCTCGTGGACGAGCTGGACCTCGGCGCCGGACAGGTCGATGTTGCTCGGCAGCAGGTCCATGCCGTCGACGCCGGTCTTATACAGCACGTCGTGTGCGGAGACGTCACGCTCCATGAGCAGGTTGTAGACGGTGTTGTCGATGTCGTGCGGTTGGATGCCGAGCCCGACCGAGAGTGCGCCCTGCGGGTCGAAGTCGACGAGGAGGACCCGGCGCCCCACCTCAGCCAGGGCCGCGCCGAGGTTGATGGTGGTGGTGGTCTTGCCGACGCCACCCTTCTGGTTGCAGACGGCGACCGTGCGAGCGGGGCCGTGCTCCAACACCGGCTCTGGATCGGGGAAGGCTACGTACGGCCTCCCGGTCGGACCCAGGTCTCCTGCCTGGGGCTCTGTCATACGGGATGCTGCCACCAGCACTGACCTCCTGGGCTATGGCCGCGACGTTGCCCACGGAACCTAGCCACGGACTCTAGGGCTTAGGCCTGGTGCCGGCAAGCTGACGCGCCGTTAGGGCCCGATATCCACCCGGTAATTTGCGTTTGCCGCCGCTCCGGGGTCGGGTTGGGTTACCACGCCCGGCTGGGCCTCGCGGCGTTGACCACCGCGAGGCCCAGCCATCGTTAGCCGCCGATGCCTCGACTCGGGTCAGCAGCCGTCGTAGGCCGACCAGTTGGACTGTCCGCCGCTCGCTATCGCGTTGGCGAACACCTGGTTCTGCTCGCCGACGCTGGCGTCGCCGAAGTCAGCCGGGGAACCTCCGTACTCGGCCCAGGTCGACGCGCTGAACTGGTACAGGCCGTAGTGGCCGGTCGCGTTCATGACCTGCGCCTGGCCGCCGGACTCGCGCGCGATCACGCACTGACCGAACGACCCGCCCGCCGCGCCGCCTTCTACAGCCGCCGGGGCCGTCGTCGCGGCTGNNGTAGAGCACCGGCCACGCATTCTGGTTGTGGTAGGCACGTCCGGCGATCGAGGCCAGCGAGTCACCCGACCGGACGGTGTACCAGGACGGTTGGCTGGAACTCGCCTGGTGCTGCATGGCCCGCTCAATCACCGACAGCAGCGTCGACGTGGGCCCCAGCCGGCTGGCGTCCGCGACCACAGCGTGGTGCGCGGTTCCCTGGGCCGCCGATGGCTCAGCCAGGGCCTGCGGCGCCAGGCAGAACGCGGCGGCCACGCCGGCCAGCGCGGGCACGGCAACGGTCGACAGTCGACGCGGGGTTCGGAGGCGGGAGTACTTTCTGTGGCAGCCCAAAGGGCTCCTTTCCGTGCAGGGCGCGCTCACGAGGAAGGCTGCCCAACGTGCGGGCAGCCTTCGGAGCGCCTGACATCGGGGCAGCCTAACCGGCGCAGACCCGGTATATCGGGCAAATACGCCATAACTCGTCAAATCGGTTTTTGATTGCTAAACTGCCGGGCCGAAGTCACAGGAGTCACAGAGCCTAACCCTGATCACGGCAGACACAAGCCCGTCGGGCTTGTTTTCGTGTCCTAGTGGTCACTTTCAGTACTGAGCGGTGCCGGCCGGCGTCACTCGTCCGGGCCGAATTGCCGTATCGGGCTCAGGCTGTCCGCCGCCTCGGTCGCGTCCGCCAGCTTCCCGTTGCTTACCCGGAAGATTTCGCGCACCTGGTAGATGTTGCGCACCTGGTAGATGTTGCGCACCCGGAAGATGTCGCGCACCCGGAAGATGTAGATCGCAGCGGGCGCTGGATCAGCGGCCTGTTCTGCTCGGCGGTCATGTCACCCTCGTCCCGGTGCCGCCGCCCGGCGTGAGCGGATGAGACGACGGCATCGCAGAGTGCTGAAACCACGGCCGCGCTGGTTCGGCTCGTTCAAGTGGCGACCAGGTATCGGCGTGTCGCCTCGCGCTAAGACGTTCAACTCGATATCGTATTTGATAGAA
>PLDT01000291.1:0-16532 GCA_003136255.1 Actinomycetota bacterium
TCGGTGTCGAAGGCGTGCTGGCTGCCGCCCGGACCCGGCACCGGGCCCAGCCGGCGCAGGATCTCGGTGAACGCGGTCGGCCAGTCATCTTCGGTACCAAGCAGCATCCCGATCAGGTGCCTAGTGCTGGTCGTGGGCACGGTCAAGGCAGGCTTCCTCTCAGCAGAACCGCGGCATGTGGTGGGCGAACTGAGCGCGCCAGGACGGCCAGTCATGCGGCACGTCGTAACCCCACACGTCCAGCTCGTGCTTTATCCCCTTGCTGGCCAGCAGCGATGCGAAGCGCTGGGTGCTGGCCTGCGCCCCGGTGGTGTCCTCCCACTGACCCTGACCGCACACCAGCAGCAGGCTGACCTGGCTGCGCAGCCACTCCAGGTGGTCGCCCGCCAGGTGGCCGACGTAGTCGACCGGGTTGTTGAAGTACACCTCGTTGCCCTGCTCGCCCCAGGCGTGCCAGGCCGACGGGTCATAGTTGCCGGAAAAGCACATGGCCAGCGGGAACAGGTCAGCCCGCTTGAGCGCGAAGTTGGCCGCGTGGAAGGCGCCCATGCTGCAACCCAGGGTGATGACCTCGGCCGGCCCGCCACAGTCCCGGTAGATCCACGGCACCACGTCGCCGACGATCCACGACTCATACCGGCCGTGCCTACGGGCGCGTTCCTCGAGTGGCAGGTCGCGGTTCGACCAGGACGCGGCGTCATAGCTGTCGACGCAGTAGAGCTTCAGCCGACCCTCGTCGATCAGCCCGCGCACCGCGTCGACCATGCCGTTGTTCTCGAAGTCCCAGGCCCGGCCCCGTTCGGTGGGGAACACCAGGACCGGGCGTCCCCAGTGGCCGTAGCGGATGAGCGTGCCCGCGGCGCCGAGAGCCGCCGACCATAGCTCGGTAATCTCCCGGTTCACGCGCGTACCTGCACTCGCACATCGTGCCTGTTCCGCGCGGGTCATGACAATAGCGCGGGTCCGGGCTACGGGAGGATGCCGGTGCGATCCGGNNGAGGCGGGAGCAGAGGCCTTCGGAGCCCGTCCGACCTGGACGGCCAGCATCGTCACGTCGTCGAGCAGATCGCTGACCATGAAGTCGTGCAGGGCCTGGCGCACCGCCGCCACTAGCCGGTCGGGCGGGTAGCCGGCCAGGCCGGCCAGTTCGTCGGTCAGCCGGTCGTGGAAGTAGGCGTGGTCCGGGCCGCGCGCCTGGGCCAGCCCGTCGGTGTACAGGAACAGCACGTCGCCGGTGTCCAGGGTCAGTTCCTGGGTGGCCGTCTCGGCGTCGGGAAACAGCCCGAGCGGGAGGCCGCCGCCGTCCAGCATCCGCACCCCGCCGTCCGCCCGGAGCAGCACCGCCGCGGGGTGGCCCGCGCTTGCCACGACCGCCCGCAGCCTGCCCTTTTCCCAGCTCAGGTGGGCCAGGCTGGCCGTGACGAAGCCGCCGTCAAGGGCCAGCTCGCCGGCTAGGACGATCTCGTTGGTGCCGGCCAGCACCTGGGCCGGATCGGCGCACCTGCGCGCCAGCACGCGGATCGCGTGCCGGGCCGCCGAGGTCACCGCGGCGGCCTCCTCGCCCTTTCCGCACACGTCCCCCACGGCCAGGCCCCAGCCGCCGGGGGTCTGGTAAACGTCGTAGAAGTCGCCGCCCACATCCGGGCTCTCGGTAGCGGCCAGGTAGGTCGCCGCGAGCTTCACGCCGGGGATCTCTGGCATCCGCCGCAGCAGCAGGCTGGACTGCAGCGCGTCGGCGGTGTCCGAGCGCCGCCGGAAGATCCGGCCGGCCCGGATGGCCAAGGCCATCTGCTCGCCGAGCGCCTGGACCAGCCCCAGCTCGGCCATCGTGAACCGGCCGTCCTGGGGCCGCCGGACCAGGGTCAGCACGCCGTACCCGGTCTCGCCGTCCGACAGCGGAACGGACAGCACCGACGTGGCGTTCAGCGCGGTCAGCAGCGGCTCTCCGTCCAGCCCGGCCCCGAGGATCCCGGTGTCTTCGACGTGGGCGACCACCACTGGGTGGGCGGATTCGTGCACCCGGGCCGGGATCGACCCGGGCGGCGGGTCGACCGCCGCGACCAGGCCAGCCTGGCCGGCCAGCCCCGGCTCGTCCGGGCCGACGGCAAACTGGCGCCGTAGCCGGTGCCAGCGCTCCAGGTCCACGATGGCCAGCGCGTCGAGCTCGGCGGCGATCAGCCGCGCGCACCGCTGCAGGGTCCGGGATTCGCTGAAGCCCTGGTTCTCGAGCAGCACGCGCGCGGCCGCGGTGACCAGATCCAGGTGGCGGGTAATGGTCTGCACCGAGCCGGCCGGCGGGCGGCGGGCGGAAGCGGAAGCGGAAGCGGGGGCGGGGGCGGGGGCGGGGGCGGAAGCCGAGGCAGTCTGGCCCGGCGGGCCGGGAAGGCCGGGGCGGCTGGGGCGGTCGGGGCGGCCGGGATCTACCTCGCGCACCGCCACGACCAGCGGGCCGGGCTCGTCGCGGACGCTCACCTGGCCGATCAGCAGCTCGCTGGGAACCAGGCCCTCCTCGCCCAGCAGGCTGGCGCGGACCAGGCGCGGCTGGCCGGTCCGGCTCACCGCGCCGAGCTGTGACTGCACCGCCGCGCGCGAGGGCAGGTTGACGAACGCGGCGAACTGGCGGCCGGTGGCATAGCCGGGCTTGGCCCCGATCAGGTCGCCCGCGGACCGGTTGACCCGCTGGACGGTCCCGTCCTGGGACACCAGGAACAGCGGCACCGGGGCGTCCTGGAAGACGGCGCGTAGCAACTGGCGTTCGGCGCTGTCCGCTCCGGAAGCCCCGCCGGTGACATGGCCTTCAGCGCTGTCACCGGCTGGCGCCTCGGCCTGGAGCAGCTCGATGGCGCCTTCCAGCTCGATGAGCGCGGCGTCGAGCATCTCGGCGGGCTCGGACCCGCGCGACCGGGCGGATCGGGCCAGCGCGGCGTAGCGTGCCGCCAGCTCAGCGACGCGCTCTGGGCGCGGAGTATCAGTCAACGACCCGGTCCGTCCGGGCTGGGGCCGCCCGGGATGCGGCGCAGGGCGATCATGGCTACGTCATCTTCCCGGGGACCGAAGATCGCCATCAGATGGTTGGCGAACGCCTCGACGTCCGCGCCCCGTACCTCCTGGGCGGCTACCCGCAGCTTCTCCAGGTTGACGTCGAGGAACACCCTTCGTTCCTCGACCAGGCCGTCGGTGAATAGCAGCGCGGTCCCGCCCGCCGCCAGGACGGCCGTTTGCGTGTGCGGGTCGTGCATGGGCAGGCCGAGGACCAGGCCGCCCTCGCCAACGTAGGCCGCCCCGGCCTGGTCGACGAGCAGCATGGGCATGTGGCCGCAGTTCACGATCTGCATCTGGCCGGTGGCCGGGTCGAGCAGGACCAGGCAGAGCGAGGCGATGATACCCGGGTGATACCGCTGCAGGACCTGGTTGACCAAGCCGGTGATGGCCAGCGGCGGGTGTCCTTCGGCGGCAAAGGCCCGCAGCGCGTGCCGCAGCTCGCCCATCACGGTGGCCGCGTGCAGCGAGTGCCCCTGCACGTCGCCGATCGCGACCAGGACCTGGTCCCGCCAGCGGAGCGCCTCGTAGAAGTCGCCGCCGACCTCGGCCTGGTCGCTGGCCGGGATGTACCGGTACGCCATGGCCAGGCCGGGCACCTCGGGCAGCGCGGCGGGCAGGAAGCTGCGCTGCAGGGTCATGGCGACGAGATGCTCTTCGGCGATGGACCGCAGGGCCTCCACGGCCAGCGCGATCAGCTGGATGAGCTGGCGGAGGATCTGCAGTTCGTCGTCGCCGGGCACGCCCGCACGGTCGATCCCTATGGCCACCGGCGGCCGGCCCGGCTTCAGCCGGGCCGCGGCCACGTAGATGTCGCAGCGCAGGGTGCTGTCCGGGATCAGCCGGAGCCAATCGTCCCGCGGGATCACCGCCGCGGCGGTGCTCTGCCCGGGCCCGAGCACGCGCTCGGCGACCCGGTCGACCAGCCCGGACGGGGCGCCGCGCTGCCTGGGCTCCGGTTGCTGGGGCGACGCCGAGGTCCTGCGGGTCTGGCCGTCGGGGAAGGCCAGGACGACTATGACTTGAGCCTTGAACATCCGGGCGGCCCCGGCGGCGGCGACCCGGGCCAGCCCGTCGAAGGTGCCGGCCGCGTTGATGTCCAGGGTGACGCTGGTCAGCTCGGCCAGCAGGGCCGCCGATCGCTCGGCGCGCTGCCGGGCGCGGGAGTACCGCAGCGCGGCGACCACCACGGCCAGCAGTTCCTCCGGTTCGGACGGATCCACCAGGTAGGCGTCGGCGCCCTGGGTCAGGCCCTGCGCCCGGTCGGACACGGCCACTGCGGTGGCGGACACCTGGATCACCGGGATCGCCGCGGTCCGCGGGTCGGCCTTGATCTGCCGGCAGACGTCGAACCCGCTGATGTCGGGCAGGTGCACGTCGAGCAGGATCAGCTCGGCCTCGCCGGCCCGGGCCAGGCCCTCGCGCCCGGTGGCCGCCTCGATCACCGTGTGGCCCGCGCGTCGCAGCCAGGTGGCCATGATGTACCGCTTGGCCTCGTCGTCGTCGACCAGGAGCAGCACGGTCGGCTGGTCGGCCATCAGGGGTTCCGGATGACGCCGCGGATGGTGAACTCCAGCCGATCCCGGGTGAGCTCGTCCTTTCTCAGCATCGCGGAGGCCCGCGCCGGGGGTGCCACGTCGGCCCCGGTGACCAGGATCGCGGGAATGGACGCGGGCAGCCGGGACAGTAGCGTGCCGCCGTCCATCCCCGGCATCCGCATGTCGGCCAAGACCAGGTCGGCGTGGTTGCCGGTCACCACGGCGAGCGCCTCGTCGCCGTTGGAGGCCTCGATGACCCGATCTGCCATTCCCGTGAGCAATCCCCTGAGCAGCTGCCGGAAGCTGGCGTCGTCGTCAGCCACTACGACGGTACCGAGGACCGGGGTCTGATGCGGCAAATCGAGCACGACCGAGGTCCCGGTGCCCGGCTCGCTGCTCAGTATCAGGTTCCCGCCCAGGATGCGGGCCAGCCGACGAGCATACGGCAGCCCCAGCCCCGTTCCGCCCCGGCGAACCCCAGGCACCTGATAGAACTCCTCGAAGACATGTTCGCACAAGCCAACCGGAATGCCTATGCCGGTATCGGCCACGGTGAGCTCGAGCCGCGGGCCGAGGACCCGAGCGCTCAGCCGCACCTCACCCCGGTCGGTGTACCTGATCCCGTTGGACAGCAGGTTGCGCAGGATGCTGGTCAGGGCCACCTCATCGGTCAGGATGGTCTGCGGGGCGCCCGCGTCGTCGACCACCACCTCGATCGGCTTGCCTTCGGCCATCGGGCGGGCCAGGCCGCGCAGCCGGCCGAACAGCGCGTGCAGGTCGACCTGCGCGGGGTCGGTGTGCAGCCGTCCCGACTCGGCCTTGGCCGCGTCGAGCAGGTCGTTGACCAGCGACAGCAGCGTGCCGGCCGAGTTCTTGATGAGGTCCACCTGGTAACGCTGCTCGGGATCCAGGGCGCCGCCAGGGGCGGGCTCGGCCAGCAGCCGGGTCAGCCCGATAATGGAGTTCAGCGGGGTGCGCAGCTCGTGGCTGACGTTGGCCCAGAACCGGTCCTTGGACTCCGACGCCGCCCGCAGCCGCTCGGACTTCTCGTCGAGCTCCGCGTACAGGGCGACGACGCCGCGGTTGGTCTGCTCGAGTTCGGACGACAGCTCGCTGTACAAGGCCATGACGCCGTGGTTGGTCTCGGCCAGCTCGGAGTTGAGCAGCACTAGCTGGTCCTTCTGCTGCTGGAGGTCCTCGAGCGCGGCGATCAGGTCCTGGTTCTGCCGCCGCAGCTCCTCCATGGCCGACCGGGGCAGCACGGCGGCCAGCTGCTCGCGGACGAGCTCCAGGTCGGCCTGCGCGCCCGGCGGCCGGCGCTTGGTCATCCGGACGGCCCGGCCGTTGGTGTCGACGCGGTCCATGAGCCGGGCGGCGGCCGCCACCCCGTCGGCCGGCGGTTCCCCGTCGAGCGTCACGCTCAGCACCAGGTCCGCCTCGTCCACGCCGAAGGCGATGACCGCGGTCAGGCCGGCGGTCACCGCGCTGCGGCTGATCTCGCTCAGGGCGGTCGCCACCCGGATCTGATCCTGGCGGTCCAGCGACAATCCGGCGGCCAGCCCGCGGCCGACCTGGCGGGCCGCGAACACGCCTGACACGTCGCGGACCTCGAGGCGGGCGAGTTCGCTGGTCATGACTTGACGACCAGCACCCCGGCGTCGTCGCGGTGCTGGCCCGCCTCGGCCAGCAGCACCGCCGCGATGACCAGCGGATCCCGGGCCGCCAGGCCGGGCACGGCGGCGACCTCCCAGCGGCTGCTGATGCCGTCGGAGTGCAGGATGACCGCCGCGCCGGGCGGCACGTCGTATTCGAACTGGCGGATCACGCGGGCCTGGAAGCCGGCGATGCCGGGCACGGACAGCATGCTCTTGCGGGTGTCGCCGGACAGGATGGACGCCGCGATGTTGCCCAGGCCGGCGAATCGGGCCACCGAACCGGTGAGCTGGACGATACCCACCGCGCCCCCGCGGGTGCCGCTCATCCGCCGGTGCGCGCGCTCGAGCAGCGCGGCCGGCTCACCGCCCGGCTGGTCCAGGACCGCGGCCACCGCCTGGCTGGCCGCCGCCGCGGCCAGCGGGCCGTGACCCAGGCCGTCGCACAGGACGGCGGTCACGGTGTCGCCGGCCTGGACCGCCCCGAAGTCGTCGCCGCACTCGGTCTCGCCGGTGATCGGCCGGATCAGGCCTGCGCAGCGGATGACGGACGGCCCGGGCACGGGCCAGAACCGGGCCACCAGGGCCGTCCCGTGGCCCGGCACGGAGTACAGGTCGGTGAAGTCGGCCAGCCGCCGGATCGCGCCCAGGCCGATGCCCAGGGTGCCCGCGGTGGAATGGCCGTCCCGCAGGGCCGCGCTCACGTCGCTGAGGCCGGGCCCGGCGTCGATGGTGACGAGCTCGATGCCCGGCTGCTCCCGGTCCCGGTTGACGCGCAGCAGCAGCGTGCCCTGGCGTGCGTGCTTGTACAGGTTCGAGGCCGCCTCGGTGACCGCCAGCGCCACCTGGTCGGCCCGGGAGGACGGGAACCCCAGCCGGGCGGCCAGGGTCAGGCCCGCGGTCCGGCAGGACGCGACCGCGCTGGCGTCCTCCACCCACAGCCAGCGCATGTCCTGCGGAGCGGGGGCCCTGAGCGGCCAGTTCAGCGGGACCACTTGACCACCACGACACTGGTGCCGCGGCCGGGTTTGGAGTCCAGCTCGAACTCGTCGACGAGCCGGCGTGCCCCGGACAGGCCAAGCCCCAGCCCGCCGCCCGTGGTCCAGCCGTCGGTCAGCGCCAGGTCGACATCCGGGATGCCGGGGCCGTCGTCACTGAAGCCGATCCGGACGCCGGCCCGGCCCGCGGCGGAAGTGACCGCCTCGATGCGCGCGGTTCCGCCGCCGCCGTACACCAGGGCGTTGCGAGCCAGCTCACTGGCCGCCGTGACCACCTTGGTCTGGTCCACCAGGGACAGGCCGCTGTCCGCCGCCACCACGCGTACCCGCTGCCGGACACGCACCACGTCGTCGCCCGACTGGATCGGCAGCTCATCCATAAAGCTCTGCCGTTCAGCAGCTTCAGGCCTTTCTCGGCGTTCAGGGCGGTGCGCACGCCACGCAGCGACAGTCCCAGCTCGGTCAGCGTGATGGCCACCGCCGGGCGCATGCCCACCAGCACCGTCTCCGCGTCGAACAACCGGGATATCGACCCGATCATGGTCAGCATCCGGCCGATGAAGGAGTCGACGATCTCCACCGCGGTGATGTCGATGATCACGCCACTCGCTCCGGTGGCGGACAGCTCGGCGGCCAGGTCCTCCTGGAGCCGCATCACGCTGTCGTCCTGCAGGTCGATCTGAATGGAGACGAACAGCGTCCGCCCGAGCTTCAGGATCGGCACGCGTTCCATCAGGCCCGGTCCGCTTCGGTCACCTTCAGCCCCGAGCGGGTCAGGGCATGGCGCAGCGCGTCGGCCAGCGTGGCCTTGGTCGTGATGTCGCCGAACTCGATCCCGAGCGACACGATCGTCTGGGCGACCTGCGGCCTGATACCGCAGACGATGCACTCGGCCCCGAGCAGGCGAGCGGCGTTCACCGTCTTGAGCAGGTGCTGCGCCACCTCGGTGTCCACCGTGGGCACGCCGGTGATGTCCAGTACCGCGTGGTCGGCCCCGGTCGCCACCAGGGTCTCCAGGAGCTTCTCGGTGACCAGCTGGGTGCGGGCCGAATCGAGCGTACCGACCAGCGGGACGGCGATGATGCCATCCCACAGCCGGACCACCGGCGTGGACAGCTCCAGCATGGTCGCCGCCTGGTCGACGAGGATCTGCTCGCGGGCGGCCGCGTAGGTCTCGAACGTGTGCAGGCCGAGGTCGTCGACCATGCGGGAGAACGAGAGGTACTCCGGAACCAGGTCGGCCCCGTCCGCGATCAGCTCGTAGACGGCGTCCTTGAGCGAGAACACGGCCAGGGCCGTCTCACTGGGGGTGAACCCGTTCCGGGCGCGGGACCGGGACAGCTCGGCCAGGCCCGCCCGCAACTCGCCGGCCGCGTGCTCGTCCGCGCCGGCCATGACGCGCAGGAGGAGCGTGTACAGGTCCTCAAGCTCGGCCCGGATCTCCACGGCCGAACTGCGGCCGCGGACCCCGGCCGCCACGAGCTCGCACCAGCGGCCGACGACCTTATCCTGATGGTCGCGCATGTAGGCCGCCATCCGCCCCTGGCTGGTGTCATTTTCCATTAGTAAGCGTCCTATACATCAGTCGGGGAGAGCACGTTTGCGCCCCACAGTACATCTACACGGAACCCCGGCTACCACGTCCGGATTTCCCCTTAATCGCAGGCGGGAGGGCCGAATGGGCTGGGCGAACAGGAAAGTCTTGCCGGATTGAGGGCCGCCCGCGGGCTGCAGGCGGCATAATCCAGTCGACATAGGAGTTGATCGGGCCGACCATTCGGGTGACCCCGCTCACCCGCCCAAGCCCGAAGTTCCCCAAGCACGAAGTTCGGAGCGCAGGATGACCGAGATTCAGCTCTCGACGCAGACTCGCGACGCGACCGTGGTCGTGGCCGTCCGCGGCGAACTAGACGTGGTGAACAGCCAGCAGTTCGACGACTACCTGGCCGAGGCGAGCGCCGCTACCGACCGGGTCGTCCTCGACCTGTCGGCGGTGGACTTCATGGACACCTCGGCCCTAGCCGTCGTGGTCAGCCACTGGCGGCGTCAGGTCGATGCGGGCGGCCTGTTCCTGCTGGCCGGCGCGCGTTACCGGTACACCAAGGCGCTGTGGATCACGGGACTGGCCGACCGGCTGCCGCTGTACGACAGCGTGGACGACGCGGTGGCCGCGGCGCGGCCGGAGCCCGGCGCCGGTTCTGCGACCGGCGCCGGGCCCTCAGCTAGCGATAACACAGCCAGCGACAACGTAGCCAGCGACAATGAGACCGCCGGGTGAGGGCGGTCCGCCTGTAACCAGCGGTACCAGCGGCTCCGTGATCCGCCCTCGCCGACCCGGATGAGAAAACCGAGGATCCAGACGACGAGGACGACCAGGGCGATCCACCACAGGATGTGGATCGCGAAGCCCAGCCCGCCCAGCAGCAGGGCGAGCAGCAGCACGATCAAGATGAGCGCCATGGGTGTTTCCTTCTTTCTGGATGGCGGCCCAGGACTGCCTTCGCTTACCCGGGGGCTGGCCGTCCACACCTCCTGGCGGCAGGATGATGTTATGACCGTGCTCCAGGCCACCGATCAGCCCCGGTACACGCTGTTTATCGACGGGCGCCGGGTGGAAGCAGCCTCCGGGCGCCGGTACGACTCCGTGGATCCGTTCCTGGGCCAGCCGTGGGCCAGCGCCGCCGACGGGGACGCGGCCGACGTGGACGTGGCGGTGGCGGCGGCGCGGCGGGCGCTGACCGGGCCGTGGGGTCAGCTGACCGGGTTCGGGAGGGCCCGGTTGATGCGCAGGCTGGGCGACCTGATCGCCCGGGACGCGGACCGGCTGGCCGAGATCGAGACCCGGGACACCGGCAAGCTGCTGCGCGAGATGCGCGGGCAGCTGGGCAGCATCCCGGAGTGGTTCTACTACTTCTCCGGGCTGGCCGACAAGCTCGAAGGCACCACGATCCCGGTCGACAAGCCGAACTTCCTCGTCTACACCCGCCGCGAGCCGGCCGGCGTGGTGGGCGCGATCGTGCCGTGGAACTCCCCGCTGCTGCTGCTGTGCTGGAAGCTGGCCCCGGCGCTGGCCGCGGGGTGCACGATGGTGGCCAAGCCGTCGGACTACTCCCCCGCCTCGGCGGTCGAGCTGGCCGCGTTGATGGACGAGGCCGGGTTCCCGCCCGGCGTGTTCAACGTGGTGACCGGGTTCGGCCCGGCGGTGGGCAAGGCGCTGGCCGGCCACCCGGACGTGGACAAGGTGGCGTTCACCGGCTCGACCGCGGTGGGCGCGGAGGTGGCCAAGGCGGCCGCCGCGAACATCACCGGTGTGCTGCTGGAGCTGGGCGGCAAGTCCGCGCACGTGGTCTTCGACGACGCCGACCTGGACGCGGCGTGCAACGGCGTGCTGGCCGGGGTGTTCGCGGCCACCGGGCAGACCTGCATGGCCGGGTCCCGGCTGCTGGTGGCGCGCACCGTGCACGATGCGCTGGTCGAGCGCATCACCGAGCGAGCCCGGTCGATCCGGCTGGGCGACCCGAAGGCGGCCGGGACCGAAATGGGCCCGGTGGCCACCGAGCCGCAGTACCGCAAGGTGCTGTCGTTCCTGGACGGCGCGGCCGCGGAGGGGGCCACGGTGGCCGCGGGCGGCCGCCCCGAGGAGTCCCTGGGCGGGTACTTCGTCCAGCCCACGGTGCTGACCGGGGTCAAGCCGACCATGACCGTGGCGTGTGAGGAGGTGTTCGGCCCGGTGCTGGCCGTCATCGGTTTCGAGGGTGAGGACGAGGCCATCGGCCTGGCCAACGACAGCCGCTACGGCCTGGCCGGCGCGGTGTGGACCAAGGACGTGCACCGCGCCCACCGGGTGGCGCACGCCCTGCGCACCGGCACGGTGTGGATCAACGCCTACCGGGTGGTCGGGCCGGACGTGCCGTTCGGGGGGTTCGGGCAGAGCGGGCTGGGCCGGGAGAACGGCATCGAGGCCGTGCACGAGTACACCCAGACCAAGGCGATCTGGGTCGAGCTCAGCGGCGGCACCCGGGACCCGTTCACCCTGGGCTGAGGGGAGCGGGGGGCGGCGACGTGCACCAACGGCCGTTCGGCAGGAATTGAATTTTTCCGAACGACCCGCGGTGCCTGCCTACCGTTCGGGGGTCAGCAGGCCGCGGTTGAAGGCCTCGGCGACGGCGGCGGCGCGGTCGCCGACGCCCAGCTTGGCGTAGATGTTGAGCAGGTGGGTCTTGACCGTGGCTTCGGTGATGAACAGGCAGGCGGCGGCCTCGCGGTTGCCTTTGCCGGCGGCCACCAGCTCGAGGACCTCGAGCTCGCGGTGGCTGAGCGGGCCGGTGCCGGGGGTGCGGACCCGGCTCATCAGCCGGGCGGTGACGGCCGGCGACAGTACGGCCTGGCCCTGGGCCGCGGCCCGGACCGCGTGCATCAGCTCGTCCCGGGGAGCGTCCTTGAGCATGTAGCCGGTAGCGCCCGCCTCGATCGCGGGCAGCACGTAGCTGTCGTTGTCGTAAGTGGTCAGGACCAGCACGCGGGCCGTGACGCCGCGCCGGGCCAGCTCGGTGATGGCGGTCAGGCCGTCCATGCCGGGCATCCGCAGGTCCATCAGGATCACGTCCGGGTGCAGGGCCTGGGCCAGCTTGACCGCCTCGGCGCCGTCGCGGGCCTCGCCGAGCACCTCGAAGCCCGGGTCGCGGGCGAACATCGCGCTCAGCCCGTCCCTGACCACGGGGTGGTCGTCGGCGATGAGCAGGCGGATGGGAACGCCCGCGGCGCTCTCGCCGGCCGGCTCGGGGGTGCTCACGAGCGGGCCTCGGCGGAGGCGGCCGGGATGCAGGCCGAGATCCCGGTGCCGAAGCCCGGTTCCGATTCGACCTGCAGCGTGCCGGCCAGGCTCTCGATGCGCTGGCGCATCGCGACCAGGCCGAAGCCGCCGCCGTCAGGTGTGGCGCGGTCCGATGTGGCGCTGGCGGTTGGATGGCGCAGGCCGTCGCTGACGCTGAGGCCGACCAGGCCGTTGGCGTGGCTGACCGGGCTGTGGCCGTTGCCGTTGGCGTGGGCGGTGACGGTGATCTGGGCGCAGAGTTTGGCGAGGTCGAAGCCTTGGCCGTCGTCGCGCACGTCCAGGGCGACCTCGTGCTCCATGTACGAGAGGGTGACCCCGACCCGGGTGGCCTGCGCGTGCCGGGCTACGTTGGCCAGCGCCTCCTGCGCGGTGCGCAGCAGCGCGAACTCGGCCTCGGGCTGCATCGGGCGGGCCGTGCCGGTCGTGGTGACCTGGACCGGTATGCCGTGCAGGGACGACCAGCGCCCGGCCACGTCGCCCAGCGCCTCGCTCAGCCGGGCCGTCTCCAGCGATTCGGAGCGCAGCGCCTCCACCGACCGCCGGGCCTCGGACAGGCTCTCCCGGGCCAGAGCGGTCGCGGCGTCGAAGTGGCGGCGCCAGCCGGCTGGGTCGTCGGCGTCCTGTTCGGCCGCCTGGAGCTGGGTGATGATCCCGATCAGCCCCTGGGCCAGGGTGTCGTGGATCTCCCGGGCCATCCGCTGCCGCTCGTCGAGCACGCCGGCCTCCCGGGCCTGGGTCAGCAACTGCTGCTGCAGGCCCGCGTTCTCCGACAGCGTCGCCTCGAGCATGCGGTTGGCCGTGCTCAGCTCGTCCAGCGCCTGCCTGCGCCGCTCGTCCAGCACGTTCCTTTGCCACAGGGACCAGGCGTAGGCCATCGCGATGGCCACGTTCACGGTGATGATGATCAGGTAGACGAGGATGCCGGACGCGGTGTCCTTGTTCACGCCGTAGGCCTGCGAGGTGGCGGCCAGCAGCCCGACCGCGGCCGCGCCGGCCAGCCGCCACGGCCAGACCAGGTACCTGATCACGTAGAAGTAGATGGTGAACGTGTACAGCCCGAAAATGGTGTTGTCCAGGACCAGGAGCGCGCCGAGCACGACCAGCACGGTGATGAACACGGCCATCACCCGGGGGCGGTAGCGCCAGGCGGGGTGCAGCTGGTACACCCCCAGCATCCACGCGGCGGCCACGCCGCTCACGATGAGCCCGGCCACCTCCGCGCCTTGCCCGGGCTTCCCGACCGACAGGGACAGCAGGACGCAGAAGACCAGCATGCCGAAGGGCAGGATATCCAGCACCGGATTATCGCGCTGCACCAGCGGGTCCGGGTTGATGGGGCTGCGCGGCATGGGACTGGTCATCTGCGTCCTCCACATAAAAATCTACTCCCAGCGGAAGAATCTGGCTGCAGCCAGCCCGAACGCCACGGCCCAGCCGGCCATGGTCAGCAGCTGCAGCGCGGTCGGCCAGGAGCCCTCGGCCGCTAGGGTCAGCGCCGGTACCGCGGCTCCGAGCGGGGTGGCGTGGCTGATGTGCTGCAGGACGGCGGGCATGTTGGGGATCGGCAGCCACAGCCCGGCGAAGAACAGCATCGGGTAGAACACGACCGCGCCGATCCCCCGGGCGACCCGCCCGGTCGGGGCGATGGCGGCGATCAGCAGGCCGACGGCCAGCAGCGCGGCGGCAGCCAGCAGCGCGGTGAGGGCGAACGCGCCGGGCTGGCGCGGCAGCGGGACGGCGAACCCGATCCGGGCCACGGCGAGGATCAAGATCACCATGGCCACCGCGACGGCGAGGTCGGCGACGAGCTGTGCGGCCAGGACCCGGATCGGGCCGATCGGGGTGGTCTGCAGCCGGCGCAGGACGCCTCTTTCGCGGTAGTCGGCCACGATCATCGGCATGTTGGTCAGCGCGAGCAGGGCCAGGCCGAACACGACCATCGTGGTCGTGTACAGGTCGATGAAGCTCTCGCCGCCGTAGATCGCGCGCGGCTGCCGGAGCGATCCGATGTTGCCCAGGATGACGATCAGCAGCAGCGGGATCGCCACCGGCAGGGCCACCCTGACGCGCTCGCGGCTGAGCAGCTTCAGCTCGGTAAGGGTGAGCTTGAGCAGCGCGGAGCTGCGCCTGACGGGCGGCGCGACCGTGGTCGCGGTGGTGAGGACTGACATGGCTATGCTCCTTGCTTCNNGCCAGCGCGGAGGTGACCGCGTTCAGCGCGTTGCTGTTGCCCGTGACCACGACGACATCGCCCCTGTGGATGACGTTGGTGACATCGGGCAGGCTTTCCAGCAGGTTCTGCGGGAGCGGCACGGACGGGCGGAACTGGATGCGCTGCTCGGTGTCGACCCCTTCGGCCAGGTTGGCCGGGGTGTCGATGGCCACGACGCGGCCCGAGTCGATCAGGGCCACGCGATCGCAGAGGCGTTCGGCCTCTTCCATGAAGTGGGTGACCAGGACGATCGTGACCCCGCGGTCGCGGACGCCCTCGATCAGGTCCCAGGTCTCGTGCCGGGCGGCCGGGTCCAGGCCGGTGGTGAGCTCGTCCATGATGGCGATTTGCGGGGTGCCGACCAGCGCCAGCGCGATCGACAGCCGCTGCTTCTGGCCCCCGGACAGCTTGGCGAACCGTGTTTTCGTTTTGTTTGTCAGGCCGAGCAGGTCGATAAGCGACCGCCAGTCGGCCGGGTTCCGGTAGAACGAGCTGTACAGGTCGAGCGCCTCGTCGACCCGCAGCTTGGCCGGCAGCTGGCTGTCCTGGAGCTGGACGCCGAGCAGCTGGGTCAGCTCGGTCCTTTGCTGGTGCGGGTTGAGCCCCAGGACGCTGACCGTGCCCCGGTCGGGGTTTCTCAGCCCCTCGATGCATTCCACCGTGGTGGTCTTGCCCGCGCCGTTGGGGCCGAGGATCCCGAAGATCTCGCCCCGCTGGACGTCGAATGAGATGTCGTCGACCGCCACGGTCTCCCCGTAGCGCTTGTGCAGCTGCCGCACCTCGATCACTGGTGACATGCGCTTCCTCCCGGCTGCAGCCCTGTCCTCTCTGGTTATGGGTTCAGGGTCGCAACTCCAGGCCGGGAGCACATCGCCCGTTGGGCCGGGTGTTCGGCTGAATCACCGGATCGGCCTGATGGCTGAGCCGGTCCACCGATCGGTGGAGTACTTAGGCACCGCTTAGGCTGAGACGACCTGGATGACGGTGCGGCCGATCTTGATCTTGTCGCCCTTCTTCAGGCGCTGGGCGGAGAACATCCGGCGTCCGTTGAGCCACGTGCCGTTCGTCGAGCTGAGGTCCTCGACGTACCAGGTACCGTGCGCGAACTGGAACCGGGCGTGGTGGTTGGAGGCATGGTCATCGCCCATCGCCAGGTGGCCCTGGCGGCCCGCGGTGAAGTCGGTGCTGAAGACGTGGGTCTCGCCTCCGGCCTGGACGACGAGCGACGGGGTGGGCCCGAGGTCGGCCAGGGTGGCCTCGCCGTGGCTGTTGACGGCGGATACGGCGGCCCGCCAGGCTTTCTGCTCGGTGTCGGGGATGTCGTCCCACCGCGGGACGGAGCCCTGCTGGGCCCCGCGGTAGGCGTCGTACGCGATCCGAGCGAGGGCTTTGAGGTCAATGCTTGGCACCCATCGAGTTTGCCAGAGGCGGTCGGGTGGGTGGTCCGGACCGGGTAGATGAGGGACCATCGAAGGGTGCTGCCAGATCCGGGCTGCTACGAAGAGCGCTACCGGCTGACGGCCGGCGCGGCACCGACCGTGGGCGCCAGCCTGATCATGACCGGGCTGCTGTTCCGGACCGAGGCGCTGTGGGCGGCCGGCGTGGTGATCGCCGTGGCCCTGGCCATCCTGCTGGGGCCGGCCCTGACCGCCCGTCGCAGGGTGGCGTTTCGCGCCGACTACGCGGGCCTCACCTTCGGCCCGGCGCCGAGCGCGCTGATGGTTCGCCGCGGCCAGCAGGTGTTCATCCCGTGGGGCGAGGTGGACATGATCGTGCTCCATCCGGACGAGTCGGGCATCGTGGGCCGGGAAGGCCGGGTGGCGCGGGTCGAGGTCCGGCGGCGGGACCAGGCGAGCGCGATCACCCGCGAGGTCAGCGGCTGGCGGCTGAACCGAGAGCGCCTGTCCTCCGTCACGGCGGCGATCGCCCCGGGCATCGCCGTGATCGAGAGCAAGCCCGCCGTCGAGGGACAGCCCGGCGTCGAGGGCGAGCCCGGCGTCGAGCGCAAGCCCGCCGTCGAGGGCCAGCCCGGGTCTCAGCGCTCCCTTGGCTAGCGCTGCCCTGGCTAGTGCTCGCCTGGCTAGTGCTCCCCTGGCTANNGCTCCCCTGGCTAGTGCTCCCTGGGCTGGCGCTTCCTGGCTAGTGCTCCCCTGGCTGCCCTCGCATCCCGGCCATCCCTGCCCGCCAGTCCCGGGTGCCCCATCGACGCGGAGCACCGGGCTTGCGTGGTGATGTCGGGCAGCTGGGGCGCACCGGATA
>PLDT01000353.1:0-209 GCA_003136255.1 Actinomycetota bacterium
CGTCACCTTCGCCGTTTCAGCGCTCGGTCTATTTCCCTGGCTGCGTCCCGCCGTGCTAGGTCCTGCCGCTTATCGTAGGTGCGTTTGCCGCGGGCCAGACCCAACTCCACTTTGACGTTGCCGTCCTTGAAGTACAACGAGAGCGGGATCAGCGTCAGGCCCTGCTCGGACACCTTGGCCGCCAGCCGGTCGATCTCCTTGCGGTGCAG
>PLDT01000353.1:222-12289 GCA_003136255.1 Actinomycetota bacterium
CCCGCCTCGTAGGTGTCCTCGATGTGGTAGTCGTGGTAGGCACGCCGGTTACGGGCGATGGCCTTCCGCCCTTGCTCCCGAGCCACGTCCCTCCCGTCAGCACGCCCCGCCACTCCCGGTTAAACCCGCAGGTAGCGGCGCAGCGTCAGGAAAGACGTCACCCCGCACAGCAGCACCCCGACGGCCATCGAGAACAGGATGACCTCGATGAGGTCGCCGACGGACAAACCTACGTTGAAGGAGAAGTACTGNNGCGGCGGTTGAAGGCGGACAGCCTGATCGTGTTGGCCACCAGCAGGATCGCCGCCACGATCAGGATCAGGGCGATGACGACCACCGCGTTCCTCGCGCCGTCGAGGAGCCGGTAGAACTTGTCCAGGATGGTCATCTCGTCGACCACGGTTTCCACCCCAGGGGCGCCAGTGATCGCGCTGGCCACGATGTTGTAGTCGGCCTCGGGGTTGCGCAGCTTGACCTCGAACGAGTCGGGGATGTCACCTTCCTGGGTGTCCTGGACCAGGGCCGGCTCGTTGGAGAAATACTGCCTGAACTCGGAGTAGGCCTGCTCCTGGGACACGTAGTACACGTTCTGGACCTGGGGCATGGCGAGCAGTTGCTGCTTTAGTTGCTGCCGCTCGGCATCGCTCGCGGGTCCGTTCTCCTGGCACGTCGGTTCCGGGCTCGTCTTGATGCACAGGTAGATCGAGAGCTCGACCTTGTTCTGCCAGTAGGTTCGCGTCCTGTCCACCTGCTTGACGAACAGCAGACCGGTACCGAGCAGGGAGAGGCTGATGGCCACGACCACGATGAGCGCCATCGTCATGGTGAGATTCCGGCGCAGCCCGATCCAGATTTCCTGGAGGACGAACTGTGAGCGCATGCTTTCTGATCCCTTGTAGTCCTAGGCGATGGCGGGTCCGCCGCGCCGCGATGACAGGTCAGTATGCCTGGCCGTACACCCCGCGCGACTGGTCGCGGACGACCTTGCCGTATTCCAGCTCGATCACCCGCTTACGCATCGAGTCGACGATGGCCGCGTCGTGCGTGGCCATCACCACGGTCGTCCCGGTCCGGTTGATCCGGTCGAGGACCTTCATGATGCCGATCGACGTGGCCGGGTCGATGTTCCCGGTCGGCTCGTCGGCGAGCAGGATCATGGGCCGGTTGACGAAGGCCCGGGCCATCGCGACCCGCTGCTGCTCGCCGCCGGACAGTTCGTCGGGCATCCGGTCGTGCTTGCCCTCCAGGCCCACCAGGTCGATCACCTCGGGAACGACCTTGCGGATGAAACGCCGTTGCTTGCCGATGACCTCCAGAGCGAACGCCACATTCTGGTAGACGTTCTTGTTCGGCAGCAGCCGGAAATCCTGGAACACACAGCCGATCCGCCGGCGCAGGTAGGGCACCTTCCAGTTCGTGAGGCGCGCGAGATCCCGGCCCGCCACGTGAATCCGGCCCTCTGACGGCCGCTCCTCCTTCAGCACCAGCCGGAGGAACGTCGACTTTCCCGACCCGGACGGGCCGACCAGGAACACGAACTCGCCCTTGGCCACCGATATGTTCACGCTCTCCAGCGCGGGCCGGGACTGATTCGGGTACACCTTGGTGACGTTATCGAAATTGATCACGGGACCATCACAGCGCTGTAGGTAGGCGTTTCGCGGGCCGGACGCCGCCAACTCCGGCGACATGCGGGTAACCTTGGTTAGGCCAGGGAACAGTCTAGAGGGAAACTGGCAGCTAAGGCCGTAACACGCGGCAAGTGGCGGGGCGCGGGCCAGCCGGAAAGGGTTCCGATGAGCTGTGAACACCTGATCTGCGCTTCGTGCGCCGGACCGGTCGTCGAAGGCCGGTGCGCGGCGTGTCGCGCCGCGCGTCAGCACGTCCACCACCAGCACTTCAACGCCTCACCGCAGCTCATCGCGGCTGTCATCCTGGGGTTGACCGTGCTGTTGCTGCTGGCTATTCACCTGCACGGGTAGCAGGGAGGCTCTACCGGCCGTTCTGGCGCAGCCAGCGGATCTCGGCGTCGATGAACTCATCGATCTCGCCGTCTAGGACCGCGACGGCGTTACCCGTCTCCATGCCCGTCCGCACATCCTTGACGTTCTGGTAGGGGTACAGGACGTAGTTGCGGATCTGGGTGCCCCAGGCGCGGGCGCCGTCGCCGCGCAGGGCCTGCATCTGCTCGGCATCTTCCTGCCGCCGCCGCTCGAGCAGCTTGGCCTGCAGCACGGCCATGGCCGAGGCCCGGTTCTGGATCTGGCTGCGCTCGTTCTGGCAGGAGACCACGATCCCGGTGGGCAGGTGGGTGATGCGGACCGCCGAGTCGGTCGTGTTGACCCCCTGGCCGCCGGGCCCGCTGGAGCGGAACACGTCGACCCTGATCTCGTCCTCGGGGATCTCGATGTGGTCCGTCTGCTCTACCACCGGTATCACGTCGACCCCGGCGAACGAGGTCTGCCTGCGGCCCTGGTTGTCGTACTTGGAGATGCGGACCATCCGGTGCGTGCCGTGCTCGCCGCGCAGCGTGCCGTAGGCGTAGGGCGCGTTCACCGCGAAGGTGGTCGACCTGATCCCCGCCTCCTCCGCGTACGAGGTGTCGTACACCTCGGTCGGGTACTTGTGCCGCTCCGCCCAGCGCAGGTACATCCGCAGCAGGTTCTCCGCGAAGTCGGCCGCGTCCGCGCCGCCCGCCTGAGCGTTGATCGAGATCAGCGCCTCCCGGGCGTCGTACTCGCCGTTCAGCAGGGTCCGTACCTCGAGCCCGTCGATCTCCCTGCGCAGGGCGGACAGCTCGCGCATCGCCTCGTCGCGGGTGGGCGGGTCGTTCTCGCTCTCGGCCAGGTCGAACAGCACCTGGGTGTCGCCGAGCCGCTGGTGCAGGCCGGCCAGCCGGGCCAGTTCGGCCTCCAGGTAGGACAGCCGGCGGGTCACCTTCTGCGCCCGGTCCTGGTCCGTCCATAGTTCCGGATCGGCAGCCTGTTCGCGCAGGCCTTCCGCCTCTGTCCGCATGGCGTCAGGGTCGAGCACCGCCGCTATGCTGGCGAGCTTCGACTTCAGTGCCGCGATCTCATCGGCCGGATCCAGACCTGCCACGCCCGAAATTGTACGCGAGACGCACGTGCATATCAGTCAGCTCACCTGGGCGCGCCGAATCCGGCGGGCAGACCCGGTATTCTCCGTTAGCGTGGCACTTGGAAGGGGCAGGACCAGGCTCGCGTACCTGGGGGTTCTCGGGTCGGCGGCGGTGGCCGCGGTGGTCGCGCTGAGCGCCGCGGGGTGTTCCTCGCCGGCCCCGGCCCAGGCGGTCACCAGCTCGGTGCACAGCCTGACCATCGGGCAGGCGCGGTCCGAATACAGCTCCTACGTCGCGGCCAGCACGGCGGCCGCGAAGCAGGGCGACCAGGTGCAAGGGCTCTCGATCGTCGCCGATGCGCAGTGGTCCCTCCTGCACGCCCAGTACGCGGCCCTGTCTAAGACGGGGACGCCGGTGACGCAGTACAGCTACGGCACGCCGACCTTCTACGTGCCGGCCCTGGCGAACTTCCCGCAATGGTTCGTGGTGGCGGTCCCGGTCACCACCGTCACCGGCGCTCAGCGGGCGCCCGCGGTCAACACGGTGATGGTCTTCCAGCGGATCAGCGCGGCCGAGCAGTGGACCCTGGACGGGTCCGCGGCGCTCGACCAGCCGCTCCCGGCCATCGCCCTGGACAGCGACGGCTACGCCACCAAGGTCAGCGCGCACGACTCGAGCCTGCTGCTGCCGCCGAACATCGTGGGACCGACCCAGGCGGCCGTGGTCGACGAGGGACCCGCCGCGCCGGCCGCCGCGGCGATCGCGAGCGGGCCGCAGACCACCGGGCTGTATGCCACGGCGGCCGCGCTGGATCACTCGTACGCCGCGCAGGGCCTGACCTACGAGTGGCTGCTCGAGGGGGCCGCGCTGCCGCAGTTCGCGTTGCGGACCGCCGACGGCGGGGCCCTCGTGCTCTACGCCATGTACCTGAACACGACGATCGAGCACCCGGGCAACGTATTCGGGGCGCTGATCTCGATACCGGCCGGCTTCGCCCCGATCATCACCACGCCGGCTACGCAGCAGGGCGATCACGGGGTGAACGCGAACTGGACGTACGAGTTCGCGGCCGTCGACCCGCCGTCGACCACCCACGGCGCTAAGGCCCAGGTCGTCGCGGGCAGCGGCGGCCCCACCTA
This sequence comes from Actinomycetota bacterium, assembly GCA_003136255.1. Lineage (GTDB taxonomy): Bacteria > Actinomycetota > Actinomycetes > Streptosporangiales > Streptosporangiaceae > Palsa-504. The sequence continues at coordinate 4,441 of PLDT01000353.1, forward strand.
CGGGCACACTTACTAGCGGGGTCAGGGTTCAGGCTTGCGGTAGCGAGCTCGAGGCGACCAGGGTCCGGATGGCGCGCAGGGCCACCGACAAGGTGGTGAACGTGAAGCGCTCGCTCTCCCAGATCTCCCCGAGCATCTGGGTCGCCATCGCGACCGCCTCCTCGTTGCGCGACACCCAGGCCGCGAGCCGCTCCTCCGGCGTCCGCGGGAGCCCCGAACCGCTGACCCCGAGCACGTCCTGGGTCAGCGAGGCGAGCGCGGCGTACAGATCGTCGCGCAGGGCCCCGCGGGCCATGGTCGACCAGCGGTCCTCGCGCGACAGCGCGGTGATGCGGTCCCGCAGCCGGGTGATCTGCAGCCGGTCGGCGAGGTCGAAGTAGACGTCGGCGGTCTCCTCGACGGGCCGCCCGGCCACCGAGGCGACCTGCACGACGTCGAAGGCGGAGTACGTCGGCACCATGGCCGCGACCCGCTCGGCCAGGTCCAGCGGCACGTCCAGGGCCAGGTAGGAGTCCCGGCGTTCGTCGAAGCCGGACAGGTCCCGGCCGGTGAGCAGCTTGGGCAGGCCGGCCCGCACGGTCCGCACCCCGTCCGCGAAGAAGCCCACGGTGGCCGAGATGTCGAACGGCGGGCGCCGGTTGTGCAGCAGCCACCGGACCGCGCGCTCGGTGAGCTTGCGCCCTTCGAGCAGTAGGGTGATCTGGGCCGCCAGGCTGACCCGGCCCTCGAGCTCGGAGACCTGGCGCCAGAAGGCCGGCATGTCGAACACGTCCCGGGCCACCAGCCAGGCCCGGGTCAGGTTGGGCACCGAGGCGCCCGTCTCCTCGATCAGCCGGAACAAGAAGGTGACGCCCGACGTGTCGATCATCTCGTTGATCACCGAGGTGGTGATGATCTCGCGGCGCAGCGGATGTGCTTCCATCCGGTCCGCGAACCGCGCCCGCAGCTGGGCCGGGAAGTACGCGTCCAGCACCCGGCGCAGGTACGGGTCATCGGGCACGTTGGACGCGAGCACGTCGTCGTCGGCGGAGATCTTGGTGTGCGCGAGCAGCAGGGCGAACTCCGGTGTGGTCAGGCCGCCGCCGGCCGACCGGCGTTCGGCGATCTCCCGCTCGCTCGGCAAGACGTCCCGCTCCGGGTCGAGCTGCTTGTCCCGGACCAGCTTGCGCAGGTAGCGGGCGTGCACGTGCAGCAGGGAGGAAGCCTGGGCCCGGGACGCGGCCAGCGCCATGTTCTGTGAGTAGTTGTGCCGCAGGACCAAGGTGGAGACCTCGTCGGTCATGTCCTCCAGCAACTGGTGCCGGGCGGCCGCGGGGATGGCGCCGGCCCGGATCGCGTCGGCCAGCAGGATCTTGATGTTGACCTCATGGTCGGAGGTGTCGACCCCGGCCGAGTTGTCGATGAAGTCGGTGTTCACCAGCCCGCCGCCGAGCGAGTACTCGATCCGGGCCGCCTGGGTCAGGCCCAGGTTGCCGCCCTCGCCGATGACCCGGGTGCGCAGCCGCGACGCGTCGACCCGGACCGCGTCGTTCGACCGGTCCCCCGCGTCGGCCTGCGACTCGTGGCTGGCCTTCACGTAAGTGCCGATCCCGCCGTTCCACAGCAGGTCGACGGGGGCGGCCAGGATCGCGGAGATCAGCTCGTCCACCGGCAGCGCGTTCACCCCGGCGTCGAGGCCGAGCACCGTGCGGGCCTGCGGCGACACCGGCACCGACTTCACGCTGCGCGGCCAGACCCCGCCGCCGGGCGAGATCAGGGCCGCGTCGTAGTCGGCCCACGAGGACCGGGGCAGCGCGAACATCCGGGCCCGTTCGGCGAAGCTGGCCGCCGGATCGGGGTCGGGGTCGATGAACACGTGCCGGTGGTCGAACGCCGCGACCAGCTTGATGTGCTCGGACAGGAGCACCCCGTTGCCGAACACGTCGCCGGACATGTCGCCGATGCCGGTCATGGTGAAGTCGTCGGTGTCCGGGTTGATCCCCAGCGCCGCGAAGTGGATCTTGACTGATTCCCAGGCGCCGCGCGCGGTGATGCCCATCTTCTTGTGGTCGTAGCCCTCCGAGCCACCGGAGGCGAACGCGTCGCCCAGCCAGAAGCCGTACCGGGCGGCGATCTCATTGGCCGTGTCGGAGAACGTCGCGGTGCCCTTGTCCGCGGCCACGACCAGGTACGGGTCGTCGCCGTCCCGCCGGACGACCTCCGGCGGCGCCACCACCTGGTCGGCCTCGATGTTGTCGGTCACGTCGAGCATGGCGGCGATGAACGTCTTGTAGCAGGCCAGGACCTCGCCCTGGTACGCCTCGCGATCGGACGGATCGGGCAGCCGCTTGCACACGAAACCGCCCTTGGCCCCGGACGGGACGATGACCGCGTTCTTGACCTCCTGGGCCTTGACCAGCCCGAGGACCTCGGTGCGGAAGTCCTCCTGCCGGTCCGACCAGCGCAGCCCGCCGCGCGCCACCCGGCCGAAGCGCAGGTGCACCGCCTCCAGCCGCGGCGAGAAGACGTAGATCTCGAACCTCGGCCGCGGCTGCGTCAGCCCCGGGATGGTGCTGGGGGCGAGCTTGAGCACCAGGGGACGCGGCCCCTCGGCGCCGCCCGGGCTCTGCGTCCGGTAGTAGTTGGTCCGCAACGTCGCGTCGATCAGCGCCAGGTACGTGCGCAGGATCCGGTCGTGATCGAGGCTGACCACCTCGTCGAGCTGGCCGCGGATCTCCTCGAAGATGGCCTCGCAGCGCTCGGCCGCGCCGTCCTGCTTGGCCGGGTCGAACCGGGACTCGAACAGCCGGACCAGCAGCCGGGTGATGGCCGGATTGGACCGCAGCACCCGCTGCACGTAGTCCTCGCTGAACCGCACGCCGCCCTGGCGCAGGTATTTCGCGCACGCCCGCAGCAGCGTCACCTCGCGCCAGGTCAGGCCCGCGGTCAGCACCAGCGCGTTGAACCCGTCGTCTTCGGTCTCGCCGTGCCACAGCGCGGTCAGGGCCTCTTCGAAGACCAGCCGCAGACTGCCGGCCGCGGCCGCCGCCGGAGGCCTCAGACCAAATTCATATATCCAGAACGACCCGGCACTCGAGCTCCCGGCGAACTGGTACGGGTGCTCGTCGACCACCTCGAGCCCCATGTGCTGCAGCTGCGGCAGCACGTCGGACAGCGTGATCGGCGAGCCCGACCGGTAGATCACCAGCGCCCACCGCTCCACGTGCTCGACCAGCCGGACCGCGAACTGCAGGCCCGCCTCCCGCAGCCCGAGCATCGTGGTCAGGTCGTCGACCGCGTCCTGCGCGGAGATGTCCGCCTTGTACGTCTCGGGGATGCTCGCCCCGCACAGCTCGAGCAGCGTCCTGGCCCGCTCCTCGCCGAGCACCCGGATCGCCTCGGCGGACAGGTCCTCGTCCCAGGACCGGACCGCGGCGGCCAGCCTGCGCTCCAGCGCGGCCGTGTCCACGTGCGGGACCGGCCGGCCCCGCTCGCCCCGGACCACCACGTACAGGCGGGCCAGGGCCGAGTCGCCGATGGTCGCGCTGTAGTCGACCGACGCCCCGTTCAGCGCCTGGGTGAGGATGTCCTGCGCGCGGAGCCTGAGCTTGGTGGTGTACCGGTCCCGCGGCAGGTACACCAGGCAGGACATGTACCGGCCGTAGCGGTCCCGGCGCAGGAACAGCCGGGTCTGCTTGCGTTCGCTCAGCCGCAGCACGCCCAGCGCGATCGGGGTGAGCTCTTCGGCCGAGATCTCGAAGAGTTCTTCGCGCGGATAGTCCTCGAGGATCTCGATCAGGTCCTTGCCGTCGTGGCTGTCCCGGGACAGCCCGGCCTCGGCCAGGACGTAGGCCAGCTTGCCCCGGATCACCGGGATGCCGGCGATGGGCGCGGTGTGCGCCGCGTGCGTGTACAGGCCGAGGAAGCGGTACTCCCCGATGACCGTCCCGTCCGGGCCGAGCTTCTTGACCGAGACGTAGTCCAGGTAGTTGGCCCGGTACACGGTGGACCGGGAGTTCGCCTTGGCCAGCACCAGCCGCTCGTCCGGATCCTGGGCCCGGCGCGCGACCTGGCTGGACATCTTACGCAGCGAGTGGCCGCCCTGGCGGTCGTGCCGGAGGATGCCGAGCCCGGTTCCTGGCACCGGGCGCAGGCCGGCGCCCTCCGGGGACCGGATCAGGTCGTACTCGCGATAGCCGAGGAAGGTGAAGTAGCCGCTGGCCAGCCAGCGCAGCAGGGCGCCGAACTCGGCCACGTCGTCGCTGGGGGGGTCGTCCCCCCCAGCTGAACTGCCGGGCTCTTCGGCCAGGCCGTTGGCCAGCCCGCGGGCCGTCGCCGCCATCCGCTGCTGGTCTTCGACCACCACCCGCACGTCCTCGAGCACGTGGCGCAGGTCCGCCTCCAGCCCTTCGGCCGTGACGCCGTCGCCGGGCGGTTCGAGCTCGACGTGGATCCACGATTCGGTCAGCTCACCGGCGGCAGCCGCGCCGTCGCCCGGCTTGTCCTGGGCCGCGGCATCGCTGCACACGCCGACGATCTCGCGCAGCGCGCCGGTGACGTCCCGGCGCACGCTCAGCAGGGGATGGATCAGCAGCTGGATCTCGGCCTTATGGCGGTTCAGCCGGGTCGTGACCGAGTCGACCAGGTAGGGCATGTCGTCGGTGACGATGTCCACCACCAGGCTGGCCGGGGTGACCGAGTCCAGATGAGCATGCCCCGGCGCCCGGACTTGGACCAGCGCCCGGCCCTGCGGCCGGAGCAGGCCGAGCTCGGCGTGGGCCTGCGCGACCGCCGCCAGCCGCGAGGGCGAGGGCAGGTCCTCGGTCGCGACCCGGTGGTAGTAGGCGCGCAGGTAACACAGGACGCTGTCGCCTTCACCGCCCAGCAGGGCGGGGTCCAGCGCGGGATCGTCCAGCCAGGCCTGGGCTGCCTTGACCAGGAGGGCTTCCCTGGTCTCGAGATCGGCGCTGTCCGCCATCGCGTCCACTGTCCACTCCTTTGTGGTTTGGTGCTGTGCTGACCCGGAACGACTCTGCCACCCCATTGTGACGGAGTCGTTTCTTAAAGTAACCGCGGTGGATCAGGCGTCCGGAACCTCGTGAAGTAGGCGAGGGCTTCGGGGTCGGCCAGCGCGTTCGGGTCGGCGGCTCGCTCCGGCTCAGTCCCGAGCAGGATCTTGCGCACTGGCACCTCTAGCTTCTTCCCGGACAGCGTCCGCGGGATACCTGGCACCCGGTGGATCTCATCCGGCACATGCCTCGGTGAGAGCTGGGACCGGAGCGCGGCACGGAGCCGGGCGACCAGGTCGTCGTCGAGTTCGCAGCCCGCCGCGGGTACCACGTACAACATTAGCCGCCCCTGCGCACCGAGTTGGCCGGTGTCCACCACCAGGCTGTCGCCGACCTCGGCGAAGCCCTCGACCACGCGGTAGAACTCGCTGGTGCCCATCCGGACCCCGCCGCGGTTGAGGGTGGCGTCGGACCGGCCGTAGATGACGCACCCGCCGTCGGGCAGCAGTTCGATCCAGTCGCCGTGCCGCCAGACCCCGGGGTAGACGTCGAAGTAGCTCTCCCGGTACCGGACGCCGCCGGGATCGTTCCAGAAACCGACCGGCATGGACGGCATCGGCTGGGTAATGACCAGCTCGCCGACCTGGCCGACGACCGGCTGGGCGTTCTCGTCGTAGGCGTGCACCGCCGCGCCCAGGCAGCGGCCGGAGATGATGCCGGCCCGGACCGGGAGCAGCGGGCAGGGACCCACGAAGCCCGTGCACAGGTCGGTACCGCCGGAAAAGGAGCCGAGCAGCAGGTCCTTGGAGACCCGGTCGTACACCCAGCCGAACGCCTCAGGCGGCAGCGGCGATCCGGTCGAGCCGATGGCCCGCAACGCGGACAGGTCGACCTCGTCCCCTGGGCGCAGCCCCGCCTTCATGCAGGCCACCAGGTACGGAGCGCCGACCCCCAGGTAGGTGACGGCGTGCTCGGCGGCCAGCCGCCACAGCCGGTCGGTGCCCGGGTAGGTGGCGCTGCCGTCGTACAGCACGATGGTCAGGCCGGCCAGCAGGCCTCCGGCCAGGTAGTTCCACATCATCCAGCCGGTCGTGGTGTACCAGGCGAAGACGTCGCCGGGCCGCAGGTCCTGATGGAAGGCGAGCGCCTTGAGGTGCTCGAGCACGATCCCGCCGTGCCCGTGCATGATCGGCTTGGGCAGGCCCGTGGTGCCCGAGGAGTAGACCACCCAGAGGGGGTGGTCGAACGGCACCTCGTCGAACTCGGGCTCGCGCTCGCCGCCCTCCGCCCCCAGGTCGTCCCAGCGGATGAACTGGTCCGGGAAGCCATCGGCCGCTTCGATCAGGTCGACCAGCACCACCGCGGACAGGCCCGGTAGGGCGGCCACCACCTCGTCGACCATCTCGGCCCGGGAGAACTTCTTGCCGCCGTACCAGTAGCCGTCGCCGGTGATGAGCACGGTCGGCTCGATCTGCGCGAACCGGTCGATGACGCTGCGCGCGCCGAAGTCGGGCGAGCACGACGACCAGATCGCGCCGATGCTGGCCGCCGCCAGCAGGCCGATGACCGCCTCGGGCACGTTCGGCAGCAGGGCCGCGACCCGGTCGCCGCGGCGGACACCCAGCGCCCGCAGCCCCCGCGCCACCCGCGCGACCTGGTGGGCGAGTTGAGCGTAGGTCAGATGTCCAGACCGGGGTCGTTCGGAATCATAAATGATCGCCGTACGATCGGGATCGGTCCACGCGGTCCTCAGTGCGTTACGGGCGTAGTTCAAAGTGGCGCCAGTGAACCACTGCACATCGGGCATGACCTCACCGGTGAGCACCGGGCCCGGCTCGCGGTGGCCGAGCACCTCGAAGTAGTCCCAGACCGCCGTCCAGAACGGCCCGGGCTCGGTCACGGACCACTGCCACAGGTCGGCGTAGCTGCCGAAGGCGGGCCCGCGGCCGGCCAGCCAGCGCATGAACCGGGTGACCCGGGCGTCGTGGATCGTCTGCTGATCCGGCTCCCAGAGCACCGCTCCGTAGCCGCGGCTGGTCAGGTCACTGGTGTCCATCTTCACAGCATCGTGCCATCCTGGCGTGCCTGGCAACGCCCGGGGGGTTATGCGCCGGCGGTGAGCCGGGTGATGAGGGTCACGAACGCCGCGGTGTCGCCCAGGTCCGCCAGCACCGCGTCGGCGCCCGCGTCGCGCAGTTCGGCGGCGCTGGCCCGGCCGCCGGCCACCGCGAGCGACCTGGCCCCGCCAACCCGGGCCGCCTCGACGTCCCGGGGCGAGTCCGCGACGTACACCGCGGCGTCCTCGCCGAACGTGACGCCGTGCTTGGTCCCCGCGCGCTGGCGGGCCACCCGGAGCAGGGTGCCCTTCGGATAGGCCTCGGAGCCGTAGCCGCCGATGTCGAAGTCGACGAAGCCGTCCAGGCCGAACGCGCGCAGCTTGAGCACCGCGGTCGGCCTGCTGTTGCCGGTCAGCACGGTCTGGACCGTGCCGTCCAGCTTGGCCACCGCCGCCAGCGCCTCGGTGGCGCCCGGCAGCACCCGGCCGTCCCGCTTGAGTTCGTCGTGCCGGGCTTGGAGAGCGGCGGCTAGTTCGGCGCTGAAGGGCTCGAGCAGGTGCTCGGCTTGCCCCTCGGCTCGCATGTCCACGCCGTTCAGCGCGAGCGCGTCGAAGAAGATCTCCGACTCCGACCGCCCCGCCATCTGCGGCAGCTGGACCAGCGGACGGCCCGCGATCGCACCGAACGCTTCGGCGTAGGCCGCCCTGGTCGCCCGGGCCACATCGACCAGGGTCAGGTCGATATTCCACAGAACCAGGCGGTGAATGGCGTCCTCCGAAATGGGTGTGTTATCCCATGTGAGGG